>NZ_JAMPLI010000060.1:0-23448 GCF_039962475.1 Leptolyngbya sp. GB1-A1 | reverse complement strand
TCTTGCCATGTTTATGAGCTTTGCTATGACCGCACAGAGGACATTCCATCGCTTTGCTTCTAGTCGAGGTTCCTCTCTACTCTACCAATCCCACATTATCCTGAGGCACTACCTACTCGTCCTTAGGACTTCGCCCTAAATTCCGCTCACTTTAACGATCCATTACAACGACCGACTTAGATTCCACTTGTTGCTGCTCAATAAATTGAATCTTAATCTCCTGAAGCAGGGATTTTACAGTCCTGTTCATCTTTTTGAATGTTCTAGGTCGCTCACCTAAAGTAAGTTCTTCGTCCTCAGGTTCAAGAAATGCCCCAAAGTCACGCCAGAAAGCTTTTTGGCGTAAATCTTGTCGTTTCTCTGGTGTCGAATACAAGCTACCCTGATGCTTGAAATCTTTTGGAGATAACCAAATCGAGTGAATTGTTAAGCCAATATTGAGAGAATCGGAACTGCTGAGTTTATATACGGTTGCCTTTTTAGAAGTTGAGTCCTTCCTCTTAGAATTACCCAAATTACTCGCATCGAAAATCCAGAACTCATCCTGCGGTCTAACACTTAATGAGGTTGTACTAGAATCTAGCCCATCTGCAAGCACGACACAAGCAATATAGCCATGAGTTGTAGGGTCTTGATCTTCAGGGCAAGGTGTTGACTTCGGGATGAACTGAGGGGAACAAGCAAAATGGCCAGGTGGAAAATCAAACCAGTCTTCAATCTCCATTGTTTGAGTATTTAGGCGAACCAACTTGCAAGGTTTACTCTCCTTAAGCTGAGTATGGTGAACTACTCGAAATTCCTTATTTTTGTATGCTTCATAGATACGATCGGGAATGATTTCCCAAGAGAAGCCCCAGCACATCCAATAGATATTTTTGACCTTCATTTCATCCTCAGAAGAGCGATCGTGACAATCCTCCTGATGGGTATAAACTGAGGGATACCAGGTGTGCTTCACATCACTGATGACTTTAGAGTCGAGTAATGCACCTGTTTCTCCATCTATCACATAGCGTCCAAAGGAGCTAACATCCATTGCACCTGTGAGCATACCGACAAGTTGCTGCATCCGTTTTGGTTCTGGTTCTATACCAAATCGCTTTTTATACTCTGTACTAGGCTTGTCATATTTGCTGATCCATTCTGTGACATCAGTGCCATTTTGGTGCCCAATGTGCAAAGTAATCTTGCCTTTTGGGTTACTGTAGTCTGCTGCAAAGTGAGAAACTTCCCGTGGAATTGTTACTTTCCGAACCTTGAGTGACTTGGGCTGATCTGCTAAACTTCCGCCAGGATTGTTTTCATGCCGCAACTCTTCCCGACTGATAATATATAGTTTTGTAATCTGAGATGGCGGAAGTAACTGGAGAAAAAAGGAATAAAGGGTATATCCAAGTTTTAATCGCCGTTCCATTAAGTCAGCTTGAAGGTCTTTAAACTTCTTTCGCAGTTTTTCAGGCAACAGTTTTTTACCAACTAGGATTAGAATATTTACTACCCAGTCAAGTATTGATTCAATTAGATCGACAGTAAAAGGGGCAAAAAGCTGTGAGAATTCAATTCTAAAGGCAATGTCCATTAAAATAATGTAATCTTCGGTGACTGCCATTTGATGAATTGATTGTTCGCCAATTACTAGCTCATCATCATCGGGGTTTCTCTCTTCCCAATCAGGAAGAACAAGCTGCCACCGTTCTAGTTTACGATTCTCAAACGTATATCGAATTAAATCAGTAAATCCATATATTCGACTAGTACAAGGCGTATTCTTTCCTTTGCCTATTCCAAGCCTTTGAATCGTTTTTCGTCTAATCCAGCCAAAGGCACGCTCAAAGCTCTTCCTAAATTTTCCCTTATAGCCTGTTGAATAGTTAAGAGTTAACAGGTAATCGACTGATTGGGAATTACTTTCAGCAGTTGAGTTCTGAGGAAGATCATTTTGCGGTTTGCGATAATCATAAACTGGATGAGCAGGATTGGAGTGAGGCGGTAGGACAGTGTCCTGCAGCGATGAAACGAGCCCTGCAAACGGAGTAGTTATACTTAGCCACTCATCCATTCTCCCTACTGGCTCAACCAGTTCCATGCTGTCAGGGTCTATCACCCAAGGAATTCCAGCGTCAAAGGTTAGGAGCAACCGATCGCGAGTTTGTAGGAAAGCAGTATTAAGCTGATTGCGATTGCCCAGATTACGACTCATCCGGCTAGGACCCGCATTGCTGAAGTGGTACGCTTTGTGGTACCGCTCAGGATGATTCTGAATTGCTTGGTCAATGTAGTAACAAGGTGTTTTAGCAATACGTGTTTTAAGGGTTGCTTTGCCATCTTTAAGCTCAACCCGATAAATCATGCCATCGCCATTAATCACTAGTGTGCTTGGCGGTGCTAGAGCAGCGGCTACAAAATAGTAGCCCCGTAAATCTTCAGGTAGAGCACCTTCGTTCTCAACCGCTGCAAGCTGCGAGTTGCAAATCTCAAACTTTCTTATCGTTAGCGGTAAATCGCTAATTTCTGTACGGTCTACTTTAACAACAGATGTTGGAATCTCGTGAAATTGCTTGGGAGTTTCAAGTTGAGGCAAGTCGTCAGACATAATAATTCCTTTAATTTAGATCCGTTAATTTTATTAATTGGGAGTTTCTATCTTTCATTTGATCATCTAACCAATCCAGTTCGGAATGAGTAGATTCAACGGCTCCCAAGGCAATGAGGGTTGCTTTCTGTGCTGAGGTTAATCCAGATACTCCAGTAATTCTCATGCCCTTATAAGGTCCCCATGCCTGTAATGTCGCTAAACACTCGCCCGTCTCTACCTGCCAAACTTTAATTGTTTCGTCTTCACTTGCACTAATTAGCTTACACCCGTCTCGACTGAATGCAATTGACCAAATCCAATTCTGATGCTGCTCAAGAGTATTAAGGCACTCGCCGCTTGAAATACGCCAAAATTTAATGGTTTTATCACAACTACCACTCACAAGCGTTTTGCCGTCCGGACTAAACGCTAATGTCATGACCCAACCCGTATGTCCTGTTAACGTTTGCAGCGATCGCCCATTTTTCATATCCCAGAGCTTGATTGTACAATCCAAGCTGCTGCTAGCGAGAACCTGACCATTTGGGCTGAAGACAACAGACATCACTCTAGCTGATTCTTGAATGGTATGAATGCATTTCCCAGTTTGAATATCCCAGATTCTAATGGTCTGATCCTCACTTGCACTGGCAACCCATTGATCAGTTGGACTAGATGCCAGAGATAGGATACGGTCGTTATGACCCTGCATAACATGCAAGCAAGTAGCAGACGGAATATCCCACACCCTGACCGTATTATCACAGCCAGCACTAATTATCCGACGACTATCCAAGCTAAAGGTAACTGCCCACACTCCACCGGCATGTCCCGTCAAGACAGATAGGCATCGACGTTCTGACACCTGCCAAAGGCGAACGCTTCGATCTTCTCCAGCACTTGCTAAATAACGACCATCAGGAGAACAGGCTACAGCCATGACAGAATCTGTATGCCCTTCTAAAAGATTTAGCCAGTGATAGTTATGAGCATCCCAAATTCTGACAATATGATCGTGATGAGCACTAAAGATAGCCTGTCCATCATGACTGAAGGTTACTGAACGAATCCAGTTTGCGTATCCTTTAATAACTCTGAGACATCGCCCCGTCTCAACACTCCAAAATCGAACTGTTTGATCTTCTCCACAACTTGCTAGACGCTGTCCGTCAGGATGAAACATAACCGCCCATACTTGTTTAGTATGCTCTTTGAGCACACGCAGGCAATGGCCTGTTTCAGCATCCCAAATTCGGATAGTTTGATCGACTCCTGCACTTGCAATATATTTGCCATCAGGACTGAAAGCTGCAGACCAAACCCAACCTGTATGTTTTTGTAGAATATTAAGACATACTCCTGTCTCTGCATCCCAGATCCGTACAGTTTGGTCAAAACCCGCACTCACAATCTTTCGACCACAAGGGCTAAAATTAACAGGTACAACCCAGCTTGTATGCCCTTCTATAACTTGCAAACATTGTCCGGTTTGTACATCCCAGATACGCAGAGTTTGATCACAGCTGCTACTCACGACTCGGCTTCCGTCAGGGCTAAAGCTCGCAGATAGTACCCAATGCTGATGCCCCTCCAAGACGCGAATACACTGACTAGCTCTAAAGTCCCATAATCGAATCGTTTGATCATCGCTTGTGCTAGCGATCATATCCCCCCGAGGGCTAATTGCCACGGAGCGTAGATTAAGGGCATGACCTCGAATAATTTGGATGCAAGAGCCATCCTGCAAATTCCAAATTCTCATTGTTTGATCTTCGCTGCCACTCACTAACAGCCTACCATCCAAGCTGAAGGCTACTCGACGCACCCAATTTGAATGTCCTTCTAATGTCAATAGATGCTGTCCATCTTCTACAGACCATAAGTAAATGTTCCCATCCGCATTACCGGTTGCTATGACTTTGCCATCAGGACTAAAGGTACCGGACAGCACATTTCCAAAAGTCTGTGTAAAGATACATTTACTAAACTCTGCATTCGTGAAATTTACATTATGCAGGACTGCTCCTTGAAGAGAAGCTTGCCAAACAGGGAGATGAGAGAAGTCATATCCTTCTAAATTGATATTAAGGTAACGAAGCAGATTAAAAATATTGCCAGGTGTATATCCAACTTGCCTTGCAGTCTCTTTTCGTAGCTTTGCTAGCAATTCCTTAAGGCACCATTCAATCCTCTTAGTACCAGCTGAATTTACAGATAGCTGATTCACAACTGGTTGAATAATGAATTGAGCTTGAGCTTGTCTAACATAGTCCTTGCTTTGAGCCTTCGATAGTGCATATTCACTAAGCATGCTATATTGTTGAGCCGTGATCTCTTCACTAACTTTTGTGATTAGATTGCAGGTTACGTATTCCATTACTACCGGCTGCAATGTCCAATTCTTATTACTTCGCTCAATCAACGATCGGCGACTGAGGGATTGAACAGCTGCCAAAAGTTGTCGGGATACAGCCTCGGAAACAACATCTGATTGCAATTCTGTCAAAGAAACTGGTTCTCGATTGATTGCTAACCAGTACATCACGGTTTGTTCTGTCCTAGCTAGGCGTTGCCATTGGCGTTTTAGAATATCGTCGATGTCATCGAACTGAAACCTACCCTGCCTCAACTGAGGTAAAACTTCTGTTACATCTCCTTCAGTCAGTTCTTGCACTGCTGAAGCAACAATTTTCAATGCCAGAGGATTACCATCATAGTGCTCTGAAATCTCCTCTAGATCCTCATCGTGAGCACTGTAGCAACCTTTAGCTTTAAAAAACTCTTGTCCTTCCGTCCGAGATAGCCCTTTGAGAGCAAACGATTGCACTTCTGGTAAGTCTCCTTCCAGCAGAGCAATTTCTTTGGGCTTCTCACGGCTTGTTAAGAACAAGCTGCTCTGATGCTCAGCCGTTCCGATTTGATCGAATAGGTACCCATAGCATTCATACCCTGGAATATAGCTTCCAGCATGAATGCCTGCCTGTAGAATTGATTCAACGTTATCTAGAATTAAAAGGCAACGATGGGTCTGTAGATAATAACGCAAGCGCGATAAGCAATGATTTAAGTCCTCTGGCAATTGGCTTTCTTGCTGCCCGGATAGAAACTTAATCCAATCCGCCAAAATTTCCGTCAAAGGAGGAGCATTGAGGAGCGATCTCCAGATAACAAATTCAAACTGATCCTGAATCTGTTCTATCAGTTTTGCAACCAAAGAAGTTTTGCCAATTCCGCCCATCCCTAATACAGTAATCAGACGGCATTGGGATATAGTTTCCTGCTCAGAATTACCTAGAATCCATCGCTTTAAGGTAGATAACTCTTCGATTCGACCATAGAACGAGGACGTGTTGGGTACATCTCTTAAGTCCTTTTGCACCACAGCAATTGGCGCAATAGAACCTTCCAACAAGTGACGTTCTAGCTTTTGAATCATTTGAACAACAGCGTCCCCACTCTGCGGGCGCTGCCCTGGAAATGGGGCCATTAATTGATCGATTAACTCAACGAACAACGGTGAGAGTTCAGTTCCTTCACGAATTCGATTGCTCCAAACAAGCTGCCCTGTTTGGGGATCTTTAGGCAGATTGATTGGATCTTCGCCAGTCAACAAATATACAAAAGTTCGTCCTAAAGCAAAAAAATCGGATTGAGCAACGGCTTGCCCTTCTACTTGCTCTGGTGGCGTGTATCCCGCTGAAATGACTGCCGTTCCCGTAGCTTGCTGCTGTTGTTTCGCTAAATAGGTGAGGGTAATTTCTCGGACTGCGCCAAAATCGATTAACACGAGCCGACCTTCTGGTCGTAGCATGATATTAGCGGGTTTGATATCACGATGAAAAAACTGCTGCTGATGCAAGTGAATCAGAATCGAGAGCAACTGTTTCAACCAATCAATTGCCTGGGTTTGCTTGAGAACGCCGCCGGTTTGTAGCCATTGTTTCAGATTTACTCCAGGAATCTTCTCCATTACTAGACAGTGCAATGGGAGTTGTTGAGACTGGGATAAGACAAAATATCCATCTGAATCAAGCTGCGGTATCCCGGGATGACAAATTTGACTGAGAATCTCGACTTCGCGTTGAAACAATTGAATGATTTTAGGGTGAGATGAGGGAGAAAAGGTACTAAGGTCCAACACCTTGAGCACCTTCGGGATACCCTGCTCCTCTAGATCTTCCACTTCAAACACCTCACCAAAGCCGCCCCTTCCGAGGGCGTCTAGCACTCGGAAGCGGTCTTGCAGCAAACTTCCTGGAGCAACCATAGGTACGCGAATAAGAAGTTATTGATCGATTTCAACAACTTCATCGTATGCGACCCTGTATCAGCAATCGTTCAATGTTCGTTTTTTGTAACCGAATCAGAAGATTCCCCAGGCTGAAGCTTATCTGCTCAGTACCCCTCCTGGCTCCAACGTCGCTTGAGCAGGCAATTAACTGAAACTTAGTGGTAGCTGGTAAAAGCGAGAACTCATGAATATTCTCCTAGCGTAAATGAAACAAATACAAGGAGAGGTCGAAACAATCAAAAAAGTGAAATAAGGATTCAGACCCCCGCGAGATACAAAATCAGGAGTGCAAAAATAAACAGAATCACAAGGAGCACGCCGTACCAGAACAGCAAGCAAGCCCTTAGGAGATGAGCCACGATCGCATTTCCCCACTTCCGTCCCAGCAGTTGGCGCAGGAAGTCTTTCAATGGCGTGATAACTTGACGGTGCATGAAGCGATTGAGGGGCATCAAATCAAGAAACGGGATCTCATGCCCTCTGCAATTTTGGAAATCCACCCGCTTGTAGCTCAGGTGCTCTACATCATGGGCTTTCAGCAGGGGGATGATTGGATCTCGCCCAAACAAGAGATTGAGGGCAATCTTACGTCGAAGCGACTGCTTCCAGCCTTTGCTATTGATATATCGAAGATATTGGGGCGATAGATTGTTCTTCCTTCTGTTCACCTTCGGCATAGAGAATTAATTGCCAACAAAGCAGCCAGCTAGGTATCCGGTTTGCCCTGCCCAAAGTTGATTGATAGCAGCAGGATCGAGACTGGGATAAAGCGGAGTAGAGACGATCGCCTCATACCAGAACTCCCCATCCCCGATCGCCGTTCTGCCCGTTAGCTTGATCGCCCGCCCTTGGGGGACGACTCCCAGAATCGCTTTAGGAGACAGACTAGGTTCTGATCGCAGGTTGGCATTGGCAAGTTGCCCATTGCACGTTTTGATAATTTGAACGTTTGAATCAACAGGCGTGAACACTGGAGTAGGGTGAGGAGGTTCAAGGGCAACACTTCCTGGAGATGGCGGAGCCGTGGAAACTGTTGGTGCAGGAGCAGGAATAGCAGACTGGGGCGAAGTCGGAGCCACTGCAATCGCGCTTGGAGTTGCTGTAGGCATCACAACGGCAGGCTGCACCGCTGCTGCCACAGCAGCACGTCTTTGCGCTGCCCCAGTCGCATTGAATCGCTGCCAGGACAGCATCGAGGTTGCACCAAAAATCAACACGCCTGAATAGAGAAAAATTCTGCTGAGTTTCATGAAGGTTCACCTCCGATTAATTCATCAAAGCTCTTTAAGTCATTCGGGTCTTCACCCCATTGCTTACCGGGAAGTTTGCGACCGTTCTCATGCAAGATTTTTCGAAACTTCCACTTAGCAGCCAGGTATTTAATGCTTGTTCCTGATTTAGGAACGGTCCAAACTTTTTGAATCACTTTGTTCTGACTTTTAAGCCGATCGTATTGCGTCAGTACCCGCTGCACCAGTGCGGTAGAAATCCCTGGTGCAAGGGGATTTTCGGGTGCGAAATTTTCACCACCTGCCTCTGATGCGTCATCGGTGAAATTCAGGTGCAGCATCCCTTCAAGTCGCTGCACCAGCTCTGGATCTGCACCGGTGCGCTCTGGTGCGCTTTGAGGGTCTGCCTCTTCCGCACCCGCTGCCGCACCACCTGTTTCTATTTCCTGCACCAGTTCGTCATCAGCTTGAAAATTGAATTCTTCAGCTTCATCGTGAAGGAAACCGCTCTCATCGTCCTCATCGGTTTCAGTTGCTTCTAAAAGCGGAATCGTGAAGGTTGAAAGATAAGCATCAGGAGCAGGCATTTGCGCGAGATAAGGTTGCTCATTCGGCAATGCAAATAAGCCATAGTATTTGTATTGCTTGTCTTTCGTTTTGAAGTAGCGTTCGCGTCTGAGGCGATACTGGGCTTCCAGGTCTGACTTTTCCGTGCCCTTGCAGCGGTAGTTTATCCCGATCGAGATGGCACCGCCCATAAAGAGGAGTCCCAGGTTTTCTAGATCCACCACGTTGATTTTGAGCTGGTTTGCCATCAGGTTTTGCCCAGCAACCAGGGTCAGCACCCCCAGTTCTGCCCCCATGCGCCACAGTCGCAGGAGGTAGGTGGATACGGCAAACTTGGGGGGAAAGTCATGGTCTTTCAGCCATTCGAGATCGTCGGGGTCAACCGGCTGGTTAAAGCGGCTAATGACTTCGTTGATCTCGTCAAAAAAATAAATGCGCTGGTCCTGGGTAAAGTCGCGCAAGGGGCGATCGCTTCGGTAATCGGCTTCCCTCAAGTCAATCCGGCGCTGCACTTCGTCGGCGGCTTCCCGCAGTCCCTTCAGGCATTCTTTGGCTCCCAGGTAGCGAGGTTTTAAGACCTTTAGAGCCGTGGAGAGCTTGGCATCCCCCACAATCAGTTCGGCGTTCCCGCCCAGTCGCCGCTGCATTACAGCAAGGGTATTGTTAATGCAGACTGTTTTACCCATCCGCGTCGGACCAAAGAGCCCGATGTGGTAGCAGCTTTCGACAAACAGTTCAAAGTGCTCTAGTGGGGGTTCAGGAATCGCTTCAGCCGCACGGCGAGCTTCCGCTTCCCAATCCACGCCAGAGGTATCGATCGTCAATCGAATCTGCCGATGCAGAAGTTCGAGTTCGGGCATCGTGCGACAGCCTGGAACCACGCCTCGGATGCCTTCTCTCACGCGCTCTAGCCGCTTGTAGGCATCGATCAGGCTTTCGGCGTACTTGCCTTTATCGTTTTTACCCGGAGCGATCGCGAGGATGGCAAAGGACAATCGGAATTTGGCTTTACCGTAAGGCACAACCAGGGGCGATCGGACGATGATGCCCTGCTCGTAGAGGTAAGCAATGACGCGATCGGCGAGGAGTTCTTCGGTGGTCGTACCTTCCACGTACTGGGGCTGCTGCAGATTGTAGAGATAGAGCCGCTGCGACTCGATCGTCGCTTCCTGGTCTGCAATCAGTCGCCTGTAGTTCTCAATTTCCTTTTGGCACATCTCAACCAGGGCATTGTGCTGTTTTTCAAATTCCTCAATCAGCAGCTGGCGCTGATGGTCCAGATCTTGCTCTAGCTTGGCAGCACGGGCACTGAGCTGCGATCGGGCTTCACGCTCCGCTGCGTCCAGTTCAACTGACTTTTCTTCTGCCCAGGCATGGATGGCATCGCGTTCGGCTTTGAGCTGGTTTTTAGCAGCTTCGAGTTCAGCCGTTTGAACTTCCAGGCGTTCCCACTGACTTTGCCAGGATTGCGTCAGGCGCTGCTTTTCCGTCTCAAACTCCACTTGCTGGTTTGCCAGTGTCTGCCTCAGTTGCAAGAGTTCAAATTCCTTTTGCTGCAACAGCTTGGCGGAGTGATCGATAGTGATCTGGATCTGCTGAGTCGCTTGCGCGTCGTAATATTGCTGGATTTCCCACTGTTTCTGCTGAAGGGTAGCCTGGTGAGCCGCCTCCAATCGGGTCATCTGCAACTGGTGCAAAGCAGTGGCTTCGGCGATCGGGTCATAGATCTCCACTTCCGGATCACGATACAAGGCAGCTACCGCGCAGGCTGCACCCCCTAGCCGGATTGCCCACATCAACGTTGCCAGCAGAGGCTGCTGCGGGCGAATCCCAAAGGTGAGAGTGCTACAGGTTGCGAGGACCAGGAGCCATAGGCGCGGCTTCGTCTCGCGGGTGGGACGAGCTGCCAGGGGACGCAGAGGGTTATCAGTGGGGATAATTTGCGGGTAGGAAGTCATGGGACGGCACAAACATGAAGCGTTGGGGCAGGAGGAAGAAGCTAGAACAGTCCCAGAAGAATCCCGATCGCCCCCATCACTAGGGGCAGGGCTTGATCGACTCGCAGCAGGGTCGTTTGCAGGTCGTGCTGAGCATCGGAAGTCAGATCAAGCTCTTTTTCTACAAGCTCTGCCTGGATGAAGTAGGAGAAGCTTTCAGCGTCCTTCTGGAGGCGTTTTGCGGCTTTAAGCTGGCGGCGACGAAGCATTTTCAGCCATTTCATCCACGCCGCCAGTCCAAACACCAGGGCAATCACGATCGCAATCAGCGTGACACCCTGGGGAATCGGTGGAATCAGCCACACCACCTTTAAGAGTTGAGCCACCACGCCAGAGACGAGGAGAGCCGACAAACCCACCGCGATACGTTGTTCCATAAGTGTTGGGTGATGCCGCCCCACGAGGGCAGAGCGGCAAAAACGACAAGAGAACGGTCTAGTTGAGGTTAGCGTTAGCAGCACTCACACCGGGGAACGAGAAGGAACGCGGCAAGCCGACGCGAATCTCTTTTTCGCGGAACTCACTGCGGCGATCGTCATTGTGGAACGTCGCTTCACCCAGGGTGAGGTTCATCGATTCGAGGCGTTGCCGGAAGATATCGCGGTTGAGTTCCACCGACTGAGTCTCGAAGCTCAAGCGGTCTTGTGTGCCCGTGATTTCAACCTCGCTAATCGATCGCTCTACTTCCGTCCGCTTCAGGTTATTTCGCAAGGTGTCGGTACGGACTTGCTCAATGCTGAGCTTAATTTCTTCCTGGCGGTATTGCTCCTGCGCCACCTCAACGCTTTTTTGCTTGCGCTTAGTAACCCATTTTTCGCGTTCAAGGTCGGCTTGCAATCCCTCGACCTTGACGGCGCGAATTTGCCGCAGAATGCGTTCGGACTGAACTTTGAAATCGGATTCTGAAATGCCAGCAGGCATAGGGATAGGTCTCCTTTTTTGACGGTGGATGTTCTATCTCCGCCCTCGGACTACTGGGGAGTTGCCGGAGGGGTGGAGTAGGGAACGGGGTTTGTCGGAGCAGCCGGAGCCACGGGGGCGACCGGGGCAACGGGAGTCGGAGCAATTGGGGTAACCGGGGCGGTGGTCGTGGGGTCAGGCTGGGAAACTGGATCAGCCGATCGGCTAAACAGAAAGCCAAACAAGGCAACCAGTCCAAAGGCAAAGGCGACCAAGCCAATCAGCATCTGCATCCCTTCCGATCGCATCAGGGCAATCAGGTCGTCAAACCCGCCACCGCCCTGGAGGAAAAAAGCTTGGGGTTGGGGAACGGCGTTCATCAACGTCGTGGCTTGGCTGACGCTGGCTTCCTGGGCAGCAAGGGTCATTCGCTGGATGGCTTCAAACTGCTGGAGCGTGATTTTTTGCTGCTCAAACAGGAGTTCCGCCTCGGTGAGGGCTTTGGGGCGATCGTTCAGGCGAGCCAGAGCAGACTGCACCGGGGGCAGAACTTGTTGAGCCACCTGGGCAGCCACAGCGGGAGCCAGGTGCGGGGCAAGCTGTTGAGCAATCTGCGCAGCGGGATTATCGCTCTGGGTGGCAGCATCCGCCGGAGTGATAGGTGCTGAAATGACGGTGTGATCCGCCTGTCCAGCGGATCTCGTGGTCATCGGAAGAGACGCAGGGACACGGCGCTGGGCGGGGGCATAAGGATCGAGGTCACTGGACGATGTGGCATAAGGCTGCACGGCGTGCGGGGGGAGGGGGACGATGGAGGCAGCGGAGTCTCGCGGCGGGGGAGGAGGCGACGGTGAGGAGCCTTGCGGCGGCGGCAGATAAGGTTGCAGAGCGGTTTTGAAGGCTTCTGCCTGGGGGGTAGCGGCGGCGTTGGCAAGCTTCAGTAAGCCTGTGGCGCTATAGAAAATGCGTTCGATCGAGCCGGGTCCAGATTGGCGCAGGAAGTCCACGTTTTCAACCAGGAGCGGGCGGAATTTCCGCAGTCCGTAGTCGGTGAGTCCAAGAGCAGGCAGCACTAGGGCAGTGGGAAGCAGAATGCCGTAGTCGGGGTCGGTGTAGGGGGTGAGGTTAATCGCGGTCATATAGGAAATCTCCTGATGGGTTCGAGAGCATAAGGGTTCGATCGATCTAAAGGAACCGATCGGGTGATACGCAAGATGAGGACGGTATGGCACGATCGGGGCAATCCTTCTTGAGTCTCCGGCAGGTCTCGCACCGACCAATTGCAGGGGACTCTTACCTGTGTACGAGACTGGGAGCTGGGGAAGTTTGAGAGGTTCTTGCAGCTGGAAGAGTGGCAACTAGCAGCACCGCAGCGAGGACGATCAAAGAAGCGATCGCGGCAAGGGTGGCTGTGAGGCTCAGGCGGACTGCGGTTGAGGCGGATCGGTGGGGATTGAGAGCAAGCCCAGCTTTTTTGCTAGCTCTACTCGCGCCGATTCCGTAGCTTGCACCATACTGCCAATCTCTGCGATCGCAAGTTCTGTGCCCAGACGAGTGCCTTTTTGCGTCGCGTTTTGCTTCAGGGCATCTTCCAGGGTTTGGTCGTTGCTGACAAACTGCTGCAAGGTCGTATTCAGGTTATTGATGGCTTCGGTCAGGCGATCGGTGGAATCAACCACGGTGAGACGCAAGGGCTGAAGGGGATAAACCGGGAGCGGCACATCAGACGGTCTGATCGTGATGCTAGCCGCGAGAGATGAGTTAGTTGACGGGTTTTGAACCTTCTGAGCGGCTTGATAAGCGGCAACCAGTTCCGGGTTTTGCTCCCAAATCTGAGTTTTCCAGGCTTCAAAGGGTAAACCTGAAGTCCGGTATTGCCCCATCAGTTCAACACAAAGGGGACTGTACCGCTCATCCGGCAACTTCAGGTCAGATTCATTGAACCAGGGGCAGGCTTCTTTAATCTTCTGGAACCACTGCTGCACCGATTTGCGGGACACGCCGTAATACTGAGCAATTGCTTTGGTGAATTGGGGTTCAATCGGCTGCCACAAGGAAGGTTGGTTCGTACGACCTTCGCGGGAAGTGGTAGGGGAAGTCGCAGCCACCTCGCGCTTAGCTTCGGGGGTGGGTGGCAGGTCGGTTTCACTCGGTGGCAGGTCGGCTTCCTGAGAGGAGGCGATCGAGTTCGGCATCGGCTGAAATGCCGATACTTGAATACTTTGAGCCATGATTCGTAATCCTGTGAAAGAGGTTCGTGGGTAGTAACTGGCGAAGTGGTACATAGGGGGTATTCAGTTCCTACGAATCAGGCTAACATAGGTTCAGCACTTGTCAACACCGTGTTGAACTACGTCACACAGAACTGAACAGGAAGTAATATTGCAATGAACACAATTCTTTTCCTACTGGACGTGCCAACCAGGAAGCCGCGTATCTCTGTTGTTGTTGATGAAGACCTGCTACGTTACTTGGAACAATGGGCGAGTTCCGAGGAGCGCAGTGTTTCCAACTTAGTTGTATTCCTTCTCAAACAAGCAGTTGAAGCAAGAGAGAAAAATCGGCAATAGGCAACGTAGCACCAGTAATCGCGCCTAACGTCACGATTTCCAGTACGAATTTCACTTCGGTTGTCTCAATAATCTTTTGCTACTCCTCTACCTTGGTGAAGGAGTAATCAGACTGATGCTCGCATCCAAGTCTCCTCAAGCATTTTGACTAGGGGTTATACACCTTGGTGGGTTCTCTGGAGTCAAAGAATGCAGAAGGAGCTGATTAGAAAGCGATCGCTAACTTCCTACGGCAAGCGATCGCTCTCTGAATGTTGTTTATCCAATTACTCAACATGATACCAAACAATTCCTGGCAAGGCACACCCCTTGCGCCAGACCAGCTTTTTAGTGCCGGTTTTCGGGACGGCATGAATGGTCGTGCCCCTCATCCACAGTTCCAAGACAACACCCACTACCTCAAAGGCTATGCGGAGGGATGCCGCTCCACGACCGAAAACCCAGAACTGACTCCCTTTTGTCGAATTTCTGACCTTACGACTGCCCTACATTCAGTTCACCGCTGGGAACAGGATCGAGAACGACTGGGCTTTGGCAAAGTTGCTTTGGGCTACCGGGATCGGTACTGGATAATCCTGGTCACGAAGGATCTGCATGACTCAGTGATGCCCTTCTAAATCAATTTCATTCAGGCGATCGCCCTTCCCACCTAGAGAGAGGCGATCGCTCTCTTGTTGTTTGTTCACCCTTTGGAAGCCCACCGCTGTAGTGGGTCAACTTTGCAATGCAAAAAATCACTGCCTTTTCCCGTCCGGCTTTTCCTCAAGCGCAAACCGATCCCGAAGAAGTTCTGGGAAATTCGATTGTTCTCGATTTTGATCAATTCCCAGAACTCCAGTGGATCTCCCGCTACCTCGCTGCCCTGCACAAGCTCCAGGCTGAACGCGATCGTCTTGCTCAGGACATTCGTGCGATCGAGCAGGAGGGGGAGGTGTACTTTGACCAGTGGGTCGAACCCTATACGAAGACCAAAAATGGGAAGCAGTACACCTACTACCAATTGCGCTGGCTCACAGGCGAGTACAAAAAGTCAGGTCAGCCCAAGGTCAAAACCAAGCACCTCTCCCATCAGCAGGTGGGTGAAGTCCGAGCGGCGATCGAGCGGGGGCAGCAGGTGAAATCGCTCCAGGAGCAGCAATCGCTAATCGACGCACAGATAGTTCGTCTCAGGCAACTTGTGCGAAGCACAGGAAGACGAATGCAACGGTTGAGCCATTCATCTCGTGCAGGGAGGGGGTGATCATGGCACATAAAACTTTGGAAGCAAATTCGATTCCCATTCCCCCGCAACTGGCAGGACTGCTGAAGCAAACGCTGGGTAAATCCGGAACAGGGTTTGACGAGAGTGCTTTCCTTCAGCAGTTGCATTATTGGACGGTTAATTCAACCGCGTCTGGTTGGATCGTCGATGGTACTAAATGGATCTATAACTCTCTCAAGTCCTGGCAGGAGCAGTTTCCCTGGATGACCCAGTATGGGCTGAGGAAAGCGATCGGCAATCTGAAAAAGCTTGGATTAATTCAAACTGCGCAACATTGGATTACTTCTTACAAGCGCGTTATGTTCTATCGGATTGATTACGATCGGTTGTCGGCTTTTGCTGGAGCCGTCTGCGATCTTGTCACACTTCGATGTGCGAACAGTGATCCGACCGATATGTTGAATGATCACACGACAAATACAGAGATTTCTTCAAACAATTCTTTTCCAAAACAACAAAAGCCGTTTGTTGTTTCTTCAACGAATGAGGAAGAAGCTGGATCTGCTGAGGCTGGGGAAGTGGCAGGCTGTGAGCAGGGTTCCGGTGTAGAAGTGAATAGCGCAATAGAAGCGACTCTTTCCCCAGCCAGTTCTGGGAAAATTACTGAAATTCAACTCGCCGAGTTCCCAGAACTTATGGAACTTATGGAACAGGCGGCTGAGGCGATTGAGCATCCTCCGAACACTCCTTTACCTGCGGCGTTGAAGGAAGCGATCGAGCGGTTTCCTAAGCGGGTGAAGCCTGCAATTGTCTATCTGCGTCACCAGCAGCAAAAGCGGCAGATTAAAAATCCAGTGGGGTATCTGTATGAGGCGATCGTCCAGGGGTGGGAATTGCCTATGGCTGAATCTTCTGAGGCAATCGTGCCTGTTGGCTTTAGTCAGTGGTTCGATCGAGCAAGGGCACAGGGGTTAGTTATTGCAGCGACAACGATCGATGGAATTCATCATACATTGCATATTCAACAAGGTTGGATACCCACGATGGAAGCTATGCGAAAATACTCAATAACTGCTGCCAACCACTAATGAGCATTCACGTCTAGGAGAATTTAAAACATTTCCAGGTTTATACTTCAGGGTATAAGCTTACACTTAATAAATAGATTGTATCAGTCCTAACAGAAGATAAAATAATGAGCACAAATCCTGTCAAGTGTGAAATTACAGCCGCATACGTTCAAAACGCAGTAGATGTCATTCTCAAGACATTGGGCGAACCTCAGACAGCACAGCAGAAGCAAGCATTGAAGTCATTCCGGGATGGCGATTCAACTCTAATCAAGCGGCTGTCAATCGCAAATTTACAGGACAACTACATCAAGTGCTTAGGCTATTTGATTTCTGCTCCTAAGCTCACTCCTCAAACAGACACAATTCTGGCTGAATCAGCCCGTGCTGCGGCTGATCATGTTCGCGATTTAACCCTGACCAGTTTGAGTAATGCAATTCTGAAAGATGCAGTGATCATTAGCAATGATTAAAACTTAGTTTTCGCGAGAAATGTCTGTCAGTATCAGGAATTAGATGAGTTTCAGTCCCGCAAGCGGGATTCAGTTTTTAGCGAGAATCTCTTCAGCTTTACCTTAGTTAATTGTTCTAGTGTTTCAGTCCCGCAAGCGGGATTCAGTTTTTAGCGAGATTCAGAACGGCTGCACTTTTAAAAATCGCTACTCTTGTTTCAGTCCCGCAAGCGGGATTCAGTTTTTAGCGAGACTCTATTTCAGAAGCGATTGATAAAGCAAAATATGGTTTCAGTCCCGCAAGCGGGATTCAGTTTTTAGCGAGCCGTCTGCATCATCATAAACATTGAAATTATCAATCATGTTTCAGTCCCGCAAGCGGGATTCAGTTTTTAGCGAGTCATTCCCCACGACTAGACCCCGTGCCAGCTTTTCGGTGTTTCAGTCCCGCAAGCGGGATTCAGTTTTTAGCGAGCTCTCGCCAATCAAATCCGATCGCGTGGGTATCTGTTTCAGTCCCGCAAGCGGGATTCAGTTTTTAGCGAGTTTCTTGAACTTGGGAGGTTTAGCAGATTTCTTAAAGGTTTCAGTCCCGCAAGCGGGATTCAGTTTTTAGCGAGCCGATCGCTTTTCCAGCAAACTGATGCACCAAGCTTGTTTCAGTCCCGCAAGCGGGATTCAGTTTTTAGCGAGCACAATCAATGGTCAGACAGCAAACATTGATATTATGTTTCAGTCCCGCAAGCGGGATTCAGTTTTTAGCGAGTATAGACAATCTTATCTATAGACATAGAACTCAATGTTTCAGTCCCGCAAGCGGGATTCAGTTTTTAGCGAGTATCTATCCCCTTTGGTTTTAGCAGCACTTCTAGTAGGTTTCAGTCCCGCAAGCGGGATTCAGTTTTTAGCGAGAGTTCAGATGCAACTTTGTTAAATAGAGCTAATCAGTTTCAGTCCCGCAAGCGGGATTCAGTTTTTAGCGAGAGGAGAGGTAAAAATGAAAGCTAAACTCTATTTGCTGTTTCAGTCCCGCAAGCGGGATTCAGTTTTTAGCGAGCTTCCGTGGCTGGCTCAATTCGTGCTGAGCAGACATGTTTCAGTCCCGCAAGCGGGATTCAGTTTTTAGCGAGTGCAGACGATCGTGATCCGTCTAAAATGCTGGCGGGTTTCAGTCCCGCAAGCGGGATTCAGTTTTTAGCGAGCCATGATTGATTCTCCTTAGATTTAGATTGAATGATCGTTTCAGTCCCGCAAGCGGGATTCAGTTTTTAGCGAGTGAGATCTGCCAGCGCGCCTGCGTCGAGTCCCAAAAGTTTCAGTCCCGCAAGCGGGATTCAGTTTTTAGCGAGACACAACCGTCTCTCATTCCGCCGTCTGTAATCTTGTTTCAGTCCCGCAAGCGGGATTCAGTTTTTAGCGAGGTTGTGGCGATCGCTCGGAGATACGTCGATCGAATGGTTTCAGTCCCGCAAGCGGGATTCAGTTTTTAGCGAGTGAAGCTTGGTGCAAGTTCCGATTTATTGAGTCGTTTCAGTCCCGCAAGCGGGATTCAGTTTTTAGCGAGGCCCGATCGCACATAATACGGAGCCATCAGTTTGCGAGTTTCAGTCCCGCAAGCGGGATTCAGTTTTTAGCGAGCTTCATCCGTCCCAAGTCGAGGCGAGTCTCTGGGGCGTTTCAGTCCCGCAAGCGGGATTCAGTTTTTAGCGAGCAATGGAAGTTTATGCGGTGGTGTGGTAATCGATGGGTTTCAGTCCCGCAAGCGGGATTCAGTTTTTAGCGAGCCAACTCCTATGCGATTCGTGTCGGCTTGTGCGAGTTTCAGTCCCGCAAGCGGGATTCAGTTTTTAGCGAGCAACGGTTCACATGAAAAACGGCAACAGTCTCCAAGGTTTCAGTCCCGCAAGCGGGATTCAGTTTTTAGCGAGCGCTTTGCTAAATTTGCAGGCGTTCAGGTTGATTTATGTTTCAGTCCCGCAAGCGGGATTCAGTTTTTAGCGAGCATCGCCTGCAATCGCGGCTTGTACTCTCGATAAAGTTTCAGTCCCGCAAGCGGGATTCAGTTTTTAGCGAGCGATCGTCGTTGTAGAGAGAAGTGTGATTAGATTATCGTTTCAGTCCCGCAAGCGGGATTCAGTTTTTAGCGAGCTGAGTTTGACGGTCAATCAATTGATTCGTTACAGGTTGGTTTCAGTCCCGCAAGCGGGATTCAGTTTTTAGCGAGCTTTATCAATAAAGCGCATGAGTGACGGCATAAAAATGTTTCAGTCCCGCAAGCGGGATTCAGTTTTTAGCGAGTCCGTAGCCTAAAGCTCTTACTACGAGCGATTTCTAGAGGCTGTTTTGGCAAACCTCAAAATATGAGCCGATTCAGAGCTTCAAAACACAGGCAATCGTCCCTTTCCAAGACGCTTTAGATTCTCAAACTTATTGATTTGTCAAGGTTCTAGCCGTTTTCGCAAACCCCCCAGGGTTTTTGCCCCCGCTTCGGTTTGCGAAAAATTATGTCCCTATCATAGTCAAACGCTCTCGTGCTGTCGAGGGATAGGGATGGATCAAGGCAGGCTTGGCTGGTCTAGATTGCACAAATCCTGAACCGTTCGCGCAAATTCTTCACTCATCTCACCGGCATTAGTCATTTTGTAGAGCGGAACCAATTCCTGATAAAACCACAGTCTTTGTTCCGGGTCACTATTAAATTGCTGCCAAATCGATGAGCCGAACTTTCGCCAATCCATAAGAAGCGATCGGGCGTTGTGGAGTTTATCTGCCAGCGACACACGTACCACTTCAGGCGATGCCGATTGCAGGTTTTCAAGATAGCGCAGCTTACGCTCTTTCCAGGGCGGCTTCGGAACAGTGTCTGAGTCCGTGCAGCCCTCCACAATCGCTACCACCCAATTGCCAAATCGGGTCTGGATTTCCTCACGAATGGCTTGTCCTCCTTGATCCTCGATCGCATCATGCAATAGTGCAGCAATGGCTTCATCTTCGCTTCCCCCATCTTCTAGCACTAGCGCCGCGACACTTAAAAGATGAGCCATGTAAGGCACACCGCTCGCTTTACGAACTTGATTGGCGTGTAAGCGATTGGCATAAATTAAAGCCTCTTCAAATCGCTCTGTCAATTGAACTGAAGCTCCAGTTGTATTCATGGTGTATCCCTTAGTCCTGATAAAGTTCAATTTCCGCCTGCATTTCCGCCTGCATTTTTTCGCGCAAATCCCAGGGGAGCAGCACCTCAACCTTGGGTCGCCAGGAACGCAAGCGCTGTCCTACGTTCGTGTCCCCATCACGATAGCGGACGGTGTAGTACGCATCCTCCGGCGATCGTGATTGAATCATTTTGATCAGCGATGGATGGGCAGCCGCATCGTGTATGATCTGCTTTGCCCTCTCATAGCTGATGCGTTGAAAGGTTTTATGGCGAAACGTCCCCTGAATATAGCGATCGTGAAACTCTCGCTTAAACCGCAATAGCATTAATCGCGGTTTCAGGTAAAAGTCAAATCCCCATGCCTGCTCCATCTCGCGCCGAATATAATAAGGACTGGGCAACGTTTTGCGACGCTGCTTTAAAATCAAGGGCAGCCGTGGGTCGTCCCACTGGCAGCGTACTATCTTTTGCATCTTATCCAATCGATAGTTATACCAATCTCCCTTTCTATCGGGTGTTTCACCCAGCGCACAGAGGTAAATCGCTCGCTGCACATAGTAAACGCAGACTGGATAAACCATACATTCCATCACGCCATACTTCGCACTGCTGTAGGTTAAGCGCACAGGCGGTACGATCGCTTCTTCCCAAACTGATTTCAACTCCTCTAGCCAGGCTTCTACGCGCTGCTGAGTTTGGGCAATAATGTAATCCACTTCCAGAAAAAATCGCTGCTCCTCTGCGATCGGTTGGGAAAGTTGTTGGGCGATCGACTCCAGGTGAGCATTCAAGAATCCTAAGTCGTATCCTCCCAATGCGTTCTCAGTCAAGTCCAACCCTCGGTTGCCCGGTCGAGATGGAAATTCCGTAACCCGGTAATAACCATTCTCTCTTCCTTGAAGCCAGCCCAATTTATAGAGAGCTGCCAGGTCACTTGCCAGCGAACGACGAGTGACGGCAAAAAGCGAACTATGCAAGATATTGTTTAATGCAGCATCATCAATTGCGCTGTGCTGCTGAATCTGCGATCGCCACTCCAGTTCAGACAAGCCCATTTGAGGCGTAAAAAGCCACTCAGATGCTGTTTTTGCACAAGCACAGGTCGGATCATGGCGATCGGGAATAGCTTCTCCTTTGGGATGGGTTGCCAGGAAGAAAGTATCTCGCCAGTCTTTGTAGGTAAAAGGTTCCTCCAGGCACAGACGTTCTGACTCATCCCCATACAGAGAGCGTAGCCAAACCCAAAGCCGAATCGCTCGACTCAGGTTTTGCCGCAGCGACCCACCGTGCACCAGCCAATGCAATAAAGCGGGATCGGGCAGATCTTCTAATAAAGGAACGGTTTCTCCTACACCGGATTGCTGAACCATTACAAAAACTCGATATTATCCATCCTTACAGAGTAATACAGGTTGGAAAGCGCGGTTTCCAATGCTCCCTACAATCATGAAGCCGTTTCCGAAAGCACAAGTTTACAAAAGCTCCATATCCCTGAAGGAATGCTGAATTTTGGAAATAATGGCTTCCAGTAGCTCTTAAGATATGAACACTTGCTGAGAAATTTACATGACTACCTACACGATTGACATTGTCGATCAGGTTCTCAAGATAGGGTTCGGTGAGCCTGCTCAAAACGATCAGATTGTCCAAGACGCAACAGCTCACCTAGATGAGCTGGTCTCGGCCGGAGAGCTTGCTGGTGGCAGTCTGCTCAAAATTAACGGTCCGGCTTCTCTTCCCGTTGCCTTTGTCATTGCTCATAAAGTAGCTCATCTTTACGGGGCGATCGCAGTCTACGACCCGAAGCTGGGGGGCAAGTACGTCATCTGCATTACTCACAATCCCACCTACAAACTCGGCGACCTGATTGATTAGAACCATGACTCAACAGCCTGTTAAAGTTGCTCTTTGTGGACCACCCCACTCTGGCAAATCCTGTTTAAGGGAAGGGTTAAAGCAAGCCCTAATGGTATTACACCGGGCAGGGCAGTCTCCCTACCCCTACGTCCTCACTGCCTGTCCTGATGGAGAAGGTGCCTGGTATTCTGAAGCTGCCCAGCGCGATCCGGCATTGGCAAAACAACTCAAGACAGCCTACAAAACGAAATTCACCTGGGAGTTCACTGATCGCGTTGCTGCAAGTGTCCGGGATATCTCAGAACCACTCACAATTATCGATCTGGGTGGAATGATCGACGAGAAAAATCGCAAGATTCTTCAATATGCAACCCATGCAGTTATTCTGGCAGGGGATATGGCTCAAGTGCCTGTCTGGAAAGAAACCTGTAGCGATCTCAATGTTCAGGTTATTGCCCTCCTCCAAAGTGATTATGAAGGAACGTGCGATCGCATTGATTCAGAAACACCCATGATCACAGGTTCCATTCATTATTTGAAGCGCGGTCAGGATGTTTCTAATCGTCCCATGATTCAAACACTTGCAAACTATCTGGTGGGTTTGTGCGATTGCTGGGCACATTAGGACGATCAGGCTTTGGGGAATACGAGAAGTAATTGTGTACTTAGTCGTTAAACCAGAAAAATGGGGTTCTCAGCATGGATTTATCCAAATTTAAAGTTGAAAATCTTTTCCTTTTGGTTGGCGAGAATCCGCTACCAAACTACGTTGCAGCACAATTACTCTTGGAAGGAAAGAAGAAAGCCTATTTAGTTTTCTCAACTCACACTAAAGAGGTTGCTAGGCGATTGAAGAATGCTTTAAGGGCATTAAAAATCGATGTGTTGGATGCTCCACTAACCGGATCAGAAGCAGACGGGTTTGAAATCGCCCGGACTATAGTGGGATATGCAAACAAGATTAACTCTACTGAGAAGATCGGGCTACACTACACAGGTGGTACGAAAACAATGGCGGCCCACGCCTATCGTGCTTTCCTGAGTCTGAATCGGTCGCCCAAGCCAGTCTTTAGCTACCTTGATTCCCGCACCCTACGGATTTGCATTGATGATTTGGAAAACCAGCAAACCCGTATGTTTCCTGCTGTGCTGGATAAGCCACCGAGTTTGGAGACAATTCTGGCTTTGCATAACCTGGAGTGGAAGAAGGGGAAAGAACCGCAGCGACAGCCTATCGCAAAGGATGCGGCGATCGCATTTGCGGAGATTCATGGCAAATCGGGTATGGGTGAAATTTGGCGAAAGTGGTGTCAGCAGGAACTTGGCAAGAAGCTAAAGAAGGGAGGCGAGAATAGTCTCTGGAAGCCTGAGAAAGATTTAGAGAGCCATCGCCAGTTAAATCTTCAATTTCCTCCTGTTGCTGTTCCTGATAATATGATCCAAGTACTTCGCAATTGCCTGGATTCATCGGTAGTGCCTCAGGATAATGTGGGATTGGTAGAGTAGAGAGGAACCTCGACTAGAAGCAAAGCGATGGAATGTCCTCTGTGCGGTCATAGCAAAGCTCATAAACATGGCAAGA
>NZ_JAMPLI010000006.1:0-247487 GCF_039962475.1 Leptolyngbya sp. GB1-A1 | reverse complement strand
GGCATCCGTTAAATCGACGATGTAACGCTTCTGACTCATAATGATCTTCCTGGATTTGAGTCACCTTACCAGAAATAACCCCACCAGGCAAAGTTCCCTTGGCAGACTACTAGTTAGATACTCATTATTAAATGAAAACTGATTGCTCTTCCTTAAGCACTCGCTCAGCCATCCTAGAACCGCAAACGCGCCAACCCCTGATTTAATAACACTTTTCACGATCGCAATGCAGAGATACCCGCAGCATTTTGGCGCCTCTGCGGAGTCGATCGGCAAATTCACACGCTAAATAAGCAAATAGACTTAGGGACACTTTTTTGAGAAGCTGTTAACATATGTAAATATTACAAATTTTAACAGCGTCTTAAGGAAACATGGTTTTTCTCCTCGTCATCGTGATCGGACTGGTCGCCTGGGCACTGCATC
This sequence comes from Leptolyngbya sp. GB1-A1, assembly GCF_039962475.1. Taxonomy (NCBI): domain Bacteria; kingdom Bacillati; phylum Cyanobacteriota; class Cyanophyceae; order Leptolyngbyales; family Leptolyngbyaceae; genus Leptolyngbya; species Leptolyngbya sp. GB1-A1. The sequence goes on along the minus strand of NZ_JAMPLI010000006.1, from coordinate 247,061 downwards.
TGATGCAGGAAGCCATCCAGCATCGCGAGTTCTCACTGATGCTAGCGGGGTTTTTGGTTTCTTCGGCGGCAGCAGCGCTGATATCGGTTTACTTTCTTATGGGTCACTACGTGGGCTATATGAGTGAAATGGCGTCGCGTAGCTATGTTTACAACTCGACTGAGTGGGCAGCCTTTGATCAATCCTGGGCAGAGATGGTAAATTTGCCTTCCAGCGAACTGATCAGCAACTGATAAGTAACTAACGCTGGCTGAGGGATTGCAGCGATCGCGTTCGTCTCAATTTGGCAGTCAAGATTTTTCGTTAAATACAATTTAATTACTTGCTTTAGTGCTGGCGACGAATTTTTAGAAAATTAAGTTGCTAGCACTGATTCTTGTGTTAAAAATACTTTCGGACAAAAGCGAACCGAATTAAGGATGCTTCTGCAAAATACGCTTTAGAAGAATCAAATAGGACGGCGATCTGTGATATAAACCGCTTTAAGTCGTGTTTGAGAGCAGTTATGCTCCTGGTTTCGCTCGCATTTCTCCTAATTGTCCGTCTCCTAGAAACTTCTTGAACTCCTACTGATTGCTAATGCCTCTTCAGTTGTACCATTTGGTTGCTTTCCTGATTTCTGTCGTTGTTGTCCTGCTGGCTACCCCTGTAGTCAGGCAGATTGGCTTACGGAGCGGCTATGTCGATCGTCCTGGCGATCGAAAAGTGCATCAGCGTCCGATGGTACGACTGGGCGGCGTTTCAATCTTTCTAGGATCGCTGATTGCGCTGCTAGCAATTTGGGGCATGGGCGGCTTTGGAACATTACCTCCAGATAAGGAATATGCGATTTGGGGCGTGACGATCGGCGGACTTGCCTTTTTCCTGATTGGCTTAGCCGATGATTTATTTAATCTCTCTCCCTTGACTCGGCTGCTGATGCAGATGGCTGTTGCGGGGTGTGCCTGGTGGGCAGGGGTTCAGATTGATTTTCTAACGATTCCGTTTGTGGGGCTGACTTCACTACCGTTTTGGCTCAGCTTGCCCGTGACGGTGATCTGGCTGGTGGGCATGGCAAATGCAATCAACTGGATCGATGGTCTAGACGGTCTGGCAGCAGGAGTTTCGGGAATTGCGGCGGTTGTAATGCTGGTGGTCTGCCTGTTTATGAATCAGCCTGCCGCAGCTTTGATTGCCGCAGCCTTGGCAGGTGGAACGCTAGGATTTTTGCGCTACAACTTTAATCCGGCGCAAATTTTTATGGGGGATGGCGGAGCCTATTTTATTGGCTTTACTCTGGCTGGCGTGGGCGTGGTGGGACTGGTTAAGAGTGTGACAACGGTGGCAGTGCTGCTGCCCTATTTAATTTTGGCAGTGCCGATTCTGGATATGTCTGCGGTGATTCTCGATCGCCTGCGTCATGGTAAATCCCCCTTCAAAGCAGACAAGCGGCATCTGCATCACCGTTTGCTGAAGGCTGGCCTTTCCCACCGATCAACAGTGCTGTTTATCTACAGCCTCACGCTCTGGGTCGGCACGCTGGCACTGGCGTTTTCTGGAATTCCCAGCGGCGTGGTTTACGCTCTGGCAGCCACTGCTCTGCTAAGCTACACAGGATGGCAGGTGAGAAAGCACGCGAGACAGTAACTTCTATGACCACCGCTTCTGTCAGCGCCGAAGTCATTTCCGTTGGAACCGAACTCCTGCTAGGGGAAATTCTTAATACCAATGCCCAGTTTCTTGCCCAGGAACTTGCCCGGCTGGGAATTCCCCACTATTACCAGACAACCGTAGGCGACAACGTGCTGCGGCTACAAAAGGCGGTGGCAATTGCTTGCGAACGATCGCGCCTGCTGATTTTTACGGGCGGGCTAGGACCAACTCCCGATGATCTGACGACAGAGACACTGGCAGATTTTTTTGAAGTCCCTTTGATTGAACGATCGGACGTTCTGGAAGACATTGCCCAAAAGTTTGCTCGACGGGGACGGCAAATGTCGCCCAGCAACCGTAAGCAGGTGTTGATCCCACAGGGTGCTGAGGTGCTGCCTAATCCGGTTGGCACAGCTCCAGGTATTATCTGGCAGCCGCGTCCAGGACTGACGATCCTGACCTTTCCCGGTGTGCCCAGTGAAATGCAGGCAATGTGGCAGCAAACCGCCGTGCCGTTTCTTGAGAGCCAGGGCTGGGGACAGGAAATTATTTATAGCCGTACCCTGCGCTTTTGGGGCATTGGAGAGTCGGTGTTAGCCGAAAAAGTAGCCGCCTTTCTGAAGCTGGAAAACCCGACGGTTGCACCCTATGCGGGCAAAGGCGAAGTCAGGCTGCGGGTTTCGGCAAAGGCAGCGAGCGAGGCAGAAGCCCTGAATCTGATTCATCCCGTCGCGCAGCAGCTTCGTGATCTGGCTGGCATAGACTATTACGGGGAAGACGAAGACACGCTAGCGGTGGCAGTCGGGACACTGCTGAAGGCAAAACAGCAAACTTTGGCAGTGGCAGAATCCTGTACAGGCGGTGGATTGGGTCAGCTTCTGACCGCAGTTTCCGGCAGCTCTGCCTACTTCTGGGGCGGTGTGATTTCCTACGATAATCACGTGAAGATCAATCTGCTGGGGGTCAACGCCGACGATCTGACTCAGCAGGGAGCCGTCAGCGATATTGTGGCGCAGCAAATGGCGATCGGCGTTCGAGAGCGGTTGGGAACTACCTGGAGTTTGAGTATTACTGGAGTTGCAGGACCAGATGGGGGTACAGCTACGAAGCCTGTCGGTCTCGTGTATATCGGCTTAGCGGGACCGGGAGCAGGTCAGGTTGAAAGCTTTCGGTATGAGTTTGGCGATCGAGGCCGGGAAATGGTGCGATGGTTGAGTACCTGCAACGCGCTAGATCGGCTGCGGCTGCGGCTGCTGTCCCGGAGCTGAATCAACACGGAATCGGCAATCCCTAAAGTAGACTGGAATCAGTCGTCTATTGAAGTTTGCCTGATTTGTCTACAAAGTATAGGTATAGAGCAAAGTAGCAGGTAATTGTTGCTTCAATCAGGCGGATCGTTACGGCAAAAAGGAACTAAGGCTTGAATCCTGGCAAAGGCGATGATTACTTCCAATTGCAAACTGCTCCGCATCACAGCACGTTTCTTTTGATACTGCTCGCTCGGAGCCGTGAAGGTGCATAAAAAACTGCCTCGGCCGTCTCGTCTGCAAATCAGTTTGCGTGCCAAGCTGCTGATTGGGTTTAGCATTGCCTTCAGCCTGGTCTTTGCTGGCGCATTTTACTGGTTTTACTCGTTTACTACAGAAAAAACCATGTCGCGGCTTCGGGCAGATATGCGATCGACACTGGAGGGCGCAAAAGCAGGCGTTAGCGTCGATGATTTGCTGGGGCTATATCAGCAGGGCGATCGCAACGCGACAGGTTTCTCGGATGATCCACGCTATGAAAAAATTCTGAATTGGTTTCAGGTCGTTCACAGCTTGGAGCCGCGTGTTTGGCTGTACACCTATGTGGTTGGCTATCCTGCTGAAAATCGACGGGTTGGGGTAGCGCAGGCAAAGCCAAACGAACGGGAGATTGTTTATCTGGTCGATTTGTGGGCAGCTTATGATCCGGCAAAAGCGTCAAAGTTTCTAGAGTCCGATCGTGCTGGCGGAGCCGCTTATCAGGTTTTGCGCGAGAAGAATCTGGTTGAGGAAAGCCGAATTTACACCGACAAGTGGGGAAGCTGGCTCTCAGCCGTCACGCCGCTACTGGATCAAGAAGGCAAAATGGTGGCGGTGCTGGGGGTTGATATCGAAGCAAGCTACGTGCTGGAGGTGCAGCAGGCAATTCGCAATCGTGTTTTGGCATCCTTCATCGTCACTTACGGTGTTTTGTTTATCCTGATCTACGCGCTATCTGGAATTTTGACTCAACGCCTGAGTGAACTAACCGACTCCTCGGAGCAAATTGCTGCCGGAAACTACAATCTCAGTCTTCCTTCGAGCAGGGTGGTTTTTTCCGATGAACTGGATGTGCTGGCGCAGGTGTTTGAGGATATGGTTAAAAGCATTCGCCTCCGGGAGCAGCAAATTCGGGAAGGCAAAGAAGTGGAGTACGAAATTCGTCTGGCTTTGCAACAGGAGCGAGAACTGAGTGAGCTAAAGTCTCGCTTTGTCTCGATGGTGTCTCACGAACTGCGAACGCCGCTCACCGTCCTCCGAACTTCGCTTGAACTGCTGGAGCGGTATAGCCATATCGCCAGCGAGGACAAAAAGCAGGAATACTATCAGCGATGTCGATCGGCAATTCACACGATGGCTCAACTGCTGGAAGATGTGCTGACGATCGGCAAAACTGAGGCAGGCAAATTGTCCTTCAACCCCGCCCCGATCAACCTGCACAAGTTTTGTTTGGAACTGGTCGAGGAAATGCGGATGGGCAGTCAGGCTAGCCATTTTCTAGAGTTTTCCTGTCAGGGCAACTGCAAAGAAGTCTGCCTGGATCACGCCCTGCTGCGATCGATTCTCACCAACCTACTGACCAACGCCATCAAATATTCCCCACCCGGAAGCACTGTGATGTTTAGCCTCACCTGCATCGGAGGAACGGGGATTTTTCAGGTGAAGGATAGCGGCATTGGCATTCCTCAAGCCGATCAGTCGCGCCTGTTTGAGCTATTTCATCGCGCCAGCAATGTGAGTACAATTCGAGGCACTGGGCTGGGGCTGGCGATCGTGAAACAGTGCGTTCAGCATCACGGCGGTGACATCGGTTTTTCCAGCCAGGAAGGGATCGGGACGACGTTTACGGTCAAACTGCCGCTTTATAACGCCATCCCAACGGCTGTCGAATAGCCTTTCTCCGAATTGTCCTTTCTACCGAATTGCCCTTCCTAAGTCCAACCGATCGCAGCGGTATTGATGACCGATCGCAGGTCAGGAGCCATTTCAACCGTGTAGTTAAACGGCGAACTGCCGGAAACTATTTGCGTCATGGCTTTACCGTCTGGGCGACGCGGAGCAAACCAGGAGTTTGCACGAATCACCAGATTGCCTGCACTATTTTGGCTAATTGCAGTGATTTCAAGGCTGTTGGTTTTGCCGTCGCTCAGCACCGCAGACAGGTAGGCGGCTTCGGTCATTTCTCCGCTAGCCAGATTGAGACGGGCAATCACAGCCGCTTTTGGTCCTCCTCCCTTGCCATAGCTGCGAAGCCAGGGCTGCACTGCACTACCGCTGACCCGACGAAAATCCTGCTCGGGTGTGCCTTGAGTTCCATCTACGCTAAATACTGCATAAAGGTCAGTGCCGCTCCAGAACAAGCCATAGCCACGCCCGTCTGCTCCGGTCATCTCATAATTGGTTTTCACCCATTGATTTGCAGGATTGCTGCTGTCAAAGCTGGCGACGATGGGATTTTGATTAAGGCTTGTTACCTGTTGAGTACCAATGTAGATCGTCTGGGTGCCAATCTGAATCGAAGTGGCTCCCGTGGCAGCGATCGTAGCTTCGCTATCCGTGGGTAAAAACTTGAGACTACTCGTTTGTATGGAGGAGACTGACGGAGCAATAGGTGGGGAAACAGGCGGAGCAGGCGGAACCGATGGGACAGGTGGGGAAACAGGTGGATCGATCGATGACGAAGGAATGAGCGACGGATTTTGCAGCATGGCGATCGTTAGCCCGTCAGCGCGTACACTTCTCAAAATTGCCAGGTATTTTCCTGTCGCTATGTTTTGGACGATCGCACTCCCCGCCAGTTGCTCTGTGCCTGCAATAACCCGAATTTGCTGCGAAGAAGTCTGCCCAAATTCCAAGCGGTCTTCGCCTAGGGTGAAGTCGGTGATTACACTCGCCTTCGCAAGCTGAACACTGCCCGATTGCAGCCTAAATCGATCACCGTTCGCGCCGCCGGTAAGCTGGTCTGTGCCACCATTTCCGATTAGCACGTCTGCCCCTAAGCCGCCAATCAGTCGATCGTTGCCATTACCACCGATGAGATGGTCATTGCCTGCCTCGCCCGTAAGCTGATTTTTGCCATTGCCGCCCAATAGCCGATCATTACCCACCCCGCCGAATAAGCGATCGTTTCCCTGTTCGCCCGATAGCCAGTCTGAGCCGCCCAATCCCCGAATCTGATCGTCGCCCTCACCCCCCCGGATGCGATCGGCGGTGGTACTGCCCGTTAGTCTGTTGTTCAGGCGATTGCCAGCGATCGATCGTCCTGCCGAGAGCGATGAAAGCAACGGACTAGACTGGGCTTGTTGAGCAAAGAATGAGTGGTTAGCAGATAAGGGCGACTCCGAAGACAGGCTGGTGATGGAATAAGTTAACCGAAGAGGCTGCGAAAATTCTGCTTCGAGCATGATTTGTACCTTTTGCTTGACATCTACAAGTGCGCTGAAGTGCGACTGGCAGAGTCACCCTGTTTTAATGGACAGTAGGTAGATGAAGTAATTGGTTGACCTTTGCACCTACTCTGATTTCACCTGATCTCACTTTTGTTGTAGTTGCAGGCAGATCGAATTCACCTCAGAAAGTTCTCTGAGGGCTATCTAAAGATTTCATGAAGTAAGTTTAAGCAGATGCCAGTTGAGTCCGCAGCGATTCGAGGTTTTCCAGCCCCCTAAATCTCCCAACTCTAGGGGACTTGGAAGCCAGCAGCGATCGGCTTTTTGTCAGAAGTGCCCCCCAACCTTAGGGAACAATGGAGAACTGCTGCAACTCCTCAAGCCCTCTCGTTAAACCGCCGCAGGTTTATGTTCCTTCTCGATCGTTCGTCGTTTGCCCTTCGATCGGGACCAGTAAACAACCGTGGATTCGCCAGGTGCTATCGGGTTGCTGCTGCATAAGATACAGTGCCATAACCAGCTCGCCCTGATCGCTCATCAGCATAACTTTTTGGGCAGGCATGCCTTCGATCGTCGTGATGTCTTCAAAGATCACCGATCGTGGACGATACACTGGGGCATGACCAAGCCGAACCATCTGCATAAAGTCTTCGGGCGTCCCGCACTGTGCCTGAATTGCAGGACTGGCAAAGGCAAACGCCCCTGCCGCATCATCTTGCTGGAAGGCTTGAAGCTGGCGCTCAATAATGGAACGAATCGTATCGCGATCGGTTTGATTCACTCGGTTTAGCTGATGAGACAGAAGTCGATACAGGAAGACAGAAATATGGACAGTTGGAGTTAATGCTACTCAAACCAGTTGAGATTATCCCACGGCTGAACCGGGTCGGGCTTTTTAAGCTGGGTAGGCGGACGATCGCTGCTCCATGCCCACCAGGCAGCCCCACACTGACACTGGTAAAATTCCTGCCACTTGCGGTGATGGTCTTCGGTAAAAACAGGCGCTCGACGATTGATCCAGACTTTTTGAGCGTCTAGAACCAGCGATCGGCAGGAGGGACAGCAAAATTCGGTTGCGTGAATGGCAGAGCGAGTCCAGCCAGGCGGAGTCAGAGCGAAAGCGTCCATGCCATCAAGCCATTGATAGTGAGATGTCCTTATCCTACTACTTTCTTTAGGCTAGGGATTTGGGGAGATAGGAAGATGAGGAGATAGGGGGATGGAGGGATAGCGTGGGAAGTTAAGCGGGGAAACTGAATTCCAGTAAATTGTGAACAATGGAAACAATTTGCGGCAGAAACAGCCCAGACTGAATTTATTGAAGTTTTAAGGGGTAGGTTAAAAGCGGAGATTTTGGGACTAAATTTAGTTCTGATGCCGAACGCCCTATCCTCAACCCAGCCAGCGCGCTATGAGCTACCTTAATATCCTTTCCTTTATCGGAATTTTTGCCCTTTGTGGAATTGCCTGGATCTGTTCTGAAAATCGCAGCCCTAAGTATTTTCCCTGGCGTGTGGTAATGATGGGTATCCTGTTGCAGCTTGTTTTGGGCGCACTGGTATTTGCGTTGCCAGGAACCCGCGACATTTTGAATGGATTTAGTCAAATTCTTGACAGTTTATTTATTGCGGCAGACTTTGGTGCCAGGTTTATTTTTGGGCGCAACATTGTTCCGCTGCCCAATCAGCCTTCGGATGTGAATCTGGGCTATATTTTCGCCTTTCGTGCCCTGCCTACCGTCGTCTTTTTCTCTGGACTGATGGCACTGCTATATCGCTTGGGCGTGATTCAGGTCATTACCAATCTGTTCGCCAAAATTTTCTACCGGGTAATGCGGCTGAGCGGGGCAGAGGCTCTAAGCGGTGCGGCAAATATTTTTGTGGGCATTGAGGCGGCGATCGTGGTGCGTCCTTTTATTCCCAAAATGACCCGCAGCGAACTGTGCGCGATTCTTGCCTGCTGCTTTGGCACGGCAGCATCTTCAACGCTGGCAATTTACGTCAGCTTTTTGCGACCCGTGTTTCCAAATATTCTGGGGCACCTGGTGTCGGCTTCGATCATGGCAATTCCAGCTTGTTTTGTGCTGTCCAAGATTCTGGTTCCCGAAACCGAGATTCCGCTTACTGCCGATGGCGTTCCCGACGAACGGGCGATGGCAACCCTTCAGGCAAGCGGCACGAATCAATCGGAAACGGTAGCAGGGGAGCCGATCGAACGAACTAGCCCGATGGATGCGGCGATCGTCGGAGCGTTAGACGGCGTGAAAATGGCAGTGGCGATCGCGGCCGTGCTGATTGTGATTTTGGGACTGGTGTCGCTGATTAACCAGTTCTTTGGCTGGCTGGGCAATTTGCCTGCCCCGATCGGCGGAGTATTTCAAGTGATCACGCTGCAAAATCTTTTGGGCGCACTCTTCCTGCCGCTCACTGTGCTAACGGGCGTTTCGCTGGAGTGGAACGAGCTGTGGCAATCTTCTGTCATTATTGGACGGCGACTATTTGAAACGGCAATTCCGCCCTATCAGGCACTTGCGGCGGCGGTACAGACAGGAGAGCTCGATAATCGTGCCTTGCTGATTGTCAGCTATGCGCTGTCAGGGTTTGCTCACATTCCCTCGGTCGGGATTTTTGTTGGTGGTACAACTGCGCTTGCTCCTTCTCGCCGCAAAGATATTGCTGATCTGGGCTGGAAAGCTCTGCTGGTTGGAACTTTGGCAACGCTCATGATTGCCTGTGTTGCAGGGGTGTTTGACACCGGAAGCACCAGCATTTTAGGAACCCCTACCCCTCCGGCTGAGACTGTCCCCAGTCCGACTGCTTCCCCCAGTCTGGCTCCTTCGCCCAGTCCTTAACCTGGAAAGGTGATTTGAGGCGGCACAATAGTAAGGTAGGCTAGGAGGCTGTCTCCTAATCTTTTAACGCAATCAGACGCAGTGATTTGAAAAACCGCTATGACCGAATCACCGACCTCTCCTCCCGAAGCTTCATCCTCAAATGCCCCTCTAGAGACTGACAGCGCAGCCAATCGCAGTGCGAAAGCTCGCCAACTTCTGGGTATGAAAGGCGCGCAGCCCGGAGAAACCTCGATTTGGAAAATCCGGCTCCAGCTCATGAAGCCGATTACCTGGATTCCCCTAATCTGGGGCGTGGTCTGTGGGGCAGCCTCTTCGGGACATTACACCTGGACGCTGGAAAACTTTTTGATTTCAGCCGCCGCAATGCTGCTCTCTGGTCCATTGCTGACTGGATATACGCAGTCCTTGAATGATTTTTACGATCGCGAAATTGATGCTATCAACGAACCCTATCGCCCGATTCCTTCTGGTGCAATCTCGATTCCCCAGGTGGTGACGCAAATTCTGGTGCTGCTGCTGGGCGGGATTGGCATTGCCTATTTGCTCGATCGCTGGGCGGGTCACAGCTTCCCCACAATTACGGCTCTGGCGATCGGCGGGTCGTTTCTGGCATATATCTACTCTGCGCCGCCCCTGAAACTGAAGCAAAATGGCTGGCTGGGCAACTATGCGCTGGGCGCAAGCTATATCGCGTTGCCCTGGTGGACGGGTCATGCTTTGTTTGGCGACCTGAACTGGACGATTGTGCTGCTGACGCTGTTCTACAGCCTGTCTGGTCTGGGCATTGCGATCGTAAATGACTTTAAGAGTGTAGAGGGCGATCGTCAGTTGGGCTTGAAGTCGCTGCCCGTGATGTTTGGCATTACAACCGCTGCCTGGATTTGCGTCCTGATGATTGACGTGTTTCAGTCCGGCGTTGCTGCCTATTTAATGTCGATTCAGCAAAACTTTTATGCAGTGCTGCTAATTTTGCTGATCATTCCGCAAATCACTTTTCAGGATATGTATTTCCTGCGAGATCCGCTTAAAAATGACGTGAAATATCAAGCAAGCGCGCAGCCGTTTCTGGTACTGGGAATGCTGGTCACTGCCCTGGCATTGGGTTACGCCGGAGTATAGCAAAAACATCCGCAGGTCAGCTTGCTCGGTTGCGCTTTGTCCTGAAACAGATTAAGTTTGGATGAAGTGAAATGAAGGCGATTTGTCTTGTGGGATGCGCCCTAATTCTCCTGTCAGACAGATTTTCAGGTTTTCTGTCAGACTCCTATCGGTGTTGCTGAGCCTTGATGCAGTCGGGCAGAGGTTGGCTATGCTGATGTCTCGCTGCGAAATAGCAAGTCAAGTGCATATCGATGCGGCGATCTGCAACGTTCAGAGTTTGCATCTTATCGTTTGCGGCTTGCACTGGGTTGTGAGGAACTGAGGAATCAACGTGACAGACTTTTTTACCAAGCTTAAAGCACTGTCGAATCGACAGCCTAAATCAGGGGGGTCTCCGGTGAACCAGCGGCGGCTCGTTTCGTTTGCATCGCTGAAAACCCTAGTGGAGCGGGCGAAGGGTGCGGAACCCTCCGATCGCCTGCCCAATGAGAACAACGAAAACGCTCCTCACCCAGGACGACGATCGCCGCGCCGCCGTCCGCTCTATCAGCAGTGGTGGGCTTGGAGTGTTGTAGGGCTGGGCTTAGGGCTGGCAGGCACAGGGCTAGCTGCACGAGAGACGATCGTAGGCATTCGGCGACATATGCCCAATACTGCCGAGGCATTGAATTATGTCAGAAACGGGACGCTGACCATCGAAGCCGCAGACGGCTCAGTCTTGCAGCAAATCGGACCCGCAACCCGCGACAAAGTTACCCTGAGCGAAATACCAGATCGTCTGAAGCAGGCATTTATCGCTTCTGAAGACCGAGATTTCTACCAGCATGACGGTTTAGATTATCAGGCGATCGCCCGTGCTGCCATTGCAAATGCCACTGCAGGAGAAGTCGTTGAGGGCGGCAGTACGATTACGCAGCAGCTTGCTCGGATTGTATTCCTGGGGCAGGAGCGCAGTATCGGACGAAAGCTCCGCGAGGCAATGCTGGCTCACAAAATGGAAGACGAACTCCAGAAAGACCAGATTTTAGAACGCTATCTGAATCTGGTGTATCTGGGGTCAGGGGCGTATGGTGTGGCAGATGCCGCCTGGATTTACTTCAGCAAGCCTATTGAAAAGCTGACCCTAGGCGAAATGGCAATGATCGCAGGTATGCCCCCAGCTCCCAGCGTCTATTCCCCTCTGGTGAATCCAGACATTGCCCAGCAGCGACGGGATATTGTGCTTCAGCGCATGGTGGATGCCGAGTTTATCACGCTGGCTGAGAAGAATCAGGCAATGGCAGCTCCGATCGCGGTCAAGCCCAGTAGCCCGAAGTATATCAACAGTGCAGCTCCCTATTTCACTTCCTACATTCAACAGCAGTTGCCCAATTTGGTTTCCAAAGAGGAGCTAGAAGCAGGCGGGCTGACGGTGGAAAGCACGCTGAATCTGAAGTGGCAGAAAGAGGCACAGGCAACGGTCAATCGGGCGATCGAAAACTACGGTCCGCCAGAAGGTTTTGAGCAGGCAGCCCTTGTCTCGGTCGACCCGCGCAACGGTCAAATCAAGGCAATGGTGGGCGGCAATGACTTTAGCAAGAGTCAGTTTAACCGCGCTACTCAGGCACAGCGGCAGCCAGGTTCGACCTTTAAGACCTTTGTGTATTCCACGGCGATCGCCGCAGGATTTTCACCCTATAAGTCCTACATGGACGGGAAGTACGTCGTCGATGGCTATGAGCCGCGCAACTACAACAAGCGATATCGCGGCTGGGTCTCGATGCGAGATGCGCTGATTTCTTCCCTCAACATTGTTGCTGTTAAAGTTCTGGTGGATGTTGGGTTTGATCCCGTGGTTGCAATGGCGGCGAAGATGGGCATTCAGTCGAAACTGCTACCTGCCTATTCGCTGGCGTTGGGCAGCTCAGAAGTGAACCTGCTGGAGATCACGAGTGCCTACGGAACGCTGGCAAACAAGGGTAACCACATTGAAGCGCACGGCATTACCCGCGTGTTTAATCGATTTGGCAAGCTGATTTACGAAGCGAAGTTCAAGCCAGAACGAGCGATCGATCAAGACAGCGCATCGATTATGACCTGGATGCTCGAAGGGGTTGTCAACAGCGGCACAGGCGGAGATGCAACTCTGGGAGATCGAGCCGTCGCCGGAAAGACCGGAACCTCAGAAAAACGGCGTGACCTCTGGTTTATCGGCTACATTCCCCAGCTTGTGACCGGAGTGTGGATGGGCAACGACGACAGTAGCCCCACCTATGGAGCTAGCAGCACGGCTGCGCTCACCTGGTATAACTTCATGTCAACGCTGACCGAGGAGATCAAGCCAGAAGATTTCCCGGAAGTCCCACAGCTGGATGGACGAGACGGCACGATAAAAGCGAAACCTGTGAACCCGCGCCGAGTGGTTGCCAGAGAAGCAGCAAGCGGTGAGGGTGATTACAGCGAAGAGTCGAGTGGCGAAAGCTCCTGGAGTAACTCTGGCGGAAGCTCCTGGCAAGGTGAATCCTATAGCGAACCCAGCTATTCTGAACCTGACTACAGTGAGCCTGACTACAGTGAACCTGAGCCTGAACCTGCCGCTCCTGTCGAGTCTGACCCTGTTGAATCGACTGCGCCTGCACCTGCTCCAATTGATACGGTTCCGCCTCCTGAGCCTGAACCTGCTCCGGCTCCGATCGAAGTTCCCCCCCCAGTCGTTGTTCCTACAGAACCTGCTCCGCCTGCGCCTGCGCCTGACGCTAGCCTCTAAAGAAATAGGACGTGGGACAGAGGCTCACTTTTCTATTTCGAGATCAAATCCTGAGCAGGGGTGAGGAATCTAACCTGTCTTGGCTCTATAGTGAGGACTAGTGTTTCAAAAATTGAGGAAGGAAAAATGATTGTGCTACTTCAAGCCGCAGCAGAAGCATTAGAAAAAGAACCTCATTTTCCGTTTGCGTTTACAGCTGTTTATATTGTTGGCTTTATTGCTGCGGTTACGATCGGCTCGATCGCCTGGTATAACTCGAAGCGTCCGCCGGGTTGGGAAGATAAGCAGCGTCCTGATGTGGTTCCTGAAGTGGATGCCAGCGACCCAAAGGTATAATTTTTAACCCAGCTTTTTTAAGCAAATTTGTAAGCAAAGAGGGCAGGAGATTTCTGCCCTTGTTTTCTATCTATCCTTATTTTTTATTAAAAGGACATCTATTAGCCTTTTGCATTCATCAGCCTGCCAATCGAAGGCGTGATCGAAGCGAAGGTCTGCCGATTCCTGCACCGACAAGAGGAATATTATCAAGCGCAAAAAAAGGGCGAACACAGCGTTCACCCACAAGACCACTTTGAAGAATTGAATTGATTGCTAAGAATTTTTTAAGCCAGGTGTGCTTTTAGAACTGACTTGGGAGCGCGGCGAACCCGGCAGCGAATCGTTTCGTATCCAAGCTTAGTGCAGGCTTCGTAGCGGTGGCAGCCAGAGAATCCGTAATACTGGCCTTCGACTTCCAAGACATCGATCGGCTCCTGTAAGCCAATTTCGGCGATCGACTCCATCAGCGCTCTGACTTTTTCCTGATCGTTTTGACGGAAGAGGGGACGACGAATTTCATGGAGGGGAATGTCTTGGATTCGCATGAAGTCAACCTGACAATGCAACTGCTTTCTCTTATATCATACTCATAACGACTACGATTTGGAGCCAGGATTAAAACTTGAATTAAAAAATCGGCTTGGTACAGAGGCACAGCCGATAGGATGCAGGCTAAGGGGAGGAATTTGGGCAGAATTAGGGCAGAAAACGATCGAGCGCAGCTTTTAGCTCCTCGATTTCAGTCTCGATGTTACCTGCCCGTGCTGCACGGGAAATACATTCGGTCAAGTGTTCGTCGAGGATCATGCGAGAAACGCGATCGAGCGCACCTCGAACTGCGGCAATTTGTACCAGCACATCTGGACAGGAGCGGCTTTCCTGAACCATCATTTTGATGCCACGAATGTGTCCCTCGATTCGCGATAGGCGGTTCACAATGCGCCGCAGCGACTCCTCACTATGAACGTGCGGGTGAGCTTCCCCAGGATGGATATGCTCTGACGGCAATTCCGGCACAAGATCCGGTTCTGAATCGTTCTGAACAGGACGGGGCTGATGAAGTTCGGAGGCTGCCATATGAGAGTTTTACTGTGTAGGAGGAGCAGGAAAGGCGAAAGCAGGTCTAGCCAGAGCGCAATACTTGCAGCCTATTGATTCTTCTTGATTCTAGCCCAGTCCCTACTGGTCGATCGTTTTGGGTCGGGAGGAAAGCGGAGGCGGGGCGGCGGGGGCAGGCTCAACCACAGGTGCAGGAGCGATCGGAAGCGGTTCTGCCACCACAGGCGCAGGAGCAACAGGGGCAGGCTGAGACGGTTGAGTGATTTGACTGGTGACCGGTGGGGCTGGCTTATTGGCAGGGGAAACGTCGCTGGGTCGATTAGATTCAGCAGGGACGGCTTCGGTAGAATTGCTGGGGGTCACGTTTTCTGGAGCAGCGATCGCAGGTGCAGGCTGGGCAGGAGCAGCAGGCAGAGGGGCATAACCCTCAGAAAATGGCTCGAGTGGCGGCGTGTATTGTAGCGCAGGCTCAGCCGGATAAGTTGGCGAATTGTCAGTTGCCTCTGGCATTGTTGCCGAGGGTGTTTCGTAAATGGGCCAGTTACCCTGTGCCGGAAAGGACTGTTCTCTGGTAAAAAAACTTGTGCCCAGGTTAAACGGAGTTTTGCCTTGCGAAGGGGGCTGAACTCGCAGCGCGAATCCCATGCCTGCCCCCGTTGCCCCTGCAATCAATGCGGTCAGCAAAAAGGCGTTGGGCAATCTTGCAGGGATCCACTTCGCGGCGCGAGGCTTGGGCTGAACGAGAATCCGAACTGACGGAGAGCTTTGTTTTTGAGGCGATTGTCCGTTGAACGCCTGCGGTAGCTGTTCTGTTGCGGCGACAGGATGGGGTGCAGGTTCAGCGATCGGGGCTGGGGACGTTACCTCAGCCGGAGTTGTGCCGCTCGTCGACTCATCCGCAGATGAAACCGGAGGAATCGCAGCTTGAACTGGCTCTGGCTTGAATGCGGCGGGGGCTTCTGATAGCGGCTCTAAACTTTGAGGCTCTAAACTTTGAGTTGCCGTTTGGGGCAATGTCGCTTCGGGTGGAGTTGGCTCTGGAAGATAAACAAACCACTCTCCCAGCTTTTGCGGCGGCTGATTCGGCAGAAAGCTCAGCACTACAAACGGCAAATTCTGCCCGTCTACCTGCTCCTGAAAGAGATCGATTGCTCGCAGTCGATGGTTGAAGGGATGCTTCGCAAGATGCCGTGCCCCTGACATAAACTGCTGTACAATCTGCTGCCACACCTGAGGATGGTTGGATTGCTTCGCAGTTGGGTTGAGCGTCTGCAATACGACCGTCTGCTCCAGGTAAACATGGTACGCCTGATAAGTCATGCCCAGATCAGCCTTGTGCAGCACTGCCTGAATCACATACTTGCCGCTTTGCAGGATGGCTCCATCCGTTAGGATCATAAGCTCGTCCGGAGAAGATAAAAGGTCAGCGTCACGGTTTACCGTCTGTTTACCGTCTTAAGTTCCTCAGTCTACTCCCTCACTGCTCCCCTTGCCTAGCGCAGGCGATGAGGTTTCTCAAATGAGTCACTCCGGCTGAGGGGCAATCATGGCTTCTGGACGTACCAGGCGATCGAATTCTTCTCCAGACAGAAAACCCAGCGCGATACAGGCTGCTTGCAGGGTTGTGTTTTCCTGATAGGCTTTTTTGGCAACTTGAGCGGCGCGATCGTACCCAATATGGGGATTTAAGGCAGTGACCAGCATCAGCGAATTTTGCAAAAAGTGCTGAATCTGCGCTCGGTTGGGCTGAATGCCTTCCACTAAATGCAGCCGAAACATCGTACAGGCTCCGGTCAGCAGCCGAATCGAATTCAGCAAATTGAAAATCATTACGGGCTTAAACACATTCAGTTCAAAATTGCCTTGGCTGCCTGCGATCGTGACTGCCGCATCGTTGCCCATCACCTGAACACACACCATCGTCATCGCTTCGCACTGCGTCGGATTCACCTTTCCCGGCATAATTGATGATCCGGGTTCGTTTTCCGGCAGGCGTAGTTCTCCCAAACCACAGCGTGGACCCGACCCTAGCCAGCGAATGTCGTTGGCAATTTTCATCAGCGATACCGCAAGGGTTTTCAGCGCACTGCTGGTCATCACGATCGCATCATGGGCTGCCAAAGCTGCAAACTTATTGGGTGCAGCGACAAAAGGCAATCCGGTCAGGCGCGAGATTTCTGCCGCCACGCGATCGGCAAATTCAGGGTGTGTGTTCAGTCCTGTTCCCACCGCAGTTCCCCCGATCGCCAGCTCATATAAATCGGGGAGCGTGGTTTGGATTCGCGCCAAATCTTTTTCGAGCTGAGAGACATAGCCAGAAAACTCCTGTCCTAGCGTCAGCGGCACGGCATCCATTAAGTGAGTCCGTCCGATTTTGATAATGGCGTGAAAGTCTGCCGCCTGCTTTGCCAGTGCGTCTTTGAGCTGCGTTACTGCCGGAAGGAGCTGATGAACAATCTCTTCGATCGCTGCAATATGCATCGCTGTCGGAAACGTATCGTTAGAAGACTGCGATCGATTCACATGGTCGTTGGGGTGAATTGGCGTTTTGCTGCCTAGGACGCCTCCCGCCAGCTCGATCGCTCGATTCGCGATGACTTCATTCGCGTTCATGTTGGTTTGCGTGCCGCTGCCCGTCTGCCAGATTCGTAGCGGAAAATGATCATCGAGCTTGCCTGCAATCACTTCATCGGCGGCTTGCTCAATCAGTTGCGCCTGTTCAGACGGCAGTTTACCCAGCGTTTGATTCACCGTTGCCGCTGCCCGTTTTAAAATGCCAATCGCCCGAATCATTTCCCTGGGCATAACATTATCGCCGATCGCAAAATATTGCAGCGATCGCTGGGTCTGCGCGCCCCAATATCGATCCGCTGGAACTTCGATCGCGCCCATACTGTCTGTTTCGGTTCGGGTTGGGGCATTCACCATCACGCATTCCTCTGGTTGCACAACGACTCAGAAACCGATCGAACTAATCGATCAGGTCGAACCAATCGATCAGAACTCGATCAACCGATTCCCGATTTTTGAGTGTAGAGGATTCGTGAGGGAATTGCCCTGTTATTCAGTTCGAGTGAAATGCTGAATGAGGATTACGCTGCTGGATCGAGGCGGTTGTGTCGTTTCGTCGCTTCCTGGAACGCTAAACCGCATTTGATCTTGGTTTGCTCTTTGCTCAACCTGCCCTGACAGCCCAATAAGTACTGATAGTTGCTTGATTCGAATCTCGGTTTCGCAGCTTTGGAATCCCCCTTAGCTCCCCTTCAGAGGGGGAATCAAACTCTTCCAGGCATTGGGTTTGCCTCAGGAAAGTTTAACCCTTGCCTGTCCCCTTTTTAAGAAGGAGGATTTTAAGGGGGATTGAGGGGGATTTCAACCGATCGAGCCACAGGTCTAAGCTCCTTTCCATTGCCGTCTTAGCTTGTTGCTCGGTCAATCTAACTCGATGCAAGCTCTAATTCAGTTGGAATTAGTCGTTGTTCAATCCACGCAGGCTTCTTTCTGCGGTGTCCTTGTACATCTCGCCGAATTCTTTCACGGCTGCCTTGGACTCATCCACAATGTTTTCCAGTCTTGCATCATTCTTGCCTTCGACTTGGTCAGCTTCCTTAAACCATTCACCGGTAGTCTTGGGCCGCTCATTGTCGAGTTGATGCGCGTCTGCCTTCGCCCGCTCCATCGTGGCTTTCTTGTCTACACGGGGTACGGTATCGGTGGTGAGCAGCAGAAATCCAACCAGAACGATCGAGAGAACTTGCTTGATCTGAATGCTGCCGAGCAATGCGCCAATTCGAGCTGCCGCACGAGAAATTAAGCTTTTCACGATAAACCTCTACCAAAACTTTTTCAAAGGACAAAATCAGATTACCGGGGTAATGCAAACCGTCCCTCTCGCCAAAGTCAGACTTTGAGGGTAGAGATAGGCTGATAGGGAGTGATTCCGCCAGGAAACCAGCTTTATGACTCGTCCGATTTACCTTGATGCCCACGCCACCACTCCCGTAGACGATCGCGTTTTGCAAGCCATGCTGCCCTTTTTCACCGAACATTTTGGCAACCCGGGCAGTTTGCACGCCTATGGCTGGGAAGCAGAAGCGGCGGTCAAACAGGCAAGAGCAACCCTGGCAGCAGCGTTGTGCAGCAGTTCCCCTGCTGGAATAGGCGGCGTATCCCCAGAAGAAGTCATTTTCACGAGTGGGGCAACCGAAGCAAACAATCTGGCAATCAAGGGCGTAGCAGAGGCGTATTTTGCGAAAGGCAAGCATCTGGTCACTGTCCAGACCGAACATAGCGCAGTGCTTGATCCCTGCCGTTATTTAGAGTCGCTGGGGTTTGAGGTGACTTATCTACCCGTGCAGCCGGATGGATTCATCGATTTGGCACAGCTTCGCCGGGCAATTCGATCGGATACGGTGCTGGTGTCAGTGATGGCAGCCAATAATGAAATCGGCGTTCTGCAACCCCTGGCAGAAATCGGGGCAATTTGTCGGCAGCAGCAGGTTTTGTTTCACACCGATGCAGCTCAGGCGATCGGCAAAATTCCGCTCGATGTGGAAGCAATGCAAATTGATTTGATGTCGCTTACGGCGCATAAAGTTTACGGACCTAAAGGAATTGGGGCGCTTTTTGTGCGAAGACGGCAGCCCAGAGTCCAGCTTGCGGCTCAACTTCACGGCGGCGGACAGGAACGAGGACTGCGATCGGGAACGCTGTATCCGCCTCAGATTGTTGGGTTTGCCGAAGCGGTGCGGATTGCCCTTGCCGATCGAGAAACTGAGTCCCAGCGCATTCAGGATTTGCGCGATCGGCTCTGGCAGCAGCTTCAGCCCCTAGATGGCATTCATCTGAATGGACACGCAACGCAGCGATTGCCGGGAAATCTAAACATCAGCGTCGAAGGCGTAGACGGACAGGCATTGCTGTTAGGCATTCAGTCGTTTGCGGCGGTTTCATCAGGGTCTGCTTGCGCTTCTGCAAAATCGGCTCCATCCCATGTATTGACTGCGCTGGGTCGATCGCCTGAGCTTGCCTATGCTTCGATCCGGTTTGGGATCGGCAGGTTTAACACCGTAGCAGAAGTCGATCGCGTTGCTGCAAGGGTGATTGAAACGGTGCAGGCACTCCGTGCTACAAAGCAGCCGTATGCTCAAAACGCGATTTCCAGGACGTTTGAAAAGTCATGACGCTGACCAAGCTGCTGCTTAAGCCGATCGGCATACGACTTTTGATGAATTATTCGCCCTATCTTTAATCGATCGCTTGCTTAAGCGTACTAATAGGAAGAAATCAGGATAGGTATATCGATTCGCGTACCTTTACAGGTGTACAAGAGCCGTTTACAAACCCGCCTAAAGTAAGTTTGCGTTTAGGTTCCCATATCTCAAACTATAAATAAGTCAAATGAATTTACAGCGCTTATCTAATTCACAAATCGTTTGCCGATTGAAGCCAAGGTAGAAATAACCGAACCTTCAATTTGCAATTCATTAGGTAAGATTTCATTACAAAATAATCAGAACGATTAATTAGGAGCTTATTGCATGAACTCACGAATTCCTTATCAAACGGGTGCCAGACCTCACAACTTGAATACTGCCACTGAAAAAGCCGTTCAACCTGCTAAACCCACCGTTCAGTTCTCAATGAATAACGATACAACGCTGAGCAAAGACAAATAGTATTTTTAATCAGTATTCAACATTCGGTTCATTTTTAATGAATGGGTTTGATTAGGGTTTGATCACGGTTCGATCGCCGTTTCTTTCAGAATGGCTCGGCTAGAAGTCGATGTAGTTATCCTGGCTGCAATCATCGCGATTGTTATTGTTCCGGCGATAATCTCCCGATCAAATTACCGTTCTTCAGTACACTGCTTCGATAGAAAGCAACGGGTCACCGTTAAAACGTCACCTAATCCAAACGATGGCAGAACCATGGTCAACCTACTCTACGCACTGCACGATCTTTCTCAATATATTGCGACCCTAACGATCGCTTCAAAGAGCTCAGGTCAAGCAATTGTTGCCGCTATGGGCTTGTGCCAGGCTATTCAGCCGCCGCTTCAAAAGGCAGACAGTTTTAGTGAAACGAAAGCGATCGGTTAGCTGTTTTGCTCCTGCTGAAGCAGCTTCTCTCTTGAATCGCCCCAATACGCACTATACGTCCACACTTCGCTAATTCCCCGCTCCTCAACTGACCAGCGATAAATCACTGCTTGGGGATCGATGCCGATCTCAATGAGCTTTGCCCCCATGTAGTATTCCATCTGGCGTTTAGTCATGTCTCTAACGCTGTTGGGTTTGCTCTTTTCGATCGTACGGGAAAGATGTGCCTGCGTATGTTTAGCCATGTGCGCTCGGAATCAACTGCGAAAGTTTTGAAGTTAGCTGGTAGAGGTTAACTGTTAGCGCTAGTGATGAAATTTGCCGCGAACCTAGTGGCGAAACTAGCAACGCCAAACGATCGCAAATTGCGAATTAATTTTTCTTCCCAGGCTTTTACCCAGTTTAACGCTCCTAGTTCGAGGCAGCGTTGCCCCTAGCAGCAGAATTACGATTTGCAGCATTACTGTTTGGCGTGAAGGTGATTTCCTCTACGGTTCCCGCTGAACCCATTGTCTTTGCAGCTCCCTGGTTGTATGACAGCGATACTCCGCCAGCGTTACCCGATACGATCGTTAGCTCTTCTTGCGCTGACCAGTTGCGCTGTGTGCCCTTCGTCAAAGTTCCTTCATAGGTTACGCGGCCGTCGGCGATCACCTGTACCCAAGCATCTGCGGTGATATTCATTGCCACACGAATGGGGGAATTGGTCGCGGAAGAACTGGATGGAGAAGAAATGGCTGCGCGAGCACTAGCTACCGGGGAAACCGGACTGGGAGAAGCGATCGGCGTGGAAGAAGGAGAAGCTGCAGGAGCAGTAGGAGAAGCAGGAACAGTCGCGGCGGGTGCAGTCGGCGCAGTGGTGATTGCAGGCTCAGACCGTTGAGGCCTAGACAGCAGGCGAGACAAACCGTAAGCCAGCCCTCCTAAAACCAGCAGCCCTGCAATGATCAGCGGCACTGGACTGCGACGATTATCCCGCAGGGGGAGCTGCCTCGCATTGGACGAGTTGGGTTCCCGCTTGCGGCGATCGGGTCTAGATGAATCAGGAACGCGGGTTTCGACCAGACTTTGGGTTGATTCTGCTTGTTCTCGTTCGGGCGATTCGAAACCGATCGCTTCACGCTCGACTGGAAAACTGCGCGACAGCGTCATTCCATCTAGCCCCAGCGCGTCTCCATAGCGGCGAATAAACCCTTGTACAAAAACGGCTTCCGGCAGAATTGTGCTCTGCCCACCCTCTAGGGCTCGTAGAATCCGTAGGGGAATGTAGGTCTTGGCGGAGATGTCATCGAGCGATCGACCCTGATCCTGACGGATGTGTTGCAAGTATTCGCCGATCGCGTTTAGTTGCTCAAGCTGTTTTCTGTCAAAATCGCCCACCCTTTCATCTCCACTAACGCAAGAGAACTCAACTTGGTTTCTACCTTAATCTGAGGCGGGAGCGATTTTCAAGCAGGTTACTCTAGGTAAAGTTTTTTGAGTTGCGTCGTTTCAAACACAGACTGAAGCAGAAAAGCCGTTATCTGATAAGGTCTTAGCAGGGATTTACACCCCCCTTAGATGGATGTAAAGCTTAAATGAAGAGAGCCAGTTAGAATAGAAAAGGGTGAATGGGTGCCCCTCAAATCTGTTGATGCTTCCCGGCTGTAACTTTCTCCCTGTAGCAGGCTTATGCTAGCTTCAATCAGTTGCCGCTAATTAGCTGCCTCAAAAAGCCCCTCTAGTCATACTCAGGTAATGTTTACACAAACCTTAAATCTATTCTGTTGAGCCTCAAAAGCCGCTAAATTTGTATTCTGGCTTACACAAATGCACGCTTGATTAGCTGGGCGCGATCGTATTCCCTCTAAAAATAACTGGTCTGTTGGGTTAGCAGTATCGTATTAGGCTTTAGTATTGAGCTTTATAAGTGATTAAGCTTTATTAAGTGCAACTGCTGCTCATTCGGTAGCAAGCCATTCCCCGCATTATGGTCTTCTTTGCCTAACAGCCTGCCTTCTAATCGAAATGCACTTTAGCGGAGTCTTAGATGACGATCCAAAATGTAGCAATTCCTCGAAGCTCAGCCACTTCGGACTCGAATTCTAAGCCGCTCGTGCTAGTTGTCGATGATGATAAAGATAATTTGCTGCTATTGCAGTACTCGCTGGAGCTATTCAACTGTGGATTTGTTGGCAGAACGAATGGGATAGATTTAGTTTCGATCGCCCAAAGCATTCAGCCACACCTGATTTTGCTAGATATTGTCATGCCTCGGCAAAGCGGTATTGAGCTGCTGCGTCAGCTTCGGGAAAGCGCCTCAACCCGCCCTATCCCTGTCGTGGCAATTACTGCCCTCGGCAGAGCTGACGATCGGCTGCGGCTGCTGGCAGAGGGGTTTGATGATTATCTCAGCAAGCCGTTTACGCTAGACGATTTGCAGGCAGTGATAAACTTCCACTGCTGTCAGGCTACGCGGAGATAGTTTTCGATCGCGTGTGGCTAACACGGCGTGAAGCGGATGGTCGAATTTCGGGTGGATTTTGAAGAATTGCAATCACGCCCGTTCTCCCGGTTTCGAGCGTAGCATCGCTCAGAAAGTCTAAGACACTGGTACTCAAAACCGATTCAATCACTTCCCGCATGCGTGGCTCAATCAAATGATTCAGATCCTCGCGCACCTGCTTGGCAAGCGGACGGTGTCCTTCTTCTAGCAAAAGCTGTTCGGGCTGGGTCACGGAGTTTTCGATCACGATCGTAAGTTTTTCATCAATGAGCTGGCAGAAGACCTTACTGGGTTGATGTCCCAAAAAAGTGCGATAGAGCAACTGAATTTGCTGCGAGAGGCTTCGTTCCATCTGCCCGCGAGTGAGTACTTGATTATTCATGAAGTTTCCAGGCTCATCTAAATCGCTACTAACAACAGGCGAATCTGAATCGCTACTAACAATAAGCTGACAGTTGATTTACAGGTTCGCTATAGGAAAGATTGAGGTAGCTAACCGGGATACCAGACCGCAGAAGCCACTCTTCCTCGGATTGCAACCTTCAGCGGGGCACGTTACGCTGATCGGCTTACCGCTTCTCTCGTAACTGATTCTCCCGTAACTGAGGCGGTTCGCTGATGTCCGCTCCCTGTTAACGTTCCATCGCTACTATATCGGTCGCTTCGCTGAACTTCATGCTCTCTACGAGGGATTTTGTTTTGAAGCAAGGGTCATTCCCAGGATGTACCAAAAGCCGCTACAGGAATAGCTTGTACCGTTCTTAGCCGTATGCCTGATACCCTACCCTACATCCGACTCAGCCAAGCGATCGCTTCCCGAATCCAGGCTTCTGCATTGTCCGATTTAGAAAGAGCGGTGCTTTGTCCAACCGCTTGCAGTGCGTGGGTAATTTCATCGCTGCTGTAGCCCAGTGCCAGCAGGGTCATTTCGACATCTTCTTGCACAGCGGCAACCGGAGCCGCACTGGGGGTTGACCCCAAGCCCGACTGCATTCGCCATTCTGCCAGCTTAGTTTTGAGTTCCAGGGCAATCCGTTCGGCAGTTTTATTGCCCACACCGGGCGTTTTAGACAGCAGCCGAATGTTGCTTGCCACGATCGCCTGCACCAAATCCTGCAAGCCCAGAGCATCCAGCAACGCCATCGCCACCTGCGGACCAACACCCGTGACGCTGATCAGCTGGCGAAACAAATCTCGCTCTGACGGGGAGCCAAACCCAAACAGCACTGTCTGGTCTTCTCGCGTCTGCATATGGGTAAAAATCTGGACATCTTCGCCCACGGGTGGGAGCTGCTGCGTGAGTCTGGCGTTTACCTGCACGTCATAGCCAATCCCGTTTACATCGATCGTCAAAATCACCCGACTGTTGCTGATCTTCTGCACGCCAGCAACCGTGCCCTTCAGGTAGCTAATCATACAAAATTCATGTCAAACAATGCTTCACACAAGAGAGGGGACTGAAGACTCAGCCCCCACTGCATCCCGTATCTTCTAGCGTACTAAATTCGCTTCAGATCGGGGTACTCAGCAATCATTTCGTCGCTGCTCAGGGTGTCGCCTTCTGCCTGTGGTGTCCATAGCACTTCCAGAGCCAGAAGCCGATCGCTCGAAACAGAACCAAGAACGCTCAACGCCTGCCGCAGATCTTGAGTGGTGTTGATTGTGGGTAGGGGAAGACGCCCGGTCGTTGCCACAATGATTGTTGCGACAATATACTCGCCCGGATCCCGGGATAGCTCTAGGGCACCGCCCGCACCTTGAAGCTGCTGCCGCAGGGTGGATTGACGCAACTGACGATTGACGTTCGAGAGAGTTTCTTCGGCAAATTTGCTGCGTTCTGCGATCGCCAGCCGATTGAACTGGTTTTCGGCAGCTTGCAGACTAGCTTGCTCAGCGTTGCTCGACGCATACACCCAATATTCGGGGTGACGCAGCAGTGACAGCGTAGACTCCTGAAGCACCTGAGCCAAGCCTTCAGAACTGCCTGTATCGGCATTAGTGGCAATCCGGTTCAGATCGGCTTGCAGATCGCGGGCTTGAGCCAGTAGACCGACCTGCACTTTTGCTACCGTCACCGAAGAATCATAGCCGTCATAGCCGTCGCTGTTGTCGTTACCGCCTTGCGCTGCTCCCCGCAGTGCCCGCGTCAGGAAGCCTGCGACCGCAAGAAAGATCAAGATGCTGAATAAGCCACCGCCCCCGAAGCCAAAAAAGGGCAGTATGAAGGGAAACCCAAATCCACCACCAGGGTAGTAGCCGCCACCGCCGCCATATCCACCGTAACCCCCACCTCCATAGGGGCGACTGGGAGCCGGAGCTGTACGGGTCGGAGCGCGAAAGCTGCCGCCACCCACACGCCCTCCGCTTGCTGCCAGTGCGCCGCCGGCATGGCTAAAGGCGATCGTAATCACCAAACTGGCAATCAGAAAAGGTTTTAAAGCAGGCTTAATTAATGCAAACAGTTTGTTGAACATAGTCCCGTGCCTATCCAAGCTGATGAGTAATCGTATCGGCTTTGGCTGGGTTCAGGATTAGTGCAGGCGCACAGCATAATGGATTGAACGCTGCTACTGCTCCCAAAAGTTAACCAAATGTTACAAAGTCGCTACCCTTTTAGTTTACCGCCTTCTCTTTAAGGGGATAAGCAGGCTTAAGGTGGATTTTAGCGGAGATAACCGTACTTAATGGCGTAATCCTCCCCCCACGATCGTCACTATTTCCAGCCGATCGCCTGCCTGCATTTTCGTTTCTGTCCAAAACTGGCGATGCAAAATTTCACCGTTGTATTCCACTGCAACGAGCCGTGGATTCATGCCAAGCTGAGTCAGTAAATCGGGTAAGAGCGTTTCAGCAGAACACTGGCGCGGCTCTCCGTTGACTTGCAGGGTGATGAGGTGGGTGGGGGACATCGTGACTTGAATCCTCAAGAAATCGCATGAGCGCGGAGCGTTTGCACTCGATCGAGCTGCGAAACAAAATACTGGGTCATCAGGGTAGGTTCCTCGGCTGCCATAATTGCCCGTACAACGGCAACTCGCTCGGCTCCGGCAGAAAGCACTGCGTCTAAATTGTCTGCACTAATGCCTCCGATCGCAAACCAGGGCAACGCAGCCTGAGCAGCGGCATGGCGCACATACTCCAGTCCGGCGGCGGGTCTGCCTGCTTTGGTGGGCGTTTCATATACTGGACCCACACCAATGTAATCGGCTCCTTCTTCGATCGCCCGGTGCATTTCTTCGGGACTGTGGGTAGAGCGTCCAATAATGCGCTGACTGCCCAAGAGCTGACGGGCAAAGGCGATCGGCACATCGTCCTGTCCCAGATGCACGCCGTCTGCGTCTACTGCCAGTGCAAGATCAATGCGATCGTTAATAATGAACAGCGCATCGTAGCGATGACAAAGCTGTTTCAGGCGTTTCGCATTCTCGATCCGGGTGAGGTCGTCGGTTTCTTTGTCGCGATACTGCACCAGAGAGAGTCCGCCCTGTAATGCCGCTTCGACCACTTCGAGCAAATGATCAGAAGGCGATGTCACAAGATACAGGGTCGATTGTCTTAGCTTCTGCTGTCGCTCATAGCCGCCTAGCCGAGTTTCGAGCGTGTACACCCGGTAGCGCATTTGCTTGCAAGCAGCTGCCATGTCTCCCGAATAAAGCTTGCCGTATTCTTCCAGAACGCGCAGTGCCTCCTGAGTGCGGGAAAAATTGACCTGAAGCACCTGGGCCACACTCGATCGCTCGGCTTCCTGAGGGTGGGTGAGGTCGGTGCCGCGATCGTTTGGGGTATCTCTGGCGGCGCGGAGGTCGTTGCTGTGCCAGTGGGCAAGTTCCTGCCGGAGCTGCTTGCACTCCTCGGTGAGCTGCGTCTGATTCAGTCCAAATCGACACCATTCTTCGATAATTCTCAGCCCTTCACGGGCGCGATCGAGGTTAGCATCGAGAATCCGATAAACGGCTGACTGATAGCCTTCGTTCTGACTGCCCGCTTTACTGCCCATCTTGCTGCCCATCCTGCTGCCTATTGCGTTGATTGTTCCGCCCATTGTGGGATCGAATCCAGTGCGCTCGAAGAGGATGCTCTAGAAGTATCCACCGTAGGTATCCATCGTGCTGCATTTGCCCCACCCTCTCAACTCTGAAGGATTTCCGCTCCGGGATTGGGTTCAAGGTCTCTCAATAAAGGACTTCAGACTCCATTCCAGCTCAAAGTCTCCCAATCTTGAATCATGTAGGGGGCGGTTCGGGTCGCGACTCACACTTTATTAAGTACCTTGTAAGCACCTTTTAGCTATTTGTCATCCTAACAGGACAGCCTCAGCCGTACGCAGCAGAGCCACCGTCTCAGTAGAATTTTTGCTCGTCGAACCATTGCCCCAGCAAAAAAAATTTACCTTATCCTGTCACTACTTTCAGAAAATCAGGCAGAATTTAGTTCATTACTAATCCTCTAGAACGCTATAGGCAGAGTTGAATTCGGAGAATTTGCAGAACGCTCGCTAAACTTGGCGTTAATCGCTGCTAATTTTTCCTTATTGTTTACTCAGGTCAGTGATTGGGGATTGTTTATTCAGGATTGTTTATTCCGGTCCCTGATTCAGGTCAGTGATCCAGGCAAGTCGGGCAAGGCTGCTGTCCATATCCGTTGGTGTTGGGAAAGAATCCATGCGTTTGATGACTTCACGCGCTCAAAGTGGCTCCAAAGCTCAAAAATCGCTCCTGCCGTTTTTAGATGCGGGGTTGACTTGTACAAGATTGACCTGTGCATCGCTGACGATCGCTTTGACCCTGGCTTTGCTTAATGGCTGGAACAATGCAGCCGCCGCCCAAATCGAGCCGAGTGCACCAGGCTCGCTGTCCCAGCGCAACCAAACCTTTCTATTCGTCAATCCGGCGATCGGTCAAGATATTCCGGGTTCTGGCAGTCAGCAATTGCCCTTTCGCACGATCCACCATGCGCTGCAAGTGGCACAGCCTAACACCGTAATTTTGCTTTCTCCCGGACTCTATAGTGCCGAGACAGGCGAAGTTTTCCCGCTCCAGATGCGATCGGGCATCACGATTCAGGGCGATTCCAGCACAGCAGGACAGGGCATTGTGATCCGCGGCGGCGGCGAGTTTGTAAGTTCTAGCCAGGGTTCGCAGAACGTAACGCTAATCGGCGCAATGAATACGCTGCTTACTGGCATAACGATCACCAATCCCCAGGGTCACGGACTCTGGATCGAGTCGAGCAATCCAATGATCGCCCACAATACGTTTTCAGGCAGTCAGGCGTCAGGCATAACGGTTACGGGCAATGCACTGGCGGCAATTCAGCAAAATCGCTTTCGCCAGAACCAGGCAACCGGACTCCTGATCGCCGGAACTGCCCAACCGGAAGTGCGGCAAAATTTCTTTGAACAAGCCGAGGTCGGAATCACGATCGCCCAATCTGCCGCCCCGTTAATCGTTCAGAATCAAATCCGCCGCAATCGAACTGGTGTATTGGTGCAAGACAGCGCACATCCGGTTTTACGACGAAATGCGATCGAACACAGCAGCGAAGTCGGGGTAGCTGCCGTGAATAACGCCCAGCCTGACTTAGGCACGGCCGAGGATGCAGGACAAAATCAGTTTCGGCAAAACCGCAGACAGGATGTGAACGCTGCCAGCACAAGCCAAACCGTGCCGATCGCAGGTAACCAGCTTTCCGCCCAGCAGGTTTCGGGCAGAGTTGATTTTGATGGGATTGTTACTCAAATTGCCGCTGTGCAGGCGGATCAGGGTTTTGTTCAACCCGCAGAAACAGGGCAGACCCCAGAACTGCAATCGATCGAAATGATTCATCCTGCCGATCCCTCTGCTTTAAGTGCTGCTCCAATTCCCCCTACTCCAGTTTCTGCTTCAATTCCTTCTGCTTCAACAGTTTCAACCGATTTTACCGATTGCCGTTCGACGTTGGTGGCTACCGCGCTCATTGGTCAACTGCCGCCGAGGGAGATTAACGCTGATCGATCGATCGCTGCCCCACGTTTTGCGGTGTCAGGCTCTTTACGGGCAGATCACGTCTCGCCGACGCAAAACAGTGCCCAACCTGAGGCGATCGCTGAAGCGGATCCAGCGGTCTCGATTCCGATTCCAGTGCCGCCGCCCGAAAATTCTGGAGTGCGGATGAGTCCTGCCGATTCGCTGAACCTGCCGCCAGAGGCGTTGATGCCCTCGCTAATGCCCTCGCTGCCGTCGTCTTCTGAACCCGTTTTAATGGCTGCGGTTCCTGTGTCTGTTCCTTTCCGTGCGCCTCAGCCGTTTGCTGCTGGCATTGCTACTCCTTTTGAAAACAGTTCCCCTGCCATTCCGGTAATGCAGTCGTCTCTGTCCCTGCCTGCGCCGCCGCCTTTGCCTCAACTGGCTGCCGTCCCGAGCGCCCAACCTGAAATCGACGATCGACTGACGCTTCAGTCCAACGTTTTGCCTGTTCCCGATGGAGATGCACCGATTGGGAATACGGGAGATATGCCGCGCATTAACGTTTCTGCTGGACAATCCTGGAATGCAGGCAGTGCTGTGTCCAGTCCGGAGCGATCGATGTTGCGCTATCGCGTGGTAGTGGAGGCAGGCAGTGAGCGAGTTCAGGCATTGGTGCGATCGCTCATTCCCAGTGCATTTCTGATTTCGGGTCGAGGGAGACCACTGATGCAGGTGGGAGCGTTTAGCGATCGAGATAACGCCGAGGACGCGGCTCGGCTGCTCAATCAGAGCGGGCTGAGAGCCGTGATCCAGCGACTTTAGTAGAGCCTGTCTTTAGAGCCTGTCTTGCCCCAAATCCATGCCACTAGAATAAAAAGAGAAACCTAAAAGTTCGGCATGAGGAATGAACGGTCGGTTTGAGTCTCTGAAACAAAGTTTCATGATTCTTAGTTTTGTGACGGCTGCCCTGCTCGTCATTACCGACTGGCAATTGTCTCAAGCTGACCCTGAATCCCCTATTTTGCCGCCCATCTCAACGCTGCCGCCTCAGGAAGAAGCCCCCTTTAGACCCGTTAATCCTACTCGTGCCGGACTCGCTGCAACGCTGCAATCTGCCCTCAATCCTGACCCGATCGCTGCCCAAACCAGGCTAGTGGTGCGTCTAGGCGATCGTCAGGTCGTGGTTCATCAACATGACCAGGAAATTGCGAGCTATCCGATCGCAGTCGGGCGTGAAGGCTGGGAAACCCCGGTTGGCAGTTTTCGGATTATCTCAATGCAAAAAGACCCGATCTGGCGACATCCGTTCACGGGCGAACTCTTCTTCTCGGGCGCTGACAATCCCCTTGGCTCTCGCTGGGTCGGCTTCTGGACAGACGGTGTGCATCAGATCGGCTTCCACGGTACCAATCGAGAAGAGCTGATCGGGCAGGCAGTTTCCCATGGCTGTCTCCGAATGCGCGATGCCGATGCTCAGGCACTTTATGCACAGGTTGCAATTGGAACACTGGTTGAAGTTCAGCCCTAGTTCGATCGCCTTTTCTCCACCGTCCACAGGCGTTCTTCAAGATCGTCTGGATCAGTGCGGTCTTCGTAGACTAGCTTGAGGCGATAGTCCGATCGCAGAATTTTTCGATTATTGGGTTCAGGATTGAGCAGATAAATTGGATCAAACCCTTCAGCAATGTTCAGATTGCGGAAATCTTCAATAAGCTGCAATCGAATGTCTGGGCGGAGCCATGCACTAAATGCCAGCGTATCGGAAACCGACCCGTCGCTAATGACCAGAGGATTTGGCTGTTGATTAATCATTTCTGAAACGATCGGGTAATAGGCACTGCGCGGATTGCTCTTATTCCACCAAACCACTGCCTGAGAACTGACACTGCAAGCGATAATTCCTGCAATCACAAACCCTGCTAAGAGCAGTTGACCCACTTTTTGCTGCCATTTTCGACGCTCAGTGGTCAGCGTGGTGAATAAAAACGCGAATGTAATCTGAATGCCTAAGATAAACGGAAATAAATAGCGAATCCGCAGCGATCGGCGGCCCCCGTTGATCAAATCAGGAATTGCCAAACAAAGAAATGTGACGCTTACCAATAGCCCGATCAATAGCCAGGTGCGAGGCGGCGTATGACGAATCAAAAAATACAGCGCAAACGCAGCTAAAAGAACAATCAGGAGATTTGCAGAAGCCAGATCGCGATCGAGAAATGCCTGATTCAGGTGAAACACCCAGCGATCGATCATGGCAGATAGCGGCTGATTTCCAATCAATGCAGAAGTCGATTCGCTTACTTGTTCTTGGCGAATAAACAGCAGCGCAATCCAGGGAATAAAACTAATGACTGCACCTGAAGCCGTGAGTAGAAATGCAGTGAGATTGCCAGTGATCCGCCGTTTACCAATTCCTTCCACAATCAGGACATACAAACCCTGCGCCAGCAGCACAAAAGTAAACAAAAGCTGGGTATAAAGTCCGGCGACGACCGTTACTCCATACGCAATCCAGTGGATTGGTCTTCCCAAACGCAAAGCCCGCAGCATCAGCGCACTCGACAGCAGCACCCACACCGTGAGCAAACTGTAGGGACGCGCCTCCTGAGCAAACAAAACGTGAATCGGCGTAATTGCATACAGCCCGATCGCAGTCCAGGCAACTGCCGGATTTGCAAACAGTTCGCGACAAAGCCAGTACAAACAGGGAATCGCCAGAACGCTGAATACTGCTGTCAGGAAGCGCATGGTTCCGACCGAATGCCCGACAAACCCAACCCAGAGCCGCGCCAGCAAAAAGTACAAGGGCGTGTGTTCTGCCGTTCCAGTGAGGGCGTTTAGCGTGTCTCCCCATCCTTTCTCAGGACGCAAACGCTGATACTGCCGAAACTCCTCGACGCTGAGCACTTCTCCGGTAAAAGCTTGCTGCAAAACTTCGACTCGTGTGTTGCCCAGTGTCCGCAGCGAGGTACTAGTTTCATCGATCCAGTAAACTTTGCGATCGAGATGATAAAACCGAAAGAAAATGCCAATGACCAGCAGCGCAACCACGCCATAGCGCAACCAGGCAGGCAACGATCGCCACTCTTTCCCAATTGTCCTGATCCCGATTGCCCCATCGGGGGAGCTGCTTCGCATCGGTTCTGCCACCACTGACCCTTTCTCCCGGAGTCGCAAACTGCTAAAATCCCCCAAAGTTTACCGGATTGCCAGGGGCGATCGCAAAAGGGGGAAGCAAACGGAGCCGATCGCCCGTCTAAGAAAAGAGAATGTTTGAAAAGTTATGGCTATGCCCCGAACTGCTCCCCTGGGTCAATTCTGGCGGGAACCGAGCCTGCTCTCAATACTCAAAGTTCCCCAAAAGTCCCCCAGCATGAGGGGAGTTAGGCGGCAATGTCAAACCCCTCACACTGCATCAAACATCCTCTCAATCGATCGTCATCTCCTGAATCCATGCTTGCTAAACGTCTCCACACCTGGCTAATTCCTGCTCACCCTTCGGTTTCGCAGACGCGCTTCTGGCTGAGTTTGAGCCTGACCTTTGCTGCCCTGTTTGGCATTCTGGGACTGCAAAAAGCATTTGCGAATTTTTACATTGTGCAGGACGACGCCCGGCAGCATATTTTCTGGATGCAGCGATTTCTTGACCCCCAGTTGTTTCCCGATGACTGGATTGCAGATTATTTTCAGTCGGTTGCGCCCTGGGGCTACAGCGGCTTCTATCGGGTGTTTGCGGCGATCGGCATTGATCCGCTATTGCTGAGTAAGCTGCTCCCGCCCCTGCTGGGGTTGATTGCTACTTACTACGGCTTTCGGCTTGCGCTTCAGTTGCTTCCCGTTCCCTTGACCGGATTTCTTGCCTGTCTGCTGCTCAATTACCTGTTTTGGAGTCAGGATGACTTGGCTTCGGCAACGCCCAGAGCCTTTATGCTGCCGATATTTCTGGCGTTTTTGCACTTTTTGCTGAAGCGATCGCTCCTTGCCTGTCTCATCCTGATCGCGCTGGAAGGCTTATTTTATCCGCAGTTTGTGTTTGTGTTTGCCGGACTGCTGCTGTGGCTACCCTTGCGCTGGCAATCAGGGCGACTGAGG
This sequence comes from Leptolyngbya sp. GB1-A1, assembly GCF_039962475.1. Lineage (NCBI taxonomy): Bacteria > Bacillati > Cyanobacteriota > Cyanophyceae > Leptolyngbyales > Leptolyngbyaceae > Leptolyngbya > Leptolyngbya sp. GB1-A1. The sequence continues at coordinate 214,050 of NZ_JAMPLI010000006.1, read as the reverse complement.
CTCTCTGAAAATCGCTGGGATTACTGGTTTTGCGGGGCGGGTTTGCTGGTGGCGTTTCTGGTGCTGCTGCCCTATGCGCTGGTGACGACGCAATTTGATCCGGTAGTGAGCGTAGCAGAGGCAAAACAACTGCCCGACTTTTACGTCGGCGGACGCAATCCTTTCTTTTATCCCGATCCGCTTTATTTCTGGCTGGTTAGCTTTCGAGGCGGGCTGTTTCCTACGTTTAAACCGTTTCTGCTGGCAATCGGTTTTTTGCTGCCGCTGCTGTACCTTAAACCGCTGCGAAACCGATTACCGCTGCTGCGTCAGACCAAACCTCTGATGTTGCTGCAAATCACGATCGTTGCCCTCGGACTCTTCATGATGGCGCATCTGTTGCTGTTCCGGCTCCATCTGCCCAGTCGCTATAGTGCCTATACGCTGCGAATTGTCTTGGTGTATGCGGCGGCGATCGTCCTGACGGTGGCATTCGATGGGCTGCTGCACGGGCTACAACGATCGCGGCAGATTGGCATAAAGGCAATTGCTTGGGCACTGATTGGGGTAACGACGGTGACTCTGTTGCTGTATCCCAGCTACGCCTACCCTTTTATGAAGGTGAACTACAAAACAGGACCAAACCCCCAGCTTTACCAGTTTTTTGCTCAGCAGCCCAAAGACACAATAATTGCTTCCCTGGTACAAGATATCGACTTTGTTCCGACCTTTGCCAAGCGACCGATTCTGGTAGGGCGCGAATATGCGATTCCGTATCACGACGGCTATATCACTCCCTTTCGCCAAAGAGCGAATGATCTGATTCGGGCACAATACAGCCTCGATCGCGCTGCTTTAACCGACGTCATTCGCACCTATGGCATTGATTTTTGGGTAGTGAGCCGCGATTCTTTTCGTCCAGAATTTCTAAAAAATACCTGGATTCGCCAATACCCGGAGGCGATCGAGCAGGCGGTAGCCAATTTGCAACAGGGAACTCCTGCCCTGGCAAGGCAACGGCAACGCTGCACCGTGCAACGTGACGGAAATTTGATCGTGCTGGACGCAACCTGTTTGCTGCGCGATTCTCGCTAATCCTGCCAGTGCAAGTTCGTCCTAATGTCTTATGTTTTAAGATAGTGAGTATTGCTTCTGAGAATCTTGTAAAACTTCGTTAAATTTCAGCCCCTCATGGATATTACAGAGTTTTTTCAGCAAAGTTCAGGAAAATGGTTTTCCCAGCGCACAAGCCATCACCTGGCGTTTAAACAGTCGGAAAGTGGCAAGTCAAATCTGACGATCGAGATACTGCCCAAAGACGACCCGGCTGTCGTCAAACTCTGTCAGCAGTACGAAGTCGATCCGGCTCTGGCACTTTGCGGAGCACGGGTGAGCTGGGACGGCACAATGGAATGGGACGAAGAAAAGCACGCTGGCTCGACGGTGCTAGTGCCGATCGCCGATGCTGAAAAATCAAACGAGGGCAAGCTTCTGCGCGAACAGGGCTACGCTGAAAAAGCTCCAGTGGCAGGACGCTACATCATGGGCAGTGACGACGCGCTGACGCTCATCACCGAATACGAAACGATGTATTCTGAAGAGCGGCTCTGGTTTGCCAGCCCCAATCTGCGCCTGAGAACCAGCATCCTGAAGCGATTTGGCGGTTTCAGCATGGCATCTTTCTGCTCAGAAATCCGTATGGGTGGCGCACAGCCCCAATCGACGATCGCTTCAACCACTGCCGCTACCAGCCCAGCCCCGACCGAAGCCTGATTCCAAGTCCCTGGCTGAGGAAGAAGTTTAATCCAGGGGCAGCTTTCCTACATTGCCCCCTCGATTTCACTTTCTGGTTTTGTCCCCATAAACGGGAGGCTTTGAAACCATTCGGACAGAATTGAGTTTTCCAGGAGCGGCGATCGTTCACCCATCTCCTAATTCACTTCAAAATCCTGCCTTTCGCCTTCAGGCTAGCAGGCTTAAAGCGGCGGTTCCGGGGACAATGATGAATTTTCAAGCATTTTCGAAACCTAGTTTCTTCTGCCGATTTCTTCGACTGCGCCTGCGCCCCTTGCCTGCACAACGGCTTTGAGCCGCCAGTAGAAATCAGAAACTTCCAGCGTCGGTGTGAACTGGTCAATGGGTGGGGGTTCGCTCACGATCGCATGGCGAATTTCTTCTGAACTGATGATTCCAGAGGTGGAATTGTTTTGCGTTGTGTTCGGCAATTGCAGCCAGCTTGTTTGATGCAGAGCAGTACCTTCTGCGGGGGAATTAGCTGTGGCATTTTTCCCACTGAGATTCTCCTGAACCGAGCCATCGATCGCCCCCGCCTGGGGAGTTTCGCTGCGATCGGCTCTGAATTCTTCAGCAGTCCCATCGATTGCAGTCCCCTTTATTGAGGGCTGAGCCGTTTTCACCCCCAGCAAAGCTGAACTGGACAGGTCTCCGGCACTCAGCATCGGACGAAGGCTAACTATGCGCTCAAATTCGCCGTTGAAGTGGTAGACCGCACGAGTCCGCCGTCGCCACAGGTTTAAAATTTGCTCGATCGAGATTGCTTTATAGCGTCCTTGATACAGGGCCTCGATTGTTGCCAGGCGAATCCAAAGCGCAGGATACTGCTGCATCCAGTAATCGACCAGTGCCTTGACCGAATATCCGTCCAGGTCAAATCCGTAGCGGCTAATCAGTTCCGTCACTTCTGCTGAGATTTCTTTTGCCAGTTGATTCATGGCTGTGGCAGGGGGAGACAGGGTCAGGAGCAGTTTCTTTCGGGGAAACTACTTTGCATTGCTTGAACAAACATTCTTGCAATTGCATTTCTAGTCTCTCAAGTCTTGCAGGGAAACGCCAACTATCAACCGGAAGGATTTATTGTTGCTGTACGCCATCAATCACATTATCTTCTGAATTTAAGCCCGAAAACGGACCCGGATCACCCGTCCAGTTAAAGTCAAACAGGCGGAATACGATCGAAGCAGCTTCTCGCCTTGGGCTGTAGGCAGCTGTAATCGAATAGGTACGGCGACTATACTCTAGGGTGAAGACCGTATCAATAGTGTCTCCGTTGTCAAGATTGTAGGCAGTTTGCACACCAAACCGAACCGGACCGTAAATTTGCTGCGTGATGCCTGCGCTAAGCACCTGTACATCGGCAACGCGATCGAACAGGAAGGGCGACTCTCCGCTGAGTGCAACGCGCGAATAGGAAATGTTAAAAGCGGTGTAGTCCAAAAACGGGCGCGAAAAATGACCAAATTGCCCTGACAGCGAGATCGATCCATTCACGCTAGCCTGGGTTTCATTGTTGCTGTAAGCACTGTACACCCCACGAATACTGGGAGTCACAGCAACATAGGGTACAACGGGATTGGGAGTATAGCGTAAGCCCTCGGTCGGCGTGGCTGGTAGCGGCGTTCCTGCCCAAATCAAAATTGGGCGCGATAGAGAGACAGTCGCTTGATAACGAGTCAAATCAACGCGCCTATCTTCTTCGTCTGCCTGCGGATCGACGTTTTGTTCCCGCAATAAACTATCTCGATCGGTGCGGGCATTAATGAACTGAACGCCAGCCTGATAGTCCAACAGAATTCCCGTTTGACCCAGTGTAAAAACTGGTGAAGTAATCACCAATCCCAGACTGCTTTGCACATTCTGGAAGCCTAACGACCCGTTAAATAGCCGATCGCGATAGCTATATTCCACTGCCACCGTGTGATTGGCAAAAATACGCTGCTGTGCGCGCAAACTTGCCCGGAACGTATCTTCGAGATCCCCAAGATCCAGACTGGTAAAGACGGCATTTCCGACAATTGAGGTGGTGGGGGTGGGAGTCGCGGTGAGGCTGGCGATCAGACCATAGGATGAACCCGAGAGAAACCCGTCTTCCTCGATTGCCCTTTGCACCAAGATCTGCGGCGTCAGGCTAAAGTCTACGATCGAATTCGAAACGACATTAAAGGCACGCTCGATAAAAAATCCGCCCCGATCGCGTTCGTCGTAGCCGATATTAAATAAACCCGGATTCTGTCGCTCCTGGCTTATTACAGCGCGATCGATCAAGAGGGGCAGCTCTAAGCCCTGGTCAAATACGGCTCTGGGATTGCGGGCGCGAATTTCTGAACTGGTGGGCGACAGGGGCGTTACTGTGACGCGGTTCGATCGCACTTCTAGCTCCGGCGGCGAGAAGGGATCGTTTGTAAGTCGCACATTGGTTGCTTCCCAGCTTTGCCCGTTGAACTGAAGCTGCTCGGCTTCAAAGCGCAGACGAGACAGCGTTGCTCCCTGCTGACTGGGTGCAGCCTGACCTCCGGTTGCCACTCCAAAGATCAGCCCCCCGCCACTGCCTGCTGCCTGAAGCGGCTGAGTCTCAGTGATTTGCGCTCCCACCGACTGAGCAGAACTGAGCGGACTTCCGACAACAGGACGCTGATTCGCATCAAAATCGGTCGAAGCACCGAGATTAACTTCGCCTCTGGCTTGCAGCACTGATCCCCGGTCAAAGCCAAAATTATAGGTAAACTGCTCTCCGCGCAGGGTTTGCTGTCCGCGTTGCAGAGCGGCGTTTCCATCTGCCACAGCTAAGCGATTGGGGATATTCACCTGAACGCGATCGGCGGTTAGAATTGCCTGCCGAAACCGCATGACAACATTCCCCTCGGCGCGAAACACCTGTCGCTGCTCGTCATATTCCTGGCGATCGGCAGAGAGTTCGATAACTTCCGGGACAGTTTGTGCAGCCTGATTTGGCGTTTGATTCGCGGGCTGTCTTTGATCTGCTCCCGTTCCGCCAGCGGGGACGGCAGGAGCCTCATTTTGACCCGGAATGGTTAAAACTTGCCCGGAGTCTGAACTTCCTGGCGCAGCCGCCTCTGCTGGGGACTGCCCATTTGCCGTTGCAGATTCCACCGAAGGGGGGAGCGGAGTGGAGGGTGCAGTTGACGGACGCTGGGGGGAAATTTGACCCGATCGCGCAAAGTCTTCGACTTCAAGCGCAGGCTCGTTCCGAGGCACAGTTGATCGCGCCTGAGTTACTGCAATCAGCGCATCCAGTTCAGCAACCGGGCGAATCGAGGCTCGACTAGAACCCGTTCCGGGTGGATTCACTGGAAGAACAGGGGATGGCGTTTCTGCTTGAGCGACGACCTCTTGGGGAAACTGCGATGCGATCGATCGTTCTCTGCGCGCTGGCTCAGGTGGGCTCGGTTCGGTTTGAACCGGCTTAGTTTGAGCGTCGGGCTGTGCGGGTTCAGCGAGTTCAACGGTGATCGCACCACCCAGTGATCGAGCATCTACACGCGCTTCCGCCCGCAAATCCGTAGACGAAACAGGCTCTATCGCATCAGGAGCGATCGGTGGCGAAACGGCAGGAGAAGCATTTGGCGTGACATGGTGAACGACTGGCGGTAGGGGTGGCGGAACCGGATAGGGCATACTTACAGCGCAACAGTAAGGACGGATAGCCCTCACTCAGGACTTCAGCCGTCTTCGACAGCGACTCGCTCTACAAAAGGGATAGCAGCTTGTAAAGCGATATCTTGTTTATTGGACAGGCACAAAGCCTGAGGGGTTCCAGAATCTCGATTATTCGAGGTCGCGTTGACTGGGGTTCCGCGCCGGGTCGTTTGACAGGAAACCAAAGAAAAACAGACCGACAAAGAAAGCGACGACGATGTAGACCACGATCTTCAGCGTCAGCATGGCGATCCCTCCAAACCAGATATGTTAAAAATTAGGCTTCATTATCATACACCGTTCCCTCGCATTTCCCGGTTTCGCAGGCGGGATAAGGCGATCGATAAGTGTTTTCTCTTGCACCAAACAGCGTGTAGCGGTTGTCTCGGATTTGCTCATACGCCCGATCGCCAAGCCACTTTGCCCCCGGAAGAGCGCGGTATGCCTCAACAAAGATTTCTCCAAAGGGCAGCCGTCTGCCGATTTCTTCTGCTGCGTCACTGCCCTGCCAGCGTTGTTTGACATCGTTCGCATTCAGCAGGATGATGCCCTGCTCGCAGTCTTTTGCAGAAATGCCAACTGCTTTCAGACTTTCCTCATTCTGCATTGGCACATAGAGAAACTGGTTGCCCTGGTCTAACGTTTCGAGCAGTCGAACCAGATTGACGCACAGGTTACAGTTTCCGTCATAGATTACGTGGTACATGGTCTTGTTGATTACACTGCCCACTATCCTAAGCTAACTAGCTGAATTTCCACTCGTTAGAGCCTTTACCGATTACAGCTTCTACTAATTACAGCCTTGAGTAGAGGGAAGTAGAAGAGATAGCTCTTACGGAAGAGAAACAGGGCTAGTGCAAGGGTTAATGGGTCTGTAGGAAGGGGTAAATATTTTTCTATCTAAAGATATAAACTCATCTTAACCTACGTATTAACAATTCCTTTATCTAAAGACAGTAGGATGCAGGCGAAACTATCCAGAGTTTTTACCCTGAGCATTTCTCATGACATCCCTACTACGGCTTAAGCGACGCGCAGTTTTAGCTTCCTTGGCAGCCCTCTCTATGTCGGTTGCTGTTGCTTGCGCTCCCAGTAACAATGAAGGTCCTTCGGCAACGGCTCCTGCGGCAAGCCCGGCAGCAGGCAATAGCGGTGCAGCAGTCAGCCTCAGCGGTGCTGGTGCATCATTCCCGGCTCCGCTCTATCAGCGTTGGTTTGCAGACTACAACAAAGAAAATCCGAACACCCAAATTAGCTATCAGTCGGTGGGTAGCGGTGCAGGTGTTGAGCAGTTTTTAGCAGGTACGGTTGACTTTGGAGCCAGCGATCAGCCTCTGAAGGACGAAGAAAAAGCACAGTTTAGAGAAAAGTACGGAGCTGACGCGATTCAGGTTCCGGTGACTGGCGGCAGCATCGTGATGGCATACAACCTGGAAGGCGTAGACAATCTAAAATTGCCCCGCGAGGTTTATTGCGGCATCGTCACGGGAGAAATTACCCAGTGGAACGACCCGGCGATCGCTTCTGCTAATCAGGGAACGAATCTGCCCAATGAACAAATCCAGTTTGTTCACCGTTCGGACGGCAGCGGCACGACCTTCGGCTTTACCAACCACCTGAAGGCAGCCTGCCCTGAGTGGAAAGCGGGAGCCAATAAGTCGGTGGAGTGGCCCGTAGGTACGGGTGCAAAAGGCAATGAAGGTGTAACGGCTCAAATTCAGCAAACTCCGGGCGCGATCGGCTACACCGAGTTTTCCTATGCCAAAGAGAATGGGCTATCGATGGCTGCGATGGAAAACAAGGCTGGCAACATCATCGAGCCAACTCCCGAAGCAGGTGCGCTAGCCTTCAAGGGTCAAACTGTGCCGGAAGACTTCGCGCTGCTGGTTCCCGACCCGACCGATGAACAGGCATACCCGATCACCACGCTAACCTGGCTGCTGCTCTATCCTCAGTACCAGGACGCAGCAAAGGGTGAAGCGATCAAGAACGTGGTCAACTGGACGCTGGACAACGGCAAAACAGCCGCCAGCGATCTGGGCTATCTCCCAGCCGATCCGGATCTGGCAGGTCGTGTGAAGGAAGAAGTCGCCACCATTAAGTAAGTCAAGGAAGTAAGTCAAGTCAAGGGCGATCGTTGCTTTCCGAATGGTTAACCTGGACGGTGAGTAGACGGTTGCCCTTCTTGACAAATCCTGGCGAACAAAAGTCTTGTCTGCTGCGATCGAAGGTTCAGTTGAAATCAAATTGATGGTGCAGTTTCAAGGCAACTCGCTCAATGAATTCGATGCAGTTTGTCTGAATGTCGATGGCTCAACGGCTGCTTGGTTTCAAGCAGGGCAAATCCTCTGGGGGCAAAGCCTGCGGTATGCTGGTAAATGGCTAAATTGAGCCATCGTCGAAGTTGACCTTGAGATTCTTTGTGAGATTTAGTCATCTGGTTTTTGTTACTCCAGCTCTTTTCTTAAAGTTATGACTTCGCCATCTGCTGCTCCCGAAGAATCGTTAATTCAAGCCTCAAGCAAGTTTCACGCCACGCGCTTAATCGATCGCATTTTTTACTGGCTGACGCTGATCCTTGCAGTGGGGATTGGTGCAGTTCTGGTCTGGATTACTTTTTCGCTGCTGGGCATTGCCTTTCCAGCCATTACCCAGTTCGGCTTAGGGTTTCTAACTCAGTCAGTTTGGAACCCGGTTGAAAATGCATTTGGGGCACTGCCGCAGATTTATGGCACGATCGTTAGCTCGATTCTGGCACTGTTGTTTGCGGTTCCGGTCGGGGTCGGCGTTGCAATCTTCCTGAGCGAAGACTTTTTGCCCCGTCAGATCTTGACTCCGATCGCCTTTCTGGTTGAGCTGTTGGCTGCAATTCCCAGCGTGGTTTACGGGCTGTGGGGCATTTTTGTGCTGATTCCCGCAATCCTGCCCCTACTGCGTGGACTTCACAGCGTGTTTGGCTGGATTCCTTTCTTTTCAACGCCGCCCTCGACGCGCCAGATGTTTGTCACCGCACTGGTGCTGGCGATCATGATTCTGCCGACGATTATTGCTATCTCGCGCGATACGCTGGTCTCTCTGCCGCCGCAGCTTCGTCAAGGAGCTTACGGGCTGGGGGCAACGCGCTGGGAAACAATTCTCAAAGTGCTTTTGCCTGCGGGTCTATCAGGCATTATCGGTTCGGTGATGTTGGCCTTGGGCCGGGCATTAGGCGAGACGATGGCAGCCGCCATGCTGATCGGGAATGCAAACCGGGTAAATGTTTCGTTTTTTGCGCCTGCTTCGACGATCGCCGCGCTGATTGCAAACCAGTTTGGCGAAGCAAGTGGGCTACAGCGTTCTTCGCTATTTTTTGCGGCACTGGTGCTGATGCTGCTGACGCTGGCGGTGAATATCCTGGCAGAGTACATCATCAGCCGCTTTCAGGAAGTTGAGTAGGAAGTTGAGTAAGGTTGTGTTCTTTGCAGTGACTCCAGTAAATTTATGACGATTCCACGCGATCGGGGCGCCAATTCAGCTTTTAATGTTTCAGACGATTCGCTCTTTGTGCCGTCACCCACCCGAAACCTGGTCGGCAAAATCATGACGGGTTTGGTTGGGGCTTGCGCTGCACTTTCGCTGTTGCCGCTGGGTTCGATTCTCTACACAGTCATTTCCAACGGATTTAGCCGTCTGAGTCCAGCCGTGTTGACTGAGCTGCCGCCGCCGCCTCTAGTTGATGGGGGAGGGTTTCGCAATGCGATCGTGGGAACACTGCTTACCAGCTTAATTGGTGCGTTGATTAGTGTTCCGTTCGGCGTTTTGACGGCAATTTATACTGTTGAGTTTGGGCGCGGCAATAAGCTGTCGCAGTTTGTACGGTTTTGTACTAATGTGCTGAGTGGTGTACCGTCGATTATTGCTGGACTGTTTGCCTACGGTATCGTAGTCCTGGTAACGGGTACTTTCTCGGCAGTGGCAGGGGGCGTTGCGCTGGCGGTTTTGATGGTACCGATCGTTATCCGCACCGCCGAGGAAGGGCTGAAGTCGATTCCGCCGGATGTAAGACAGGCGGCAGTTGGCATTGGCGCAACAAATTTTCAGTCGATTTCTCAGATTATCTTGCCTGCTGCCCTACCGTTTATTGCAACGGGCGTGACGCTGGCACTGGCAAGAGCAGTGGGTGAAACGGCTCCGCTGCTGTTTACTGCTCTGTTTAACCAGTATGATGTCAGAGGCGCATGGCAGCCTACGGCAACGCTGTCGGTTCTGATTTACAACTTCGCAATTTCACCCTACAGGAACCAGCAGGAGCTTGCGTGGGTTGCAGCATTGGTCGTTGTGGGTTTGATTTTGGTGGTCAGTATTGTGGCACGAGTCGCAACTCGCCGTAAGGTTTATTAGCGTTCCATCAACGAGCTTTTCCTTGAATTCATTCGTTTAGTTCACTTGATTTGTAGATCTGCTTTTTTGAAGCAAAAGTTACGATCGATTTAAGAAGGTTGATGTTTATTCCGATTTTAAGCGCGCAGAGTTCTACGCCTAAACCACTCTTCTTCATTCACTATGACGAATTCTCCAGCACAGTCCGAATTTAGACCGAGTTCTGTGGGTAACGATGTGGTTATCCGCACTGAGAATGTGTCCATCTACTATGGGTCGTTTCAGGCAGTTCGTAATGTTTTCTTGGACATTCCCAAAAACAAAGTGGTTGCGCTGATCGGTCCTTCGGGCTGCGGCAAAAGTACCCTGCTGCGCTGCTATAACCGTTTAAACGATTTGATTCCGGGAGCGCGAGTCGAAGGCAAAATCACCTATCAGGGCACGGAGTTGTATGACTCGAGAGTAGACCCGGTCGAAGTGCGTCGTCGGATTGGAATGGTGTTCCAGAAACCCAATCCTTTCCCCAAGTCGATCTACGAAAACATTGCCTTTGGTGCGCGGGTTAACGGCTATAAAGGCAATATGGACGAACTGGTAGAGCGATCCCTGCGGGGTGCTGCGCTGTGGGATGAAGTCAAAGACAAATTAAAGGCCAGCGGTCTGTCGCTTTCTGGGGGCCAACAGCAGCGGCTTTGCATTGCACGGGCGATCGCGATCGAACCGGAAGTCATTTTAATGGACGAACCTTGCTCCGCCCTTGACCCGATTTCAACGCTGCGGGTTGAGGATCTGATGCACGAGCTGAAAAAGCAGTTCACCATCATTATTGTCACGCACAATATGCAACAAGCCTCTCGCGTAGCGGACTACACTGCGTTCTTTAATGCTGAGGCAGGGAACGGCGGCAGTCGCTATGGTTATCTGGTGGAGTACGATCGCACCGAGAATATTTTCAATTCGCCCCGGCAGCAGGCAACTCAAGATTACGTCAGCGGTCGCTTTGGCTAAGGATTTCGAATCGTAGTTTCGGTGAAATATTCACTTAATTTGAAATGAGCCGATGGCTCTATCGGGGAAACTGCTTCGCACTGCCCTTGCTGAATAATCCGCGACGAATGGCCACCCCCTTTTCATTCGCATTGCTGCACATTGTTCGTCACGGCTATTTATTCCCTTGCCGATCGGGTGAGGGCTTTTTTATCGCTTGAGCAATGGCTTGAGCAGATCGGTTCTAGTCCACTTGCCCTTCGCTGCCGAACTGGAGATGCTAAAAAATAGAACCTTCTCGGTGAGCCGTTACCATCTCGTGATCCTCCATGACCTTTGAAAGACTGTATCCCCTGGCGCATTGAAAATTAGAAAACTCGTATCACAATAAGAGAAGTAATAAATCGTAATCCTTCTAGACTTCTCCTGGCTATGACGCTGACCCCAACTGCTCTCCTGGCTGCCCCTCAGACCTGGATGTGGCGCGGTTTTCCCATCTGTTATCAAACTCAAGGGCAAACTGGGCCTGCGATCGTCCTGATTCATGGCTTTGGTGCATCCTGGCGACACTGGCGCAAAAATATTCCGGTGCTGGCAGACATTGGGCGAGTATATGCGATCGACCTGATTGGCTTTGGCAACTCGGCAAAACCGAAGCCTGGTGAGGAAATTGACTACACCTTTGAAACGTGGGGACAGCAGATTGCCGATTTTTGCAAGGAGGTCGTCGGTACGCCTGCTTTTCTGGTAGGAAACTCGGTCGGCTGTATTGCGGCAATGCAAGCAGCGGCAGATCATCCTGAAATTGCCCGGAAAGTTGCCCTGCTCAACTGCTCTTTACGGCTTCTGCACGATCGCCGGCGTGCCCAATTGCCCTGGTATCGACGGGTCGGTGCTCCTTTATTGCAGAGCGTTCTGTCTGTACGGTGGGTCGGGCAAAATTTCTTTCGCCTGATAGCCCGCCCAAAAACAGTGCGGAAAATTCTGCAAAAGGCGTATATCAACCCGGAAATTGTTACCGATGAATTGGTCGATTTGCTCATGGCTCCGGCGGCTGATCCGGGTGCGGCAGATGTGTTTCTTGCTTTCACGCGCTATTCCTATGGTCCCTTACCCGAAGATCTGCTAGAACGCCTCTCTTGCCCAGTGTTAATTTTGTGGGGAACCGATGACCCCTGGGAACCTGTGGACTTGGGGCGCAATCTGGCAAATTTTCCTGTTGTGGAGCAGTTCATTCCGCTGGAGGGCGTAGGTCACTGTCCCCAGGATGAAGCTCCCGATCGCGTCAATGCCCTCTTAGGGGATTGGATTCAAACATCAGTGCAGCAAGAAGCGCAGCAGGGGTAATTTGTTATGACCCAGAAACAGCCAACCCTGCTTGCACTTGATTTTGATGGCGTGATTTGCGACGGACTGCTGGAGTATTTTGAAACCGCATGGCGAGCATACTGCCGCATCTGGTTGGCTGGGGACAAAACGCCGCCAGAAGGACTGGCAGAAATTTTTTATCGTCTGCGTCCTGTGGTTGAAACGGGCTGGGAAATGCCCTGTGTCCTGCGATCGATCCTGCAAGGAATGCCCGAAGCAGAGATCTTGCGGAACTGGAGCGCGATTTGCCTGGATCTGGTACAAACCGAAGGGTTGGTTCCGGTGGAGGTCGAGCAGGTCGTCGATCGCGTCCGCGATGAATGGATTACGCTGGATCTGGCAGGCTGGCTATCGCTGCACCGATTTTATCCAGGTGTCACTCTACAGCTTCAGCGCATTATTACAGAGGGCATTGAGCTATTTATTGTGACGACGAAAGAAGATCGTTTTGTCCAGCAGTTGCTTGCTCAGGCAGGCGTGAATTTGTCTGCGTCGCGAATTTTCGGCAAATCAGTTCGCCAGCCCAAAGCGCAAACCCTGCGCCAGCTCCAGCAGTCAGCGGCTGCTTCTGAACCCCTGATCTGGTTTGTTGAAGATCGGCTGAAAACGCTTCAGACCATTGCCCCTCAAGTTGATTTGCAGAATGTTGAGCTATTTCTGGCGGATTGGGGCTACAATACCGCAGGCGATCGAGCGGTTGCACAGCAGGATGAGCGAATTCATTTGCTCACACTAGAACAGTTTACGCAGCCGCCAGAACAGTGGAGCTAGCTTTACAAAGCCGCAACACGTCAATCCTCGAAACCTTACGAATTCGCTTACAATCTCATCTGATGTGAGATGAATTGAGATGGCGCAATCGCAATTTTCGGCATTGCTGCTCCGATAGATGAATTCTGTAAGGGTGATCTGCAAACCACTGCTAGCGCAGAACTCCCTATCGAAAATCCGATTTCCATTCAGCAATGCCCAATTTTCCTGGTGTTGCTACGGATTGCAAGTAAAAATTCAAACTAGATCAAAGCTGGTTTTAATGCCTTTCCAGTCCTGGAAGAACATGTGGGAAACGTCATTGAGTGAAACCTATTTAGTTCATTAAGCTGACTTGTTCTCTCAGTATTAGCCAATTTTAGAAAGTAGAACTGACACACAAAATTTTTCCGAATCAGGTCTTTTTGGTAAAGTTTGGTTGTCCTTCAGGATGGAATTTTGAGGGATCACTGCATTCCCCGGTTCCGGCGACCTGGCAATCGCTAGAAGCTTTATGGAAGCTAGCTTGGACGGATTCTTCAATTGCTTGTAATCGATCGTCTGGTAGCAGGGTTTAAAGCAGTGATGAAGTTGAGTTTCATGACCTCATAGAGACTTTATAGATTGCTAGCCTGTACTTCTAAGAAATGGTGCTATTTATAGAAACTAGGACAATTTAACGATTTGTTTTTAGCAGGTGAATTGGTTTGCTTTGTTTGCCTTTTGGGAAGACTAGCTTTAGCAGTGAATTTAAGCCATAAGCAGTTTTCCTGCACTTTAGCAAAGCCTCGCTATCCCTCTGATTTGCCTTTACTGTCCTGCAAAGCCTGCTTCAGACAAGTGCGCCTCTAAAAACCATTACCCAATGCGTGTGTTTAACCTGATCGTCTAGTTCACCTCACTCCCGCCTTTGGGCGGTTATCTTTTCAGATGAAGACCGACTCCATTGAGCACCACCCGACCGACTCAGAGTTCACAGTTTATGATTGCGAAATTCACCTTAAGTTTCGCCTGATTGAGGAAAAACACACCCTGCTCGATCGCGATCGGCTCCTGGAGATTTTGCTTGATGCCCTCTCCTATGGGGCAGATGAGTATTTAGAGCCGATGCAATCCAAGGTTAACGTGCAGGAAGTTTCCGAAGTCGAAGCTTCCCCACAAATGCGCCGCCAGCTCATTCGCCTTCGCAACTCAAACGACCTGATCTAAAGCATGATGATCTAGATCATGAATGGATTGAATCTGCAATCCTAGTCTTCGCGCACCACATCGGTTAATGCCTGTTTGACCGTTGTGTACTGATACGCAAATCCGCTTTCCTGGGTTCGCTTTGGCAAAACCTGCTGTCCTTCCAGGACGACCTTTGCAGCATCGCCAAGCATTAGCTCCAGCGCGAAATTGGGCACAGGTAGCCACGATGGACGCTTCATCGCGTCCCCAAGGCTCTGGCTGAGTTCTGCCATTCGTACCGGGTTTGGAGCCGTTGCGTTATAGGTTCCGCTCATTTCGGGCTGGGTCAGTGCCTTGAGAATTAAATTCACCATATCTTCAAGGTGAATCCAGGAAAACCACTGGCGACCGTTACCAATCGGTCCTCCGGCAAACATTCGGAAGGGCAGCAGCATCTTGGCGATCGCCCCACCCTGACCGAGAACAATTCCAGTGCGGAGGATCACCAGCCGAGTCCCCGACTCCTCCACTTTTTGCGCGGCGGCTTCCCAGGCTTGACATACTTCTGCCAGGTAGTCGTTTCCTGCCGGACTGGCTTCATCAAAGGTTGCCGTTTCGCTCGTGCCGTAGTAGCCGATCGCCGAGGAATTGACCAGCACAGACGGGCGCGGATTTGCCTGAGCAATTGCCTCCACAATTTTTTCAGTGCCTGCTTTCCGGCTATCCATAATTTCCTGCTTGCGTTCAGGCGTCCAGCGGCTTTCGGCGATTGGCGCACCTGCCAAATTCACCACGCCATCACAGCCTGAAATTAACTGCTGCCAGGTTCCCGATTGCAGAGGCTGATAGGCGACGACTTCCACATTGGGATATTTAGAGACTGGGAAAAGCGACTTGGCGCGATCGGCGTTGCGCGTTAGCACCACCACGGAATGTCCCTCTGTTTGAAGCCGTTCAACCAGACGACTGCCAATAAATCCGGTTGCTCCGGTCACTGCAATTTTCATGCGCTACTCCTTGCGGGACTCTCCATATGTCATTTCATTTGCCTCAGCATATCGCTCTATAAAGCGCATCAGCCGTTCCCAGTGATCTTCGCGATCGACTTGCAGCACACATTCGACTCGCTCCAAATCATCGCCTTCGGGTCCGCCAAACACAAAGCGTACTGAGGCTGGCTCGATGTTGATATTGCCTTCGCTGTCGTTGAGTGACATTCCTCCGGCAAATCGATTGGTATAACTTTGGAAGCGATCGATCGATCGCAGGCCTTTAAAGGTCATCAGAATGCTGCGAACTCCGGTGGCACGATTGCGGCGAAAACTGATACCGCTCAGCTCCTCAGAAATACCTTCAAAAAACTGAATCGAGGGAGTTGCGTCTGCCATGAAGCTCACATCAGCTTTCGCTGTGATCATTCCTACCAGAGTTAGTATAAATCCCGCCGTTGCCTAAAACGACGATGATTCTCCTCTGTAGCGAGCGGGCGGGTTAGGCGATCGGGCAAGTTAGGGGTAGCGAAGGGTGGCAACGATCGGCAGGTGGTCGGAGTTTGCGTCTGGTCCTACAAATGCGTCAATCGCCTGAATCTCATCGGTATGCCAGATATAGTCAATTCTTTGCACCGGAAACGGGATGCCTTTTACTGAAATGGTATGACCCAAGCCCCAGCCGCGCTCCTGAAAGCTATCCTTGAACACCTGGCGAAGCTGGGCATAGGTTTCGGAGGTATCGGTCATATTGCAATCGCACAGCATCAGAGTTGGCAGTGATTGTGACCGCACAAGCGTCTGAAGAGAGGCAGTCTCGGCAGCTCGACGGCTGTAGCGATCGCGGGTTTCAGCAGCAAATCGACTCAGCGGGAAAAGGGGCATATTGTTGGGGGCAAGATGCGTGACCAGCACATTGAGCGGTCGATCGTTCTTATCGTGGATTGTGACTTGCAGCCCCCGTTCCAGGGCGGGTTAGGCAGGGCGGTCATGCTGTCGATCGGTAAACGGCTGAACAGCGCAACTGTGTGGAACAAATCAACCGGATGCACTGCGCGGTAAGGGTAATCAGGTGCGAGTACTGCTGCCAGGTTGGACACTTCACCAGGCTGTAATTCCTGCAAGCCAATTAAATCGGGCTGAGCAGTGCGAATCATCTGAGCAACTTTGCCATAGTTCTGATTATCCCAGCGCAGGTTGAAGCTTATGACTTTTAAGGTAGGCTGTGCCGGAGCGGGCAGCGCGGCTTTGGCAAAGGGATTGAACAGCGGATAAAACAGACTGAGAAAGAGCAGGCAGGCAAAGAGCAATCCCAGGAGCAACTGTCGCTGACGAGACCAGAGGTATAGGGGCAAGAAGACCACGATCGGCACAAACAGATAGAAAGCCAGCGTATTCAGCAAGGCTAACCACCAGAATCGATCGAAGAATAAGAGGCGGAGACTAAACCATACCAGCAGAGCTACCAGATAAAGCCAGCTTAGAAGACCAATGACAGAAAAACGTCTTCGTCGCCGAAAAACAAGCATTATCCAATCCTCAAGTCCCCCATTGGCTCATCCATAAACCCCCCTACCCGCATGCCCGTTGCAGCGTCGGCACAAAATCCGGGTAAGAAATTGCAGCCGCTTCCGCTCGATGAATCGTCGTTTTGCCAGTGGCAATTAGGGCAGCGATCGCCAGACTCATTGCAATTCGGTGGTCGGTGTGGCTATCGAGTTCGGCTCCCGTCAGGGGGGTTTGTCCGGTAATTTCTAAACCATCGGGTAATTCAGTGACGCTGGCTCCCATCTGGGTAAGTTGGGCTGCCATCACTGCGAGGCGATCGCTTTCTTTAACCCGTAACTCTTCGGCATCTTTGATCAGAGTGGTGCCACTGGCACAAGTTGCCGCGACTGCCAGAATTGGAATTTCGTCGATCAGTCGAGGAATTACGTCTCCGGCGATCGTGCAGGCTTTAAGCGGTGCATAGCGAACTCGCACATCGGCAACGGGTTCTCCGGCAACTTCGCGCTGATTTTCCAGCGTCACATCGGCTTCCATCGCCTGTAAAACTTCCAGAATGCCAGTGCGGGTTGGATTGACCCCCACATTTTCGATTGTTAAATCAGAACCGGGAACGATCGCAGCGGCTACCATCCAGAAGGCTGCGGAGCTGATGTCTCCTGGGACAATTACGGTTTGCCCGTGAAGCTGAGCAGGTCCAGTGACCGTTGCACTGCACGTTCCGGGATCAACCGTGATAGTTGCCCCAAATGCCCGCAGCATTCGTTCGCTGTGGTCACGCGAGAGAGCAGGTTCGGTAACGGTCGTTTTGCCTTCGGTAAGCAGCCCTGCCAGCAAAATGCAGGATTTTACTTGGGCAGAGGCGATCGGCGACTGGTAGTGAATCGGCTGGAGCGTTTGTCCCTGAACGGCGAGCGGCGCATAGCCCTCCGCTCGGTACCAGATTTGCGCCCCCATTTGCTGAAGGGGTTTAATGACGCGAGACATCGGACGCGATCGAAGCGAAGCATCACCCGTCACGGTAAAAAACCGTCCGGGATGGGACGCCAGCAGCCCCAGCATCAACCGCATTGTGGTTCCCGAATTGCCTGCGTCGAGAAAATCGATTGGCTCTTGAAGCTGCCCTAAGCCAATGCCCTGCACCGTGACGCGATCGGTGTTAAGTTCAGAAATCGTTGCGCCCATTGCCCGAAAGCAGCTTGCCGTACTGCGCGGATCTTCGCCTAGCAGCAGCCCTTGAATTTGGGTTTCGCCGCTTGCCAGAGCACCCAGCATCAACGCCCGATGGGAAATTGACTTATCTCCCGGAATCTGGATTCGTCCCCGTAGCGCAAACCCCTCGCTGGGAGGGGCGATCGTCAGCGAATGATGGGGTTCAGTACGGTTCAGGTTGATAGCGTCGGTAGGCATTGGGATAGACTGACGATAAGCACGCTAGTCATCCTAACTCTTTCCGGAATCATTTGATTACCCTGTCGCCCGTGTCTTCTTTTACTCTTCATCGCTTTCTTCATTGCTATGTTGACTCAACATCGCCATCCGGTCTGTTTGTCTTTCATGTCCTACGATTTGCCGCTATGGTCAGTGGTCGAGGGGGAGGCAACACTTTATCAAAAAGACGCAGAGCGGTTTCATTTGCTGATGACCGAACCCTTAGTGCAGGGGTTTGATGCTTTTGACGGTCATGCTTTTGAAAGTCATGCTTTTGACGATCATCCTGTCGATCGGGAATCAGAAAATGCAATGCCGAGAACGCCTCGATTGCTATGGCTAGAGCTGTCGCCCTATCGCGTTACGATGACAATGCAGGGTAATGGCAAATTTAGCTATCGCCACTTTTGGGAACAGGGCGTTTACGGGGTGAGCCGCTATTGGCTTCAAAACGACGATGCGCGTCAGCAGCCGATTCGCCTTCGCAATTTTACGCGCAGCCTTACGCTCTCTAGTCAGCCGATTCCGCAACAGTTTCGGGTGGAGTATGAACTGTGGACGAATCAGCTCCAGGTTGGGCGATATGTTTTGAATTTAGAAATTCAGTAGAGATTTAGCAGGAATTCACGGGGAGGGGTTAAGCCGATAAACGGGCAGCGTAAAGTGAAAGCAGCTTCCCTGCTCCTGCTCGGAATCGACCCAGATTTGCCCGTAGTGTGC
The DNA here is from genome assembly GCF_039962475.1 of Leptolyngbya sp. GB1-A1. Lineage (NCBI taxonomy): Bacteria > Bacillati > Cyanobacteriota > Cyanophyceae > Leptolyngbyales > Leptolyngbyaceae > Leptolyngbya > Leptolyngbya sp. GB1-A1. Next base: position 195,337 of record NZ_JAMPLI010000006.1, on the reverse strand, counting down.
CTGTACAATGCGGCGACAAAGGGCTAGCCCAATGCCATAGCCTTCCTTTCCTTCATCGCGCTCAAGCCGAAACCGATCTTCAAAAATGTGCTGCTGATTTTCGGGCGGAATGCCAGGACCATTATCGCTAATGCTCACCTGGACTTTTTGAGTGGTGCGATGCAGAATTGCCACGGAGATCGTGCCGGATTCGGGGGTATATTTAATGGCGTTGTCGAGCAAGTTGACAATCACCTGCTTCACCCGCTCGGCATCCGCATAGACGTAGGGCAGATCCGAGGGAATATCGGTCGAAATCTGCTGTACTTTTGCCTCAATTCGATCGCCTAAATGCTCGATCGCCTCCAGGCAGAGTTTCCCCAGCTCTAGCTTTTGCGGCTGCATCCGAAATTCGGAGTTGCGTTCGCGGGCTGCCTGCAAAATGTCGGTGATCATGCGATCGAGTGCTTTGGTTTGGGTGCGGGCATGGCGAACCAACTGGGCAAACAGATCGGGCTTCAGCCGAAATCCGCCGTCTGATTTTGCAGTGCTGCCAAGTTCCAGGGTTTCAAGGGCGATCGACACCGCAGTTAGGGGATTTCGCAGATCGTGTGCCAGCATTGCAATCAGATGATCTTTGAATTGAAGCTGTGCCTGAAACTCTTCTTTCTCACGCTGAAGCCGAAAGATTTCGTCGGACAGTTTGAGTAGCTCCGCCGATTCTTTGATGGAGCGAATTTGCTCTAGTTTTTCGCTGTCCTGCACCTCAGCCAGGCGAGACGATTCCAGATAATCTTCAACCGATCGCAGCCAGCGTGACCACCAATCTTCGATCTGGGCGACCAGATTACTTCCTGCCAGAATTTGCTGCGGTTCAGGATGAATCTTGATGAGAGAGGGAGTTGCTACTAGCTTGAAGTGCTCTGCCAGGTGAGGTTGCTCACTCACGTCGACGATCTGAAGCGTATAAGGCTCACTGGAATGGCTAGCTGCTAGGGCTTTAAGGCAATTTCTGACCTGACGAATGCGTTCGCCCGAACTGGGTCGCTTATCCACAAACAGCAAAAGCTGAAGCGGAGCCTCGGAAATTATCATCTGAGACGGCAGTGCCTCCATGCAAATTGCAGACGCTAGACCAATAAAAACCAGACCAATAAAAACTAAACAGTAAATAGCCCTATCTTTTCCAATGGGGCCAAATCGCCGTACGTCTTCAACTTTACTTCATTATTCCGCTAAATCGTCTGCTGCCCTTCCGACTTCATGCCCGATTTACTCGTCAGCCTGATTCGACAAAAGACAGTGAACAAGTCGAAATAGAATAGGCTTTATCCCCTTTTGTTTTTTATCTTGCAATTGTAGCGATCGTCGCTTTGGTGGATATAAGGAAAGCAGAAAACCCTTTCTCGCATGCACGGGTTTTATTCCTGCATCCCGTCCCGAACTGACGGCTACTGCGATTGTTGCGATTCCCGCGAGGTTTGTCAGGTATGAAAATTCTGGTACTGGCTTGGGAGTTTCCACCGCGCATTGTGGGAGGAATTTCGCGCCATGTAGCAGAGCTATATCCAGAGCTGGTCAAGCTGGGGCATGAGATTCACCTGCTGACGGTGGAGTTCGGACAGGCTCCTCGCTACGAAGTGGTGGATGGCATTTCCGTGCATCGGGTTCCAGTGGGAGAGAGCCAAAACTTTTTCCAGTGGGTTGCCCGGATGAATGACAGCATGGGTCAGCACGGCGGCAAGCTACTGCAGGAAGACGGACCGTTTGATCTGATCCACGCTCACGATTGGCTAGTGGCAGATGCAGCGATCGCCCTGAAGCACATCTTCAAAGTACCAATGATTGCCACAATTCACGCCACAGAACACGGACGCTGGAACGGACTGCATAATGATACCCACCGCTATATTCACAGCAAAGAAGCAAGGCTAATCAGCGAAGCGTGGCGTGTGATCGTCTGCACTGAGTATATGCGGCAGGAACTCGTGCGTGTCTTTGGGTGTGCGGCAGACAAAATGGATGTGATTTACAACGGCATCTGTCTCAAACGGCAGGAACCCCGGCGAGAGTTTGACTACTGGCGGTTTCGCCGTCGCTTTGCCGCCGATCAGGAAAAGATTGTTTACTATGTCGGGCGGATTACTTACGAGAAGGGAGTCAGTCTGATGCTGGCAGCCGCTCCAAAGGTGATTGGGGCAATGAGTGGACGAGTCAAGTTTGTGATTATTGGCGGTGGCAACACCGATAGCCTGAAGCAGCAAGCCTGGGAGACGGGTATCTGGCACAAATGCTATTTCGCTGGATTTATGGCAGAAGACGAGCTAAATCAGTTTCGCACGATCGCCGACTGTGCCGTATTCCCCAGCCTGTATGAGCCGTTTGGCATTGTGGCACTCGAAAGCTTTGCCGCCCGCATTCCGGTCGTGGTTTCTAACGCAGGCGGATTTCCCGAAGTCGTGCAGCACGGCAAAACCGGGATGGTGACCTATGCAGGCAGCGCGGACTCGATCGCCTGGGGCATTATCGAAATCCTTCAGCATCCCGAATTCGCGCAGCAGATGGTTGAAAACGCTTACACCGATCTGGATTTGCGGTTTAACTGGCACAAACTGGCGGTCGAGACTCAGGCAGTTTATCAGCAGGTGGTACAGGAGCGCTCGGCGATCGAATGGTGATGGCGATCGAATGGCGATGGGATAGGGAATGGTTGAAAAGCATTGCGGCAGGTCGCAGAGCCAAAGCCCTTTACTGCTCGATTGCCGATCGCCCTTGTTTGCCGAGCCGCACAAAGACGAAGTAAATCAGGTACAGCGCGTAGATGACCAGTCCTGCAACGCCCAGAAAGCCCAGGAAGCCGGACGTATAGCGGGGGTGGAAAAAGGCGTGATAGCCGATCGCAGGCTGGAGCCACACTTGACAAAAAGGACTGGCAAACGTCGCCTGAGAAAACGCGCACTGCAAAAAGGGCAGACTCGCCAGCGCACCCAGCGCACAATAAACTGTAACCGCCCATCTCCAGGCAGAAAATGCCAGCTTGAAGCCGCTCTTGCGCAGTTCAGAAATTTCCTCGTTTAGATCGACCCAGAACCACAAGCTGATCGGAATCAGCACCCGTGCCAGCAGACCTGTAATAAAGCTAATCGGCAAATTCCCAGTCATCAGATACACCGTGATCGCCAGCAAGCTTGCTACTCGCCAGTAGATGATCAGCAGTCGCATGGCAGGTTCCACTTTGGCAAACAGTGCCCAAACTAAAAGAATCAGCGGCAGAAGCACGGTAAACAGCACCGCCAGACGGTAATCCATCCAGACAAGCGATCGAATAAGGTCTTGAGACATGATGAGTCAGGCACAAAGGACTGGCGCGTAATCGCGGTACTCATTGTAGTCCAACCCTTTCGTAGTTGATCAGAAGTCAGCGCAAGTCAATCAGATTAATAAGAAAAGTTAATAAGAGAAGTAAACGGGAGAATTCGCTACCCGCTTACCCGGCTGTACCACCGCAGCAAAATTCGTGCCAGCCGATCGGGGTCATGGCGCACTAATCCGGTTTGTTCGTCTTCGTCCATCACATTTGCCACGATCGCCCGTCGCCCAAGCTGCATGACGGCTTCGCGATCGAAATAAACCGGATGGGATTGTTCTTGAGCATATTTAATCAGCGAACCTGCCGAAGGGGACTGCCGCTGCACCAGTACTGCATCAAACAGCAGTGCACCTGCCACTTGATCGATCGTGCGGATATGGTCAGACACCGTAAAGCCGTCGGTTTCCCCTGGTTGGGTCATGATGTTGCACACATAGATTCGCAGTGCTTTAGAACGGGCAATCGACTGGGCAATCTTCGGCACTAAAAGATTAGGCGCGATGCTGGTATAGAGCGAACCGGGACCAATAATAACGTAGTCGGCTTCCTGGATTGCCTGAATCGCTTTAGGTAAAGCCGGAGGATTCGCAGGAGTGCAGCCAATGCGAACAATTTTGCCGCCTGCTTCGGGGATATTTGATTCGCCTTCGATAAGCCGTCCATCTGCCATTTCTGCCCAAAGTCGCATATCGGTGAGCGTCGCCGGAAGAACTTGCCCGCGTACGGCTAATACCTGCGAAATGGCTGCGATCGCCCGCTCCAGGTTGCCGCCCGTGACTTCGCTCATCGCTGTCAGAAACAAATTGCCAAAGCTGTGTCCGCTCAGCCCATCCCCTGCCTGAAACCGATACTGAAATAGCTCGGTCAGCAGTTTTTCTTCGTCCGCCAGTGCCGCCAAACAGTTGCGAATATCACCCGGTGGCAAAACGCCGATTTCGCGCCGCAGTCTGCCCGAAGATCCGCCGTCATCTGCAACTGTGACGATCGCCGTAATGTTTGCGCTGTACGCTTTTAAGCCTCTGAGCAGCGTCGATAAACCCGTGCCGCCCCCTACTACCACGATTTTGGGGCCGCGATTTAACCGTCGATGATTCATCAGGCGATCGACCAGTTCCTCGTTGCCCTCTGGCATCAGCACTTCAGTAATGGCATTAAAGCTGCGCGACTGTCCCCACAGCACTAGCAGCATCCCACCAATAATCACCAAAGGACCACTAATGTAGTTCGGAATCAGCGTCGTGATGATTCGCAGTGAGTCTCGCGTTAGCTCGATCAGGTAATAAACCGGAGTCAAGCTTGACCAGATCGCCAAGCCCAGCACCACAAACACCAGTCCACTCGCGCTAATCAAGAGCCAGCGTTTGACAAATAAACCAGGAGCCAGCCACTTAACCCATTGCCCCACCCGATTGGGAGTTCGGTAGCGGGATTCCTGCTTAAGCACCAGCAGTGCTTGTTTGAGAAGAGCCATTAACATAGCCAGCTAAATTTAGGGAAACAGTGAGATCAGCAGTGTAGAGGCAAAGTAGAAGCAAGAAATTAGAAACAGGATAGAGCAAGCAGCCTGTGCCAGAAGATAATGCAGAAACTTCAGGCAGAGTTTAGGGATGTACTCAGCGAATGACGTATTAAGATTCAGCAGAGTTACTTTAGCAACGCTTTACCGGAATGGAACAGGAGTTTCTCCGCCTGAGATAATTCTTAGGGCAGCTTTGTAATAAGGTTTCTTTGGCGAGGTTTCTTTGACAAGGTAGAACAGCTTCCCTGCAAGGCGATCGCCTGGAACCCTTTAGCCGTACATTCAGCCGTAGGAGTCAACGCTCAACCAACAATGAACCCTTAACGCTTAGACTACAAAAGGAAGACTGAGGATTCCGCAAGGACTGTTGGAATCAATGCGAAGCAGCTTTTCCTTCGGGTAATTGCCCCCTAACCGCAAGCGGATTGCCTGAAGAATAACACTGAGTGAGAAGTAGCGATCGTCATCCGTACAACTGATTCTATTTCTCATATCTCTCCTGTGCTAGAAAAACTTCTCGCTTGAGACAGAGAAGGCACCGCAGCCCAGTTTGTTCAGATGATTTGCCCGATTTTATTTGCCCGATTTTGTTAGATTTGGTCAATTCAATCCATATTGATGACTGACTATAGACCCGCGATCGTCCTTCCTGTCCGCTTCTACTCGGAAAATGGCTGAACCATTGATTGAACTCAAAGGAGTCACAAAAGCCTTTGGTGATCAGGTCGTCCTGGATCACATTGACCTCCCGATCAAGCGGGGTGAAGCACTCGCGATTATTGGTCCTTCTGGAACCGGAAAATCGACTATTCTGCGCGTGATTGCTGGACTGCTGCTGCCAGACGAAGGCGAAATTTACGTTCAGGGACAGCGGCGTGAAGGCTCCGTGGATGACAATCCCGATCCGATCAATATCAGCATGGTGTTTCAGAACGCTGCCCTGTTTGATTCGCTCACTGTTGCAGAAAATGTGGGCTTTTTGCTGTATCAGCACTCGCGGCTATCCCGCAAGCGGATTCGGCAGCTCGTCGAAGAAAAGCTGGAAATGGTGGGTTTGCCAGGAATTGGCGATCGATTTCCAGCCGAACTCTCTGGGGGGATGCGCAAGCGAGTCAGCTTTGCCAGAGCGATTATGGACGATCCCGATGACCCTGCCTCTAGTCCCGAAGTGATTCTCTACGACGAGCCAACCGCCGGACTTGACCCGATCGCCTCCACCGTGATCGAAGACCTGATTCGCCAACTCCAGCGCGCCAGGGGTGGATGCAGCACTTACATTATCATCACCCACCAGGACAGCACCATTCGCCGCACTGCCGATCGGATTGTGTTTCTGTATCACGGCAAAATCCAGTGGCAGGGAACCCCAGCCGATATCGATACGACCGATCATCCTGTAGCGCGTCAGTTCTTTAGCGGCAGTATTAACGGACCGATTCAGATTGCTGGCTAAAAGCAGACTTGCCGTGTTGCCAGAATGCTGCACATCCTTAAAAAACGGTGGACGAAAGACCATCCACTATGGACAATAGACTTTCGGGAAGCCTATAGCTAGATTGCCAGCCAGATGAGAGTTTAGATTGGCGATCGGTCATCTACCTGTATTTTCCATTGGCATCAGAGGGCACATCATGCGATCGCGTACCGTTCGAGAAGGTTCTGTGGGCTTGCTCATTTTGCTGGGGCTGGCTTTGCTGGGCGGGCTAATTCTGTGGATTCGGGGCTTTGCTCCCGGTCGCCGCAGCTACATTATTACGGTCGGGTTTCCTACAGTGTCCGGCATTCAGGAAGGCGCGCAGGTGCAATATCGCGGGGTGCAGGTGGGGCAAACCAAGACCATTCGCGCCTCTGCCAATCTAGTTGAGCTGGATCTGGAAATTTCCCCCACAACTGTCGTGATTCCCCGAAACTCTCTGGTTGCCGTTTATCAAACCAGCTTCACTGGAGAGAGCGTCGTCGAAATCACGCCTCAGCAAGATATCCCAGCCGCCTTCGCCAACGCTGACCCTCTGGGAGCAGACTGCAATAGCCAGGTGATTGTTTGTAACGGTGACAAACTTCAGGGACAAGGCGGAGTCACCTTTAACCAGCTTCTCGATGCCACCACTCGCTTTGCTAACACCTTTTCTGATCCCCGATTCTTTAACGAACTGCGTCAGCTCACGCGCAACAGTGCCGGGGCTGCGACCGGGGTCGCTACCCTGACCAGAGAAGTCGCTATCCTTTCCCGATCGCTTCAGCAAGAAGTGGGGTCTGTGACGCGAGAAGCTGCCCTCTCTGCCCGATCGATCGGACGCGCTGCTGACCAGACAGCTCTTACGGCGGCTCAGGTGAGCGACTTGCTCAATACCAATCGGGTAACAATCGTCTCAACGCTCAACAGCATCAGCACTACCAGCACCCAGATTCAGTCGGTTTTAGGTCAGCTCTCTCCAGCCCTTGGCGGCAGCGATAACAACCTCGTCCAAAACCTGCAAACTCTTTCTGCCAATGCAGCTCAGGCGTCAGCGACCCTGAGAAACCTCACCGATGCTGTCGGCACAGCCGATAATATCCTATTGCTTCAGCAAACCCTCGACTCAGCGCGGGCAACGTTTCAAAATGCCCAAAAAATCACCGCCGACCTGGACGAACTCACAGGCGATCCCCGCTTTCGGGACAATGTTCGCAGTCTCGTCAACGGGCTGAGCGGTCTGGTCTCCTCGACCCGGCAGCTTGAGCAGGATGCTGCCATTGCCCAGACCCTTACCCCGATCGCCTCACGGTTTCCCGAAGGGATGGTTAGCACAGAGCGCAACGCTGAAGGAAGCGCTGCCCAAGTCGAGCAAAAGCCTGAGGCGGGGCAAAGCACTTCGATCCGATCGAGCCAGGAGGAAATCGCCCCTGCTCCAACCGCAAGTGATGACTCGGATAGCGATTTGAGCGCCCCCTTAAACCAGCCCCCCGCTCGCTCTAACCCCCTGGACCAATAGGAACCACAGCAGGGTACAATAGCCAGCTTTCTGCCTCGCCTCAGACTCCTTTCAAAACCACAGCTAAAAAGGCGCACCGCGGCACGCCTCGAAGGAGCATGAGTAATTCACTGAATCTGACCTACACCCGATCGCCCCCCCATTCCCGAAACTTCCCGCCCCCTCCCAACCCAGTACGGTCATCGCCCCCTTTCCGCTTGCTCAAACGCTTATCCCGCTCCAGAAGATGCGTTAGTCTAAAGACATTGAACTTAGATTGATGCAACAGGAATAGAATCTGAACTGGGAGGCAATTTCAGATGGGTCAAACCCTTACTCCTTCTAGCCTGAACAAATCTCAGGCAACGGCTGAACCGATGCAAAGCACTTCCCCAAACGGGGAAAACGCCCCCGCTTCTGGATTCAGTGATTTCGTTCAGGAGACGGCTGCGCTGACTCGTCGGCTGTTTATTCAGCTTCAGCGTCGCCCTTCGACTCTCATTGCGGGAATTATTCAGCCTGTGATGTGGCTGATTTTGTTTGGGGCATTGTTTCAGAATGCGCCGAAAGGACTGTTTGGTGAAAGCACGAACTACGGGCAGTTTCTCGCGGCTGGGGTGATTGTGTTTACTGCCTTTGGCGGCGCGCTCAACGCCGGATTGCCTGTCATGTTCGATCGCGAATTTGGCTTCCTCAACCGATTGCTGGTTGCGCCGCTGGCTTCGCGGTTTTCGATCGTCCTGGCTTCTGCGCTGTTTATCGCCACGCTGAGCCTGGTGCAGACAAGCGTGATTATTTTGATGAATGCGGCTTTAGGAGCAGGATTGCCCGATCCACTGGGACTTGGACTGGTAATTTTGATCGTGCTGACGCTGGTGATAGGTGTGACGGCTCTTAGTCTGGGGCTTGCTTTTGCGCTGCCGGGACACATTGAGCTAATTGCCGTGATTTTTGTGACCAACCTGCCGCTGCTGTTTGCCAGTACCGCGCTAGCTCCGCTCTCGTTTATGCCGACCTGGTTGCAGGTGGTGGCAAGTTTGAACCCGCTCAGTTATGCGATCGAGCCAATTCGCTATGTCTACACGCACAAAGACTGGCTATTCAGCAGCATCGTCATGCAAACGCCCTTCGCGTCGATTTCGCTGGGGACTGCCCTGCTGATTCTGCTTGGGTTTAGCACGATCGCCCTGCTGAGCATTCGTCCTTTGCTGCGCCGCAGCTTTGCATAATTCATCTTCCAATGGCATCCCCCAATGGCTTCCGATTGTTTCAAAATCTCTTGATGTTGGGGGAGCTAGGGAATCTGCCACTGCTCAAACGAGCCTGAAACCAGATTGGGAGCTTTTTAAGCGAGAATTCGTCTCCTATCCCAGCAACCACGCTATTCTTGAAGTCAATTTTCGGTGACAAGGTGAGGATATGAACGGAGCATTCAAACGAGTTTGTTTTACCTTAGTGAGCTTGAGCGCGATCGGCGGACTCTGTGCCCTGCCTGCTTCTGCTCAGACCAGCTCAAATCAGGCTTTACCGGGATTGGGCAGCAGCGATCAAAACAGTGACTCCTTTGGTGGCACAAATGGTTTAGATATGTATGACCTATTCCATCGGCTGCAAATGGGATCCATGCCCAGCATGTCGGAGTTTAACCAGGAACAGCAGCGTACGATTAACTCTGCCGCTTCTGATTTTCGTGCCCGTCAGCTAGAGCGACTGCGCCAGCAAAATTCTCAGCAAAATCCGCAGGGGCAGCCTTCTCAAACGGCTCCGGCTGCTCCATTCCCTTCTTCTCAGCCTTCGATTAACCGGATGCCGCAATGAGCCAAAATCTGACTCTGGAGCCTGCCGCCGCCGAAGTCCTCACTTTCTGGTTTGGTGCGCCTGGGGAGGATACATCCTATGCTGCTCGCCGCAAGCTCTGGTTTGGCAAAGCTCCTGAGTTCGATCGCGCAATTGCTGAACGGTTTCGATCGCTGATTGAGCAAGCCGCCGCCGGACAGCTCGACTCCTGGCAGCGCACGTCGCAAGGGGCACTAGCTCTGCTGATTTTGCTCGATCAGTTTCCGCGCAATCTTTATCGGGGGACACCCCAGGCATTTGCGAGCGATCTCAAAGCTCTAGCCGTGGCGAAAACTGCGATCGATCGCAAATTTGATCAAGAGCTAGCACCCCTTCAGCGGATTTTTGTATACCTGCCGCTTGAACACAGCGAAATGTTGCCAAACCAGATGCGATCGGTTGCCCTGTTTGAAAAGCTAAGTGCCGACGCTCCAGAGCTACAGGACACATTCGACTACGCGATTAAACATCGAGATGTGATCGAGCGCTTTGGACGCTTTCCCCACCGCAACGCGATTTTGGGCAGGTTCAGTACACCCGAAGAAATCGAATTTTTGCAGCAGCCCGGCTCGTCGTTTTAACAAATCCATTTCCAAAGTACTTTTAGCTGGCTGGCTCGGTTGCTTCGGAGTTTCCCGAAGGGGTAATTGCCTGCTCACTCTGCCGAATTAACGCCAAATCGACTCTTTCCTCTTCTGGCTGTTCGACTTCAGCGTACAGTCCGGGTCCAAAAAATCGCTCGATCTTTTCCCGTTTCTCTTTCCAGGTGTTGAAGGAAATAAGGGGCGAATAAAACTCTAGCACCAGCGTGTATGCTCCGTTGCGCGATTCTTCCCGGATGCCAATCAGATCGGGACGTTCTTCGTTAGTGGGCTCCAGCCCTAGATAGTCTAACGAGGTGTCCAGGTGCGCTTTTTGTCCGTAGCGATAGCGGGTGACATCCGATCGAATCTGGTTTTGGGTGGCAGTTGCCTGCTCTTTTCGTAGGTCTAGCAGATCGGGGGTAACGGGCTGGCTGTAGGGAACGGGCTTGAGTTCGGCAACACGAAGGGCTAAACCACCCAGCAAAACTGGAATTCCATAGAAAAAGCCGATCAGGTTGAGTGTGGGATTGCCCGAAAAGTAGGCGGCAAATCCAACCACGGTTAGAATGCTGCCCACGGTTAAGCCCAATGCGCCGAGAGAAATTTGACGTAACATAAAGTTGAGTCCTGGAATTCCCTTCACAATTATTCACCATTTAGGTGTGTCGTTGCTGAATGATTTTCCAGCGGATTTTCACCAGAGCCTGTCTCTGAGCCTGCCCATGAGCCTACGGAGCACGAACGATGCCTGATTCTGAAACCCCGATCGATCCTCAAACTCTGCGCGATCGATTTAAGCAGATTGAGAGCCAGCGTGATTCGCTGCTGCGCCTGCTAGAGCAACCTGATTTAGGAACCCTGCGGATTGATGTCAATCAGGCGATCGAGGAAATTGATGATTTAATCGATGACTTCCGTCGCACTTTCCCCCAAGGATAGCAGGATCGCTGTTCCGAACCGCCCCCTAAGCGAACTGATTTCGGTGGAACCGAACCATTGCAGGCATTCTTTTTGTAACCGCAGGTTCCCACTGCTCAAAGTCCCCCCTCGCTCTTTAAGAGCGGCAAACAATCAGTTGGGGGGTTTAGGGGGCAATGCAGGATTTCTGCTACGCCTCAAACCATCTTGTATATCCGTCTTGATATCCGTTCGATTGCCATTACATCGCAGTTACATTACTCCGTGAAAGCGATCGGCTTGCGCTAGTCTAGATCACTGGGGCATTTACGCCTCCAGTCTCGAATCAATGCCGTTTTTAATGCAAGTCACGCAATCGATCGCATTCCTATGAGTCAAGCCTACACTGTCGAACTTCATCACCAAGGCACAGCCCACACCCTGACCGTGCCCGAAAATCAGACCGTCCTCGAAGCGGCTCAGGCTGCCGGATTGGATTTGCCCTATTCTTGCAGTGCCGGGGTTTGTACGACCTGCGCTGCCCAAATTTTAGAAGGCACGGTAGATCAGACCGATGGGATGGGCATTAGTCCCGCTTTGCAGCAGCAGGGATATGCGCTTTTGTGTGTGTCGTATCCGCGATCGGATCTGAAAGTTGAAACTGAGAAAGAAGACACGGTGTATCAGCTTCAGTTCGGGCAGTTTCAGGAAAGCAAGAAAAAGTGATCACGCGATTTGTGACGATCGAAGTTTCGCTCACGGAACCTGCGGACTTGCAACGGTCGATCCTGAAGGCTTTGCAGGTGCAAGGTGAGCCGTTGCGTTGGGCGGTGGCGGGGGTGGATGCTGATCGTCAAACTGCCCAGATCGAAGCCGTTGTGCTGAGCCCGACTCAGTTTGCGATTCCTTTTTCGTCGGTTACTACGGTTTAAATGAGTTGAACTAGAACGGTGTGAGCGTGAATTCTCGTCCCTATACGGTGATGTTAATTGTACCGACGGGCATTGGGGCGGCGATCGGAGGCTATGCCGGGGATGCCCTGCCTGTTGCAAAAGCAATGGCTCAAGTTGCCGATCGCCTCATTACCCATCCCAACGTGATGAATGGCGCGTCGCTGTACTGGTCGCTGCCAAACGCGCTCTACGTGGAGGGCTACGGGCTGGATCAGTTTGCGGCGGGAAGCTGGGGCTTGCGTCCGGTGCATCAAAACCGGGTGGGGTTGGTGCTGGATCAGGGCATTGAACCCGAGCTACGGCTGCGTCATTTGCAGGTGGCAGATGCGGCACGAGCAACTCTGGGTCTGACGGTGACAGATTATGTGGTCACGGATGCTCCGCTCGGCGTGGAACTGCGGACGGCAGAATCCGGTGCGACTTGGGGCACGATTCAAAATCCGGGCAGTTTGCTGCGGGCAGTCGAAAAGCTGATCACCCAGGCAAAAGCAGAAGCCGTAGCGATCGTCGCCCGATTTCCTGACGATCCGGGCACTGAGGCACTGATGCAATATCGGCATGGGCAGGGAGTTGACCCGTTGGCAGGAGCCGAAGCGGTGATCAGCCACTTGATTGTGCGGACGTTTCAGATTCCCTGTGCCCACGCGCCTGCCCTGTCGCCCCTGCCAATTGACCCGACCCTTTCGCCCCGATCGGCAGCTGAAGAATTGGGCTATACGTTTTTGCCCTGTGTGCTGGTCGGCTTGAGCCGTGCGCCGCAGTTTGTAACTTCACGAGAATCGATGCCTTCCACAGGGGCAATTTGGGCAAATGAAGTCGATGCGCTGGTGATTCCGGCAAGTGCCTGCGGCGGCAGTGCAGTGCTGAGCCTGAGCCAGACTTCCACCCAGATAATTACTGTGCAAGAAAACCAGACGAGTCTAAACGTTCCGGCTGAAGCCTTAGGAATTGAAACGATCGCCGTTCATTCCTACCTCGAAGCCCTGGGCGTTTTGGTGGCGCATCGGGCGGGGCTCAATCCGGCAAGTCTTCGATCGCAGATTGCCAATCTTCAGGAGTGCATTGCAGCTTCCCCAAAAGCAAATTTTCTTCAAGAAATTAGATAATCATTAGGCAATCTGTAACCCTTCCGAGGGTTTATTCGCATACCAGATTGCAGTAGATTGCTGTTAAAAATTGCTCGTTATTCCCATCCCAGCTCCCCTAAAGAAACTGTGTCTGAGCCACCTTCTAACCCCACTCCTCAGCCCGATGTTGAACCTTTAAGCCGGGTTCAGGTTCTCACTGCAATGGGCGTGACGGCGATCGTCCTGCTGCTGGCTTCGCGGCTTTGGCTACTGCTTGATCCGGTTGCGCTGCTGCCGCTGGATTGGTCGATCCAAAGTGCCCTGTGGGGCGTGGGGCTGGGCGTTGGCATTACGGCTGCTAGCTCGATTACTTATCGGCTCTGGGCAGGCTATCGTCAGAGTGCAGATTACTATCTAGCCCTGATTATTCAGCCGCTTGCCCTGCCCGATCTGATCTGGCTGGGGCTACTGCCAGCACTGAGCGAAGAACTACTGTTTCGGGGGGTGATGCTGCCCTCGGTGGGGTTGAACTGGTATGGACTGCTGATTTCAAGCCTGTGCTTTGGTGTAATGCACTTTAGCGGCCGCGAGCAGTGGTCATATATGATTTGGGCAACAACGATCGGGCTAGTGCTGGGCTGGGGCGCGCTAGAAACCGGAAATTTGCTCGTTCCCGTGGTGGCCCATATCGTGACAAATCTGGTGTCAAGCTGCATCTGGAAATGGCGGATGCGAGACGTGGCGGGCTAGGCAGACAAAAGCCTATGCTCGGCGAATACAGTCGTCCTGAATCGCATCTTGCAGCAATTGCAGCAGTTGCCGATCGCGCTCAGTCAGGTTGCCCTGCTCTACAATTTGCTCAATACGGATTTCTAGACCAGGAGTGAGTTCGCCCTGCTCTAGGGCTTGTCGGATGCACGCTTCGAGAGACATTGCCTTAGAATTGCTGGAATTCACGGTTTTACAGAGTGCAGCTAAAACAAAGTGCAACTAAAACTAAAGTGCAGCTAAAAAAGCTCAGTTAAACAGTCAAACACGATAAACCGGGAAGCGTTGAACTGAAGTCTTGAGTAAAACCTCATCATTTCAGCAATCTATTCCAGATCGATCGCAAAATCCCGCAAGATCTTAGCAATTCTAGATTAGAAAATCCGCACTTCTTCAAACTACACCGCAGCCTCACCCTGATCAGGAAAATTGGCAGTATTGTTTATCTAAAGAACTGGGATACGATTCTGCAATTTCTCCAAATCTCTAAAATGCTCAAATTTGATATAGCTAGCCCCTATAGTTTGAAGCAGGCGACAGGGAGAAACGCTGTGTCCAGGAATCTGCGTTGAGGAAAAAGCCAGCCTCTTGTCCTGCCAGCCTTGTCCTGCCTAAGCTTTATTCTGCCTGCGCTAACCGGAGCCATATCTGAGCGGTTGACTGAATTCTGCACCGCTCCTGCTCAGCAGTTGCTAGAGTGTTGTAACGTACCTGAGTAGCGCAGCAATTCCAAAGCTGCATGAGTTACGCTTTGCCAGCCCAGCTTATGCTTTCTTAAAAAGCTCTCTTAAAAATTTTTAACTTAGAACAGCGATCGAACCGCCTGAATTTTGCTTTGCAGCATTCGTTTGGTGGTTTGCTCGATGCGGATGCTCATTTGCAGGGTCAAACTGTGTTTCAGCCAGGCGCGAAACTCATCACGGCTAATTCTGCCGCTTTGGTATTGTTTAACAGTGTATTTGAGAGTATCTACATAGCTCATTTTACAAGCTTATGCGGAAGGACTGAAATTGAGATGTGCCGCTCGGTAGAGAAACAAAAAATTAACGTTATGTTAATTCGTTTAGCAATTAAAAAAGTACTGTTGCGAGACCGGAATGGGAACGATCGCAGGAATCAAGTGAACCATGATTCTGCAATAAAAAACGCAATCAGAAGAAAAAGAAATGGGAGAATGGTAACACCTGCTTTACACCGAGCTTATGACCCTGACTCCCGATATTCGCTTGACTCCCAGCTTTGCCCCTGCCCCAATTTCAATTGATCTGCTGCAATCGGTGTTGGAAGAGCTTTATGCTCAGTATCGATCGCTACAGTCAGGCAAAATCGCAGATTATATTCCCGAACTGGCGAAGATGAATCCTGACTGGTTTAGCATTTGCGTCACCACGGTAGATGGGCAGCAGTTTGGCGTGGGTGATCGGGAGCAGCAGTTCACAATTCAATCCATTTCTAAAGTGTTTGTGCATGGATTAGCACTGGAAGATCATGGGCGCGATCGGGTGCTGGCAAAAGTTGGTGTAGAACCAACCGGAGATGCGTTTAATGCGATCGTTTTAGATGAACAGTCGAAGCGTCCCTATAATCCAATGGTGAATGCCGGAGCGATCGCGACTACCAGTTTGATCAAGGGCAACGGCGCAACCGATCGTCTGAATCGAATGCTGACCATGTTTCAGCGATACATCGGACACGAACCCTATATCGATATGCCCACGTTTATGTCGGAGCGCACAACCGGGCACCGCAATCGAGCAATGGCGCATCTCATGCTCAACTTCGGCATGATCGACGAGAAAATCGACGAAGCATTAGACCTTTATTTTCAGCAGTGTTCGCTGCTCGTAGACTGTCGCGACCTGGCAACAATGGCAGCAACCCTAGCAAATCGCGGCAAAAATCCTTTGACTGGTGTTCAGGCGGTTCCGGCCTGCTATGTCCGCGATATCCTCAGCGTTATGTACACCTGCGGAATGTACAATTTTGCCGGAGAGTGGGCTTACAAAGTGGGACTGCCTGCCAAAAGCGGGGTGAGCGGCGGCATTATTGTGGTTGTGCCCGATCGCCTGGGAATTGCAGTTTTCTCGCCCTTACTGGATGCAAGAGGCAATAGCGCCAGAGGCGTAAGGGTCTGCGAGGAGCTATCACAGCGATTTGGCTTGCATTTGTTTGAGTGCGTGATGCCCGGCTCCCCCTTCGGAAAGGACGCAATATCATGAAAGATTTTTCTGACAAAACAGTTCTCATTACCGGAGCATCGGGCGGCATTGGTTGCGCAACCTCGATCGCCTTTGCTGCAGCCGGAGCGACCGTCGCCCTACATTATGGTCAGCGATCGGAAGCCGCAGCCCAGGTGAAACAGGAGCTTGCAGGAGAGGGTCACATTCTGGTGCAGGCAGATTTAACTGACCCAGTCGCAATCGAACAGATGGTGAATGAAACGATCGCCAAACTCGGCAGGATCGACATTCTGGTGAACAATGCTGGCGTCTATCAGCTTCATCCGCTGAATCAAACGTCTTATACCGATTGGCAGCAGATTTGGCAGGAGGCGATCGGCGTGAATTTGATCGGGGCGGCAAATGTAGCGTATTGCGTGGCGCGTCACCTGATCGATCGACAACAGGGACGAATTATCAACGTCTCGTCACGCGGGGCATTTCGGGGAGAGCCGATCGCTAACGCCTACGGAGCTAGCAAAGCAGGATTAAATGCGCTTAGTCAATCGCTCGCTCAGCACCTTGCGCCCTATGGAATTGGCGTGATGGCAGTTGCACCCGGATTTGTGGAAACGGAAATGGCGCGATCGGTGTTGGAAAGTCCTGCGGGAGAAGCGATCCGTCAGCAAAGCCCATTTGGACGAGTCGCTACCCCGGAGGAAGTTGCACACACGATTTTGTTCCTAGCTGCAGAGGGATCGCTGTTTCTCAGCGGGGCGATCGTGGATGTCAACGGAGCCAGCTATTTGCGATCGTGAGATCTGCAATTGTGAGATCCGTGACTGTGAGATCTGCAATGGATGGATTTAGCGGATAACAGTTTGACATTGCATTCGGCAACGCAAAGGCGTATCAGTTTCAGCCGGAGTTTTGTCAATATATTCCATCACGCTGGCTTGATCCGCTGCCGATAAACTCTGGTAATAACGCAGCGCAGCATCGATCGAAAACGGGACGCCCATCTTATCAGGGAAATTTGGCAAAATGGCTGTCCAAACCACTGCGGCAATTCGGTTTGCCTCACACCATTCGCGCACGGTTTGATCCACGTTAATTTGTGCTGGGTATTCCTCGATCGAACTTCGGTTATTTGCTCGATCGATATAGCCAATATATTCTGTGGTCGTTCCTTCGCGTTGTTTGAGATCCTCGATTGCATCTTCTAAGTTTGTACAGGTACTAATTGCAAACTGTGTTGGGCACATTGCTCCATTTTGCGAATCAATCACAACTGTGAGCCGCTTGTTCTCAGCAATTTTGGAAAATTCGAGCGGCAAAACGGGACCACCTGTTTCCCAGGAACCTTCATAGCGTAAATTCTGCGGCTTCCAAATCAACGATCCCCAGCCTAATATTGCGATAGTCATTGTCAGTATTCACTCAATCCTTACTTGATTGTTCAATTTCTGATTCATCAAACATCACATGCGTGATGCAAATGCTGTGTAACGGTGAATGAAGCCTCTTGTCATCGTACCGAACTGAATCTATAAATTATTAGTTCTCAGGGAGGAGTTTGAGCCGCAAGGTTTTTCCTGAAATTCACACCAGCTCTTGCAAATCCATTGCTAAACAGGACAGAATGCAGAAAAAGACGATCGCCTTTTGCCATGCACTCATCCAACCTGCACGCATCGAATCCGCAAACCCTCCAAATGAATTCTGCTATCCATCCTGAGGCTAATCCTGAAGCTAATCTTGCAGGCAATCCTGAAGCGCAACCCACGTGGAAAATTAAGCTTCTCTACGATAGTCAATGTCCGCTCTGTCTGCACGAAGTCAACTTTTTGCGGCGCAAAGATGCCGATCGCGGGTTGGTTGCCTTTGTGGATGTAGTGGCTGACGACTATGACCCACAGCTTCACGGTGGTGTAGATTACGAAGCAGCAATGGCACGAATTCACGCCGTTTTGCCCGACGGCACAGTGATTCAAAACGTGGAAGTTTTTCGTCGCGTCTATGAAGTGCTGGGTATGGGCTGGGTTTATGCCATAACCAAACTGCCGATCGTCGGCTGGATCGCGGATGCGGTTTATGGAATCTGGGCAAAATGGCGACTTCAGCTCACCGGACGACCCAACCTGAAGACGATCCTGGCTGAGCGAAATCAACGGCTTTGCGAGACAGGGCGATGCGATATCGGACGCCGCTAAACGAGTACCTAGGCACAATCTGCTAGTGCTCAGGCACAATTTGTTAGTGCTCAGGCACAATTTGTCCGGCTTTGACCGTGAGGATCTGCGAAGACTTGAGCCACTGGGCATCAAACGAGCCGAGATGGGTCGTGGTAATCAGCGTTTGGAAGTGATCTTGAATGGTTTCAAGCAATTTGTTCTGCCGGTTCAGGTCTAGCTCTGCCAGCACATCATCCAGCAGCAGCAGGGGGGGTTCTCCCACGATCGACTCAATCAGCTTTAGCTCTGCCAGTTTTAATGCCAGGACGAGGGTGCGCTGCTGTCCCTGAGAGCCATACTGCCGCGCCGGAGTTTGATTAATTGCAAACTCGATCTCGTCTCGGTGCGGTCCGACCAGCGTTGTGCCCTGATGCAGTTCGGCGATCGATCGCTGCTCTAATCGCTGCAAAAATGTCTGCTGCACAATGTCCGGGTCGTCTGCTTCGAGATGCACGTTGGGCAAATAGCGCACTTCCAGAATTTCTTTGCTATCGCTGATTGCTTCATGCCAGGATTGCGCCACCGGAGCCAATCGTTCCAAAACTCGCGCCCGTCGCCGAATCACCCGTGAGCCGATCGCCGCTAGCTGGCTATTCCAGATTGCAAGCTGAGTGGGTTCGGGGGCAGGGGTTTCGCCTTCGAAGGCATCGCTGCGCTGTTTGAGAAAGGCATTGCGCTGCTTCAAAATCGTGTTGTACTGCTGCAAAATGTAGGCGTAAACGGGTTCGAGCTGGGTCAGCAGGGTATCCAGCCAGTCGCGCCGCTCGCTCGGACTGCCCCGCACCAGATCCAAATCCAGGCTGGAAAACTGCACCGCATTCAGCACGCCCAAAAAATCAAGCTGCCGTCGCAGGGCTTCCCCATTTAAGCTCACGGTGCGTCTGCCGTTGCTGCGAAGCATCAGCGATAGATCGATCGTGCCTGTGTCTCGCTCCAGGCTGCCCAGGATTTGTCCGATTGGTTCTCCTTCCAGCACCAGTTCTCGATCGCGCAGTGCCCGATGCGATCGAAGGGTTGCCAGCAGCTCCACGGCTTCCAGCAGGTTCGATTTGCCCTGAGCATTATCGCCAACCAGGATCGTTTTAGGGGCAGAAAAGGTAATCTGCTGTTCCTGGTAGTTGCGAAAGTGTTTTAGGTCAAGGCTTTTCAGGTACATCAGGAGCGGGCGGGGAGGGAGTCAGTAAAGGGGAGGATCAGGGGAGTGAGAGGATCAGGGGATGGGAGGTTCAGTCTTTGAGTGTATCGAATGCGCGATCGAACTTCATCTCTTTCAGGGTAGGACGAGAAATCAGGGTTCGGTTGCCAGGGTGAGCGGCAGGGTGAGCGTTACTGTTGTGCCCTGTGCCAGTTCGCTTTGAAGGTCGATTGTGCCCTGGTGCAGGTCGATCGCTTGTTGAGCAAGCGCGAGGCCCATGCCAAAACCTGCAGGAAAAGGGCTACTCGTTACATTACTTGCCCGATAGAAAGGGCTGAAGACTTGCACCTGTTCTTCTGGCGGAATGCCAATGCCTTCATCCCGAAGGCGGAGAATCAGTCGAGTCGGTTCATAAAATAGCTCCAGCAGCACGGTTCCACCCGGGGGCGAGTAGCAAATTGCATTATCAAGTAGATGGTGCAGGGCTTGCTGAATCAGAACTGGATCGATCGAGAGCTTGCCGGGAGCTTTTCCCCAGGGGACAAAGGTAATTTGATGCAGATTTTCGGGTGAGGAGAACTGTTCAATCAGGTCACGGCAAAGCTGCGTTGGGTCGATCGCGATCGGCTGAAAGTCTGTGGGGAAAACAGCCAGGGGAGCGGATAAGGCTTGCTGCATGAGCTGCGGGATGCGCCGGGTGGCTGCGTCAAGGATGGCAAGATGGCGATCGTCCGATTTCGATCGCGGGGTTTTGCTGGTAAGCAGTCGTTGAGTTGCGGTTTGAAGGGCAGCGATTGTGATTTGCCATTCTCTGGATAAAATAAGCTGGCGTTGAGGGTTGATTGCATTTTGCTGATGCTCTTCGGTCAGGGCGGTTGCGAGCTGCGTTTTTTGCTGGAGTCGCTCGGCATGATTGGCTTTAAGCAGGGTCATCCGCTCCTGAATCTCTTCCTCAATTCCCTGATTCAGCATTTGCACCGCTGATTCGGCAGCCGTACGAGAATCAATTTCCTGCTGGAGTTGGGCGTTTTGCTGCTGAAGCTGAGCCTGGAGCCTGCCGACTTTGAGATGAGTTTCAATCCGTGCCAGCACTTCGACCACCTGGAACGGCTTGGTAATGTAGTCTACACCGCCGATCTGAAATGCCTGCACTTTGTCCAGTTCCTCATCCAGGGCACTTAGGAAAATTACGGGTACGTTGCGGGTAATGGCATTGGCTTTCAGCAGTTCACACACTTTATAGCCGCTCATTCCCGGCATCACAATATCGAGCAGCACCAGATCGGGCACTTCTGCCTGCGCCGCGCTGATTGCCATCTGCCCGGAAATAACTTTTCGCACATCGTAGCCTGCATCGGTTATCAGCGTTGCCAGAAACAGCAAATTATCTGGCAGATCATCCACAATCAAGATATTGCCGCCCGTCATTTTGTCATTGCCCAAAGGCGGCACGGCTGGGGAAGAGTCGCTGTCTAGCATAGGGCATCTGTGATCTCGATTAACTGCTCAAACTGAAGGTGGTCAACCAGATGGGCGATCGCTTCTCGCAAAGCCTGCTGCTCTGCTGGAATCTGATCAAGAAGCTGCCTGACTGATTCATCCCGGGCAACCCGCGCCGCCCAGTTGACTTGAGCAATCCATTCCTGAGGCATTCCCTGAAAATCTGCTGAATTGAGCACAGGCATCGCACCCGATCGAGCGTTCGCTGAGTTCACTGAGTTCGCTGAAACCTCGGCTGTGGATTGTTCGTAATAATACTTCACTCCAAGATGCTGCTGAAGCGTATTCAGCAAAACCTCCTCGGAATAGGGCTTAATGACAAAGTCATCGCATCCGGCAGCAAAGGCACGCTGTCGTTCTTCTTCAAACACGGTCGCGCTCACCGCAATAATTTTCGTAGTTTGCCGCTGCTGCTGCTGTTCCAGGGCACGAATTCGAGCGGTTGTCTCTAGTCCATCGACTTTCGGCATCCGCAGATCCAGCCAGATCAGATGCGGTGAGAAAGTTTGCCATTGTTCGATCGCCTTTACCCCACTGTGGGCAATTTGCACCTCAAAGCCTGCCAGGGTTAACCACTGCTGAGCGAGATTGGCATTGGCTTCGATGTCGTCTACCGCCAGAATGCGGTACGGAGGCTGACCGGGTGCGAGTCTGACTTTTAGATAGGCATAACGGTTATTCTGCTGGGAAATTTGCTTGCCATCGCTCTGAAGCGTCGCTGGGTTCTGCTCATGCCGCTGGGCTGGCTGATAAGGCAGCGTAAACTGCAAGGCTGTTCCCTTTCCGGGCTGGCTCTCGGCACTGATTTCACCACCCATAAGCTGAACCAAACGAGCACTAATGGTCAAACCTAAGCCGCTGCCCTGACGCGATCGTTCGCTGCTCTCGGTCTGCATAAAGGCTTCAAAAATTGAGTTCAGGTCTTCGGGTGCCATGCCAACTCCGGTATCCATCACGGTAAACTGAAGAATTGCAGGAGACTTGAACGTGACCCTCAACGTAACGCTGCCATAAAGCGTGAATTTAATCGCATTGTCCAGCAGGTTGATCAACACCTGGCGCAGTTTGCCCTCATCGGCTTCGATCCAGGTGGGAATATCAGCGGCAGGATCAAGGCGAAGCTGTAGCCCCTTTGCCTTTGCCCGCATGTGAAAGATTGACTGAACGTTTCCCAGCAGATCGGGCAAATGAACCGGGCTTTGCTTTAGCGTGACTCGTCCTGCCTCGATCCGGGCAAGGGACAGCACATCGTTAATAATTTGCGTCAGGTGGTCGCCGCTGCGGTTCAGAACTTCTAGATATTCGCGCTCGATCGCAGTCAGATTAGGGCTACGGGTGAGCAGTTGAGCATATCCCAGCAGCGTACTCAGGGGCGATCGCAACTCATGGCTAATGTGGGATAAAAAGGTGCTTTTTGCCTGATTTGCGGCTTCGGCGGCTTCTTTTGCCTGCTTTAGCTCGGTTTCAAACTGTTGACGAACGGCTTCTCGCTGCTTGGCTGCGGTAACGTCACGCACGAATACCACGACTTCATCGGAACTGCTAGCAACAATGCGAGCTTCTTCGCAGTGAGTTTTGCCATTGTTGTGCAGCTCGTATTCGTGGGTTTGCAGTTCTCCTGTGTCGAGGGCTTGATGAATACAGCGCATTCGATCGCGGGCAACCGTTTCCGGCAGCGTATTGAATACGGTCATTCCTTCTTCCTGCATGGGCTTCGGGGTCAGCAGCATAACCTCTCCGCCATGGTGATATGCCAGTCCCGATCCTTGGCGGTTGGTCAGCAGCACCAGATCGGGAATCGACTGAAGCACGGCTCGCATTTGTGCCTCACTCTGGCGGAGCGCGGCTTCGGCTTCTTTTAAGTCCGTAATGTCTACCGCAACCCCATCCCAGATTGTCCGCCCATCGGCTAACCGACGCGGAACCGCCCGCGAACTTGACCAGACAATGCCTTGAGGAATGCCGTTTTGCAGTTTACGCTGTTGCACCTGCGCTTCGTAAATGGTCAAATTTTTCAGCGAGAGCTGGGTCAGGCGCTCGACTTCTTTTCGGTCTTCGTCGAGCAGCAAGTCGTACAGCACATTAATATCCTGCATGACGGCTTCTGCGGAGACACCGAGCAAGTCCTGAATTCCGGTACTGATGTAGGAAAACGCCAGCGAGTTGTCTTTGGGGTCATGCACAAGCTGGTAGAGAATTCCCTTCGGAATATTGTTGCTGATCGATCGCAGCAAAGCTTCCCGTTCCTGAAGTGCCTGTTCTGCCCGTTTGCGCTCGCTCATGTCCTGTACTAGGGCAAGTTCTCGCCGCAGGACAACCGCTCTGACAAAATGAGAAGCAATCAGCCCCAACACTATTCCACTTACCAGAACTAAAAGATATCGCCAAGACTCATTCACAAGCAAGAATTTGTTTTTTAAGCGTTGATGTTAGAAAAGGGCAAGCGGCAGGGTTAAAAGCGGAATTAAAACAGGAAATACGATCGTATTTTCAGGTAGAAGTGCTTAAGGCAGGAGCTAAGTTGACTGAGCGCTGTTTTGTATCGCTTTATTTTCGTTTGTAAGGATAAGAAACTTGTAAGGATGGAATATTCAACTTGGGGAAAATTGCCAAAAATTATTGCTGTTTTTTATCGTTCAACTTCTAATACTCATCTAATACTCATTTTTAATACTCATTGAGTTTGAGCTTGCATCAGATTCACTCGACCCAGTAATCAGCAGAGGCAGCGAGGGGAAGGGGCAATGAATGGGTGGCGCGATCGGCTCAGACCTCCCTCAATTCCCTTAAAAGAGAGGTGTAAAAGAGGGACATGGAATGGTTCAGCTTTTCCGTGACAACCCCAATCACTGCAACAGTTCCTTTCCCCTCTTGAAGGAGGATTGGGGGGATCTCAAAGCTCCTAAGCAGTTTCTAAGTCCCTGCCGATGCCCTGCCTTAGACAGAATCGGTATAATTTCACCGCGACTTGCTAAAAGACATCGGGCAAATAAGCTTGGGTCAATCTAACCTCCCAAACATTATGGAATAAAAAGCGATTTCTACCTATTTCTTTAATTTCTACTTAAATTAGCGTTTATCGTTCGGTTTCGTCTGATGAGCGACAACCCCGCAATTCGCCTCTCAATTCGCTTCTTTCGCTTCTTTAAGTGAGCCCTTATTCCTTAATTGATTGCCTGGTTTCTGCTCTGGCTCGTTTTCCTGTAGGGATGAAGCGAAATCAGAAGTGAGTTCAATCTCGCTGATTTTTAAAATCAGGATTGGAGCGAGAGCAATTTAGCACTGCTTCACATCGCGTTGAGATGATTTTTCCGTTTCTTTTCTTGAAGAAATCACTAGACAGGAAGTTGATCGATGCCCCGATTCGAGCCAATAACCACCATTAATGAACCCTTCGCCAAGCGGGTCAGGGGGCTGGGATTAATTTCAAATTGGTTTTCCCGGCAAACAGCCAGCAGGTTTAAGCCGTAGCGTCTCCGCAGATCGAGGTCGGAAATCGTCTTGCCGTCAAACTCTGCCGGAACCACAATTTCAACGATACTGTGATCCGGGTCTAGCTCAAACCGCTCCAGCACTCCGGGGCGGGTCAGCGATCGGGCTAGCTCACAGCCCATTTCGTGCTCTGGAAACACCACATGATCGGCTCCCACTCGCTTGAGCAGCTTGCCGTGAATTTCAGAAGAGGCTTTGGCGACGACGTGGGGCACCTTGCCTTCTTTCAAATTGAGCGTCGTGATAACGCTCTCTTGAACGTAATTGCCGATCGCCACAATAACCGTATCAAACTCAAACAGCCCTGCTTCTCGAAGTGCGGCAGGTTCTGTAGAGTCAATTTGCAGCGCGTGGGAAGCAATTTCATCAGAGAGTACCTGGGCGACTCGTCGCTCGTCTGAATCGACCCCCAGCACTTCATAGCCTAAATGGTGCAGCGTCATGCAAACCGCGCGCCCAAATCGTCCCAGCCCAACCACGGCAAACTGACGGTTATTCGATCGCAGGCTCTTAAAAAAGCTGAGAGAAGAAAGGGAAGATAGGGTCACGGAGTTATCAGGTAACGTGGCATTTTTTCTCTGACGTATTTTCTAGCCTAAACCAGAAGGGAAACAATCTATCGATCGAGAGGGGAAAAGCTACTACCCCACGAGCAGGTTCTCATCTGGGTAGCGCACCAGCGTTGGGCTGGGATCGCCAAGAAAGGCAGACACTAGCAGCAGCACACCGACGCGCCCGACATACATGGTGGCAATGAGCACTAGCTTGGCAAAAACCGAAACGCTGGCAGTAATCCCGGTCGAAAGCCCTACGGTCGCAAAGGCCGAAACTGCCTCAAACAGCACCCGGATAAATTCCACATCAGGGTCGGAAATCGCGATCAGGGTCGTGGCAATAATCACGGTGGTCAGAGAGCCAAACACCACGCCGATCGCCTTGCGGAGCAGAGCGGTTGGAATTTCTCGCTGATAGCACAGTACTTCAGACTTGCCCTGCAAGACGGCTTTTGTGCATTCAAACAGCACCCGAAACGTTGTGGTTTTGATGCCGCCCCCCGTACTGCCCGGACTCGCGCCGATAAACATCAGGGCAATGGTGATAAACAGCCCCGCATCAGTCATTTTGCCGTAGTCGATCGAGTTAAACCCGGCTGTGCGCGGAACGACTCCCTGAAACCAGGCAACCATCAGCTTTCCGGTGAAATTGTACTGTCCAAAGGTTTCTTCGTTGCGGTACTCCACCAGGAAAAAGGCGAGCGTGCTCAGCACCAGCAAAAAAATCGTTGTGCTGGTGACAATCTTAAAATTGAGCGGAAACACAACGCGTTCGCGGCTGCGAGTAATGCGATCGCGCAGCCAAATATACATTTCTTGAATCACCTGATAACCGATGCCGCCAAAAATGATCAGCAAAGGAATAATCAGGTTAATGGGCAGATTGGTCGCATAGCTGATGAGGTTGTCCGGAAAAAGTCCAAATCCGGCATTGTTAAACGCGCTGACGCTATGAAAGAGTCCCAGCCAGAGGGCACGATCGAACCCGTGCTGCGGCGCAAAGACGGCCATCATCAAAAATGCCCCGGTCAACTCAAAGACCAGCGTCGTCGCAATAATCGACTTCACCAACTGCACCACGCCCGATAGCCCTGGACTATCAAGGGATTGCTGAATCGCCAGCCGCTCCCGCAAGCCAAACCGCCGCCCCACCAGCAGCAGCAGAAACGTGGTTGCCGTCATATAGCCCAGACCCCCGATCTGGACCAGCAGCATAATGAAGAACTGCCCCCAGAAGGAGAAATAGGTTCCCGTATCCACGACCACCAACCCCGTCACGCAAACCGCCGAAGTCGAGGTAAAGAGGGCTGTAATAAAATCGCCCCAGGTTCCTTCTGCGATCGAGATCGGCAGCATTAACAGCAGCGTTCCCAGCAGAATCACGGCAAGGAAGCCAAAACAAATCGTGCGCGGCACGGTGACAAACTTGGACGGCCGAAACGACAGCTTTTTCAAAAACATTGAAACGTATTGATTGTGAGACGCTTGTGAGACAGGGTGAACCCTTTGCAGCGAGAGTTTTCCTAGTGTAAGCGATTCCAACTGCTCCAGTGTGGTAACCCGTTCGGGCAATGGGGCTAGGCGGCTAGAAAGCCAGGCGGAGCCTTAAAGTCAAGCAGCAGCACATCGCGATGGCGATCGCTCAAATTCCACGCCTCATGCTCGGAGGTGTCATCAAACACAAGGCACTTGCCTTCTTTCCACAATCGCACTTCGTTTGCCACTCGCAGAGCGCACCGAGGCGGCACATCCAGACCCAGATGGCAGCGCAGCACACCGCTCGGTCTGCCCGAATGGGGCACAATATGCGCTCCGGGAGCCAGCCGCGAAAAGCCCGCCGTGATCATGCCGGGAATTTGCTTCACCAGCCGCGCGGTCTGCGGACAAAGCTCACAGTTGAAGTCAATCTTGACCCCGACAAAGTACAGCCCAAACACATCCCAGCCCGTCCGTTTGTCGAGCAAATATCGCTCTGGATAGGGAATGAAGTCTTGGCTTGGCAGTTGACTCAGCTCGTACTGAATAACCTTCCAGTTGTCTTCCAGCAGCGTAACGAAGTCAAATTGGTTCGCGTCGTAATACATCAGCGGTTCCTCATCGGCTATTCTTCTCCGGCACTATTCTTGATCGGGCACTATTCTTGATCGGGCAGGATTGGCTTCCACAGAATCAAGCCCACCACAAAGCGAATCCGATTCTTCCAGCTCCGAATCCGCGTTGCCATCCGCACCACAAACTGAACGTAGCCAAGTCCCTGCTTGATGTCTTCCTTCAGCGTTTGCTTTGAGGCAGGCGATCGCGGTGGTGGACCTTCCGTGCCGGGTTCAAAAATCCATTGATCTGGCGAGTGCATGAGCAGTTTCGTTTCCTCAATAAAGTTCGTTTAGACGTTTGAGCAGTGTGCAATGTTCTACATCGCTCCCTCAATCCCCCATGGTTTGGCTTGTCGCTCTAAAAGAGCGAGGGGACTTTGCAACCCCGGGATCAATAGATTCCCCTTGAAATTGGGAGGGTAAGGGGACGGTTTGGGTCTCAGCAATGACTTCTCAAACATCCTCTAAACTAAGCAAGAGATACCAGAATGCCGATCCGCTTGGCAACTTTCATTTATCAGCTCATTGGACAGATAAGACATGACCCTAACCCTTCAGCAGCAGATTCAGCAGTTTTACGACACTTCTTCCGGCCTGTGGGAGCAGATTTGGGGTGAACACATGCACCACGGCTATTACGGTGCATCGGGACAGGAGCGCAAAGACCGCCGACAGGCACAGATTGACTTAATCGAAGAATTGCTGAAGTGGGCAGACGTGCAGCAGGCAAGCCAGATCCTCGACGTTGGCTGTGGCATTGGCGGCAGCTCTCTTTACCTGTCAGAAAAGTTTAACGCGCACACCACCGGAATTACCCTTAGCCCCGTGCAGGCAAACCGCGCCGCAGAACGGGCGAAAGCCGCAGGACTCAGCGATCGCACCCAGTTTCTCGTCGCAGATGCCCAGCAACCCCCCTTTCCCGACAATTCGTTTGACTTTGTTTGGTCACTGGAAAGCGGCGAACATATGCCCGACAAACAAAAATTTGTGCAGGAGTGCTATCGCGTCCTCAAACCGGGCGGCAAGTTTCTCATGGTGACTTGGTGCCATCGCCCCACTGGGAATCAGCCCCTCACCCCCGACGAACAAAAGCACCTGCAGGACATCTACCGCGTCTACTGTCTGCCTTATGTCATTTCCCTGCCGCAGTACGAAACGATCGCCCGCGAGACCGGATTCCAGAATCTCCAAACCGCCGACTGGTCTGCTGCCGTTGCCCCGTTCTGGGATATCGTGATCGACTCTGCCTTCACCCCTCAAGCAATCGTCGGCTTACTCCTCTCTGGTTGGACTACGATCCAAGCTGCTTTCTCTCTGGGGCTGATGAAACGCGGCTACGAACGAGGTTTAGTCCGCTTCGGCTTACTCCAAGCTACCAAACCCTAACCCCTCGCCCCTTTTCACTTCCATTCCTTCAACATCTTTTTATGCCACGATCGCATATCCGGCTCTGGAATCTCGTAGAATCATGCCGATCCCCAAAAACAACTCCATGAGCCAGATTTCGCCACCCCGCCCGTCTCGATCGAACTTAATGCAACGCCTTCCCTGGATTTATGCCTTTTGGAAATTCAGCCGTCCCCACACCATCATTGGCACGACGCTCAGCGTTTTTGGACTGTATGCGATCGCCTTTGCGCTAAATCCTGCTTCTCTATCGTTGCCCTTGCTGCCCCTGTTGACGTGTCTGTGTGGCAATGTCTACATTGTGGGACTCAATCAGCTTGAGGACGTGGCGATCGATCGCATCAACAAACCCCATTTGCCCCTGGCATCGGGCGAGTTTTCCCGCCGAGAGGCACAGGCAATCGTTCTGACGACCGGACTGCTGGCATTGGGTTTGTCTGCGGTGCAGGGTGTGTTTTTGCTGGCGACCGTGTGGCTCAGCGTGGCGATCGGAACTGCCTATTCGCTGCCCCCGTTCCGGCTCAAGCGGTTTCCGTTCTGGGCATCGGTCTGCATTTTTACGGTGCGCGGGGCGATCGTGAATCTGGGTTTATTCCTGCACTTTAATCAGCAGTTGGGCGGCAGTTTTGGGGTTCCGGCTCCGGTTTGGGCACTGACGCTGTTTGTGCTGGTGTTCACGTTTGCGATCGCGATTTTCAAAGACATTCCCGATCTAGAGGGCGATCGGCTCTACCACATCACTACGTTTACAATGCGGCTGGGACAAAAGGCGGTGTTCAAGCTGGCACTTTGGGTCATTACGCTTTGCTATAGCGGCATGATCGTGGCGGGTACATTGCTGCCGAATGTCAGTGCCCTTTTCCTGATCCCCACCCACGTTCTGGCTCTGGTTGCGCTCTGGGTGTTAAGCAGCCGTGTGGACTTACGCGAAAAGCAATCGATCGCCCAGTTTTATCAATTCATTTGGAAGCTGTTTTTCCTGGAATATCTGGTGTTTCCGGCTGCCTGTTTGCTGCATCAAGGCTAAGTTTTCGCGCTTGAGGAATTTTTGGGAATGGCATGGCGATCGAACAAAATCTCGGCTATTTCTTCTTCGACAAAGAGATCCTGAAACAGGCACTCACAACCCCCGCCTACGCGATCGAGCATCAGCTTCCGGGCAATCAGACTGTTTATCAAGTCCTGGGCGATCGACTGATTCAAATGGTCGTGATCGAACTGTTGATTCGCTATGGCTACTCCGAGGCAGACGACCTCGAATCCTGGTTGAGTCAGCTTGTCAACCCGGAAACCTTGAGCCAGATTGCTCAATTCCTCCAGATCGATCGTTTTTTGCGCCTCAGCAGCGATGAACAAGCCAGCGACACCCTGCCCGACCCCGCTATGCTGTCAGCGACCTTTCAAGCAACGATCGGCGGCGTTTATTTTGATGGTGGATTTCGATCGGCAAGCGAAGTCGTGAAGCGATTGTTTGAATCGTCTTTCGCTCAGCCAGAGCAAGAGTAAAGGACTTGCGCTGATGCCATTAAGATACCATTGAAACGATGAGTGAAAATTCTATATCTGAATGCCTTCCCTGGGCTGCTTAACAGGTATTCCAGATGCTCCATTACCCCAGGCTAAATTGTCCCCAGAATTGAGAGATTTACCCAAGGGGATCATCGCTGAATCACACCCTATTACAGGAGATTGATCTTAGACTTTAGACGATGAAGCCGCTTCCAGAGCGGCAATATCTTGAACGATCGGCTCGATCGGCAAATCAACGGGAGGAATGCCATGAGGCGACGCTGGCTTGGAGTGCTGCTGTTTTTGGTGACGATCGCTGCCGTTTTGCTGGGCTGGGGACTGCACCCGCAAAGATTCCTTCCCCTTGCCAGAGAAGTTGAGTACTCGTCGCCGTTTCGAGTCTCTAGCGATATGCCCCTTGTCTTGCCTCGATCGAATTCCGATCGCCTGATTGCCGATGTTGAGCAACTGGCATTTGTGCGGCATGAGGCAGCCGATCGTGCCCGTGCCCGCAGCTATATTGTGCAGCAGCTTCAGTCCGCAGGCTGGCAGGTGCAGGAGCAGCCCTTTGGCGAGGGTGGTGTGAATCTGGTGGCAGAGCGTCCTGGAAATGGCTCAACTGCTGGCGTGATTTTGCTGGGCGCACACTACGATACAGTCGAAGATTCCCCTGGAGCAGACGACAACGCCACCGCAGTCGCAACCCTTTTGGAAACCGCCAGGCTCTTCCAGCAAAAGCAAACCCCGCGTTCGCTGCGGTTGGTCTTTTTTGACCTTGAAGAAGCAGGTCTGCTAGGCAGTGAAGCCTACGTGCAGCAGCTTCAGTCGGAGCCAACTTTTGATGGGGCAGTGATTCTCGATATGCTGGGCTACGCCTGCCAAACTCCTGGCTGTCAAACTTTTCCGAGTGTGTTGCCGATTGCCCCACCCACCGATCGCGGTAATTTTTTGGGGGTGATTGGCGATCAGGGCCATCCTGCCCTGACCCAGAGTTTTACCGATGCTAATCAGCCAAACCTGCCGCAGGTGTTAACGCTATCGGTTCCCACCATGGGACGCTTTACGCCTGACCTGGTTCGCAGCGATCATGCTCCTTTCTGGCGATCGGGGCGCGGTGCAGTGCTGGTCACGGATACTGCAAACTTTCGCAATCCCCACTACCATCAGCCAAGCGATACCCCAGAGACGATCGATCGCGACTTTTTCCTGGGTTCAGCCCAAACTGTGATCAATGCGATCGCCATTTTGCTGCAAGGTGCGATCGGCAATTAGCGTGAACGGTCGCCGAATCTCGTATGCTATGGATGGAAAATTTGCTTTCCGCGCTGCTGTTCAGGGTCATACTATGTTGTCGCAGGAAATCCTTGCGCTTGCTCAACAAGGTCATTCGATCGCCATTGCGACGCTGCTGAACTACGTAACCCGATCGCACGGAGTCAAGGCAAAAGTCCAGCGTCAGAATCGCTGTTTGCACGTTTTGCTGGAGGCGCAGCAGCTTCTTGATCAGGAGAAAGCGATCGCCTTTTTGCAGCGTATTCTAAGCGTCTTGAATGTTCAGTCGATTCAAACCATCATGGTTTATAGTCGTCGCCAAGGGGAGACTCACCTTGACTGGCGGCAGACGATTCAGTTTCCTTTTCCTTCCTCCTTCGAGCCGTCTTTGCTCGATACCTCTTTTTCTGAACCACCCGATCTGCTTTTGTCCGATTTGCCCCTGCCTCGGAGAAATTCTGTGACTCAAGCCTCTAATTCTTTCCCGGAATCCCTAGAGCCTGCTTCCCCTGCCCCGATCGACGCTCCAACAGAGCTTCAAACCGAAGATGAGCAGAGCTTTACGGTTCAGCATTCTGCGTTTGATACGCGATCGCCAGCCTCTCCACAACCTTTAGAAGAAGTGTCCTACGCTGCGGCTGCGAATTCTCCTTTTCCTGACCTGTCCGGCTCTGATGATCTGCTGGAGACACCAGACGTGCTCAAGCGTCCAGAGTCCGTGATTTTTTTGCTGTTCATTAGCCTGTTTGTCTTCTGGGATGCCTACGTCGATTTTCTGGAAGCAGATTTCTCACCGGGAGCCACAGCTATTTCTGCCAGTCAGCTTGCTCGTCGCTTGAAGGTTAGCCGCAAAACCATTCGGCGCAGAAAACGTGAACCCGATTTTTCTACCTGGACTCAAAGCCTTGACCCGGATCAAATTGCCTGGGTTTATCGAAAAGGCTATTACCTGTCGCAGTCCTGAACTTTGACTTTCTCTGCCCCAGGACTTAGGATAGAAACAAATGAAGGGGAGTAGCTGCTGGCTTTTAGAGTTTGCTTCTGAATGACCTTTGAATTGCTTCAGGAAGCGACTATCTCTGCAAGCTAAGTGAGTTTGAGTCAACATACTGGTGATGAACCTGGCTCAAACGCAAAAGCAAAAGTTTTTGATTAGCGAGACCTTCACTAAGTTCACAAATTGATGTGAGCTGGTGAAGTGTTTTATCCTCATCACGCTCCGTCAGCCGTGACGTCGATCACTGACTGAATCGAGAGGAGCAACTGAGGATGTTAACCGGATTTACTGCGGCTCTGCTGCTAATTACTGTTTCCGAGCTGGGTGACAAAACGTTCTTCGTTTCTGCAATCCTGGCAATGCGTCACCCCCGTCGCTGGGTATTTCTGGGTGCAGTTTTAGCATTAGCCGCAATGACCGTTCTCTCGGTGCTGCTGGGACAGTTCGCAACTCTGCTGCCGGAAATCTACGTGCGCTGGGGCGAAATTCTGCTGTTTCTCTGCTTTGGGCTAAAGCTGCTCTACGACGCTCGCCAAATGTCGCCCAATGGCTGTTTAGCAGAAGAGCAGGAAGCCGCCGAAACGGTGATGGAAGCCGAGTCCAAGATCAAGCCGCGCCGATCGCTGGGGGTTGTCTCTCAGGCGTTTGGACTGACTTTTTTGGGGGAATGGGGCGATCGCACCCAGATCACGACGATTGCGCTGGCAGCGGCAAATCATCCGATAGGCGTTTCGCTGGGAGCCATTCTGGGTCACGCACTTTGTGCCCTGATTGCAGTGCAGTGCGGCAAGTTTTTCTGTGGGCGCGTCTCCGAACAGAAACTGACGGCGATCGGCGGCGGCTTATTTCTCCTGTTTGCTTCGATGAGCTTTACTCGGCTGATGGGCTGGGTGGGGTAAACGGGGTATAGCGTCCGCCCAGGTTTTCGACGATCGCTTTAGTATTTGCCACCATCATTTTGATGTAGCTATCGCCATCGCTGCCCGGTGCACCGATCGAGTCGGAGTAAAGCTTTTGGGGAGCCAATTTCACGCCCGATTCTTCGGCAACGGTGGTAATGAGCTGCGGATTGATCGTGGTTTCAGCAAAGATGCTGGGAATCCCCAAGCCTTTCACTGACTCGACTAACTTTTGAACCGTCTGGGCACTGGGCTGCTCTTCGGTACTGATGCCAATGAGGGTTCCTGGCACGGTCAAGCCATAGACACGCGCATAGTATTGAAAGGCATCGTGGGTTGTAACGAGTTTACGGCGATCGGGCGGAATTGTCGCGACCTGCTGCTGAATCCAGGTATGAAGCTGCTCTAGTTCCACGATGAGTCGATTGGCATTTTGGGTAAACTGCTCGCGATCGTCCGGCGAGAGTTCGATCAGCGCGTCCCGAATTGCCTGCACCATCTCGATCGTATTCTCTGCACTGCCCCAAACGTGGGGATCGGGAACTGTTTGCCCATCCTTTTGCAGGTCTAGCGGTTTGATCACTTCTCCGACCGCCACTTTTTTAGCGTTTGCTCCTGCGCCTTCTAGCAGACGAATCAGCCCCGGTTCCAGGTTAAAGCCGTTGTAGAGGATGAGCTGCGCTTCTTCCATTGCCTGGGAGTCGGTTGGAACTGGCTCATAAACGTGTGGGTCATCTCCTGGCTTTAAGATGCTGGTCAGATCAATTTCGCTGCCGCCAATTTCAGTCGTCCAGTCGCTAATCATGGTGCTGGTCGAGACGACGTTTGGCTTGCCGTCCTCGGCTGTGGACTGATTTGAACCGCATCCGGTTAAACCCATTACCCCGATCACTATCCAAAGAAGCATATAGCGAGATAGAGCTTTTGCCCCTTTTCCTGCCCGAAACCGTCCGTTATCTCTATCCCTTGATTGCATCAGTTCCTTTCCCATGACGGACTACAGCCTTTTCACATTGGTTTCATAATCTATGGTAGATTCGATCATATTGCGTTTTCATATTCTTCTCATTTTTCCTCCTCACGCTGCTGCTTATGACTGCCCTACACCCGACTGCCCGCTTCCAATCCTCTGCTCGTCGGTCTGCTCGACCTATGACTGCACCCCACGTCATCGCAGTTGAGCATTTGAGCGTTCAGTATCAGTCTGTCCGGGCACTTCAGAATGTCAGCTTTACGATGACCCCCGGACACCTGGTTGGTATTTTTGGACCTAATGGCGCAGGCAAAAGTACGCTGATCAAAGCCATGCTGGGCTTAATTCCCACGGTGTCTGGCTCCGTTTTTTATGGCGATCGCCCCCTTGCCGACCAGAAAGAGCGCGTTGCTTATGTCCCCCAACGATCGCAGATTGACTGGACCTTTCCGGCAACGGTCTGGGATGTGGTGCTGATGGGCAGAGTTCGCAAAATGGGCTACCTGAATCGGTTTTCAGTCACTAGTCGGCAGGCGGCTGCCGAAGCACTGGAACGAGTCGGAATGTCGCAGTTTCGCAATCGGCCTATCGGTCAGCTATCGGGCGGACAGCAGCAGCGCGTGTTTCTTGCCCGCTCTCTGGCACAGGAAGCAGATGTATTTTGCTTTGATGAACCCTTTGTCGGCATCGACCAAAAGACCGAAGACCTGCTGTTTGGCATCTTCCGGCAGCTTGCCGATCGCGGAAAAACCGTCCTCGTCGTTAATCACGATCTGGGCGAATCAATTACCCACTTCGACCGGCTACTGCTGCTAAATCGTGAACTGATTGCTTGCGGCGATTGGAATCAAGTGCTCACGGTTGAAAATATGACTCGTGCCTACGGCGGTCATGTAAGCTTCTTTGGCAAACAGGCTGCGTAGTTTCTTGATGGGAAAGCGTTTTTGAGAAGTCTCAAATTCCCTACCGTGCCCCCCAATTCCCCAACTTTGCGGGACTTTGAGAATCCTGAAGCGAGCCGGGTTCTCCCAAACTTGACCTGCCAGGGGAAGGGTTCGGATCACAGTTTTTACCCTCTTACTGCTCGAAATATCGAACGTTTTCTATGCTTTCCCTCTTGCTCGACCCACTTCAGTACGGCTTTATGCAGCGATCGCTCGTGGTCGCAATTATTGTTGGAGTCCTCTGTTCGGTAGTTGGCAGCTATCTGGTAGTGCGACGGATGGCGTTACTGGGGGATGCAATTAGTCACTCGCTGCTGCCCGGACTAGCGATTGCCTTTATTGTGGGCGCAAATTTGTATTTGGGGGCGTTTGTAGCGGCGTTGCTAAGTGCGGTGATTATTAGCTGGATTCATACCCGCTCGCCGATCAAAGAAGATGCCGCAATGGGCATTGTCTTTTCTGCCTTTTTCGCACTAGGAGTGACGCTCATTACGGTCGTCCAGAAGTCCAACAAAATCGACCTGAACCATTTTCTGTTTGGCAATATTCTGGGCGTGACTCAGTCAGAAGTTCGGGATACGGCGATCATCGCTGTCCTGGTGCTGCTGGCGATCGTTCTTTTTTATAAGGAACTGCTGTTTTTTAGCTTCGACCCGCTTGGGGCACAGGCGACGGGTTTGCCGACCAACTGGTTTGACACAGGCTTGATGATTTTGTTTGCCCTTACTGTTGTTGCCAGCATGAAAGCAGTCGGCGTCATTCTGGTTCTGTCGCTGCTGATCACGCCTGCTGCCACTGCTTATTTGCTCGTGCCGCGACTGCATCAGATGATGCTTGTGGGTGGGGCGATCGGCACTGTGTCGAGCCTGAGTGGGATGTATTTCAGCTATTACTACAATTTGCCTTCTGGTGCAGCGATCGTTCTGGTTGCGTCGGTGCTGTTTTTCCTGGCACTGCTGCTCAGTCCAAGCCAAGGAATTTTGGTGCGGGCATTTCAGCGAGCGTAAAAACCAGACAAAGCCAGCCAATTTTTTGGTTGCCCTTGCTGAAATCGGGTCAGAACCAGCTATACTCCGTTGGATGTGATCTCAGCAGGCAAGCATTACGAATGGTCGCGGTAGCAATTCTGGCGGCAGGGCGAGGGACTCGGATGAAGTCTCGTTTGCCCAAAGTGCTGCATTCTCTTGGTGGACGATCGCTTTTGGAAAGGGTTTTGGACGGCACGACAGAAATTCAGCCGAGCCGCCGTCTGGTGATTGTTGGGTATGGGGCAGAGCAGGTGAGTCAGGCTCTCGCCCATGTACCGGATGTGGAACTGGTTGAACAGCGAGAGCAGCTTGGAACTGGACACGCCGTTCAGCAGCTCATTCCTCACCTGGAAGGGTTTGAAGGAGATTTACTGGTACTTAATGGCGATGTGCCGCTGCTACGTCCTAAAACGCTCGGTGCTTTGCTTCAAACGCATCAAACGCATCAAAACGCTGCTACTATTCTCACGGCTCAGATTGCTAATCCCAAGGGCTACGGCAGAGTGTTCTGCGATAGCGAAAATCGGGTAACGCAAATTGTAGAAGACCGGGACTGTACGCCTGCTCAACGGCAAAACCAGCGCATTAATGCCGGAATCTACTGCTTTAACTGGTTAAAGCTGGCGGAAGTATTGCCCCTGCTTCAGAGCAACAACAATCAGCAGGAATACTATCTTACCGATGCCGTGACAGCAGTCTCGCCCGTGATGGCAGTGGATGTCGAAGACTATCAAGAAATTCTCGGCATTAACGATCGCCAGCAGCTCGCCGATGCCTATGAGATTCTGCAAACGCGCATCAAGCAGGAGTGGATGACAGCCGGAGTAACGCTGATCGATCCGGGCAGCATTACGATCGATACTGAAGTGCAGCTCGAACCGGACGTGATCATTGAGCCGCAAACCCATCTGCGCGGCAAAACCGTGATTCGATCGGGCTGTCGGATTGGTCCGGGTAGCCTGATTGAAAACAGCGAGATTGGTGAGAATACTACTGTTCTGCTTTCAGTGGTAAGCGATAGCAGGGTGCAAGCAAATAGCCGGATTGGTCCGTATACCCATTTGCGCGGTCATGTGGAAGTAGGACAAGGCTGCCGAATTGGAAACTTTGTCGAGCTGAAAAATTCGCGGCTGGGTGAGCAAACGAACGTGGCGCATCTCTCCTACCTGGGGGATGCGAGTTTGGGAAATCGGGTCAATATAGGAGCAGGTACAATCACGGCAAATTATGACGGTGTACAAAAGCACCGAACCGAGATCGGCGATCGTTCCAAAACTGGATCAAATAGTGTGCTGGTCGCGCCCGTGACCTTGGGGGCAGATGTGACCGTCGCTGCTGGCTCGGTTGTGACTGAAGATGTACCCCACGACGCGCTGGTGATCGCCCGTGCCCGTCAGGTCGTTAAGCCAGGCTGGAAATTGAATCGATCGGGGTATGCTGAACAGCAACCGGAACAGCAAGCAGAGTGACTTAGGGCAAAAAATTTCCCCTACCTGTGAAACTTTTTCGTAGATTTACAGAAAAAAATTAAATAGGGGGTTACGCCCCTCACCCCTTTAGTGCAATAATCTGTTATGTAGATGCACCCTGATGGTTGGGAGAGTTTTCCAAATGGCTCTCCCTTTTTTCTTGCTTACTTTTCCTGGCTACTTTAGCCTGACTACTTTTCCCAACTGCTTTTCCTGCCCAATTTCAGACTGTGGCAAAAGGTCAGCAGAAAGCATTAGTTGAGCCAATTGATCGGACACTAGACTGAAAGAAGGGGCAAAGCCCTGCTGCTCATCAAAGTCGTTCATTAAAGTCTGGTGTGTCGTCCATGTCTGTCAATATGCCTGCCGATCGTTCTGCGAATTTATCGGGGAATTCAATTCTGTCACTTCCCTATGAGCCCGCCTTTGAGCGGTTAGGGGAAGACTACTTCGATGGGGTAGCTGCGGCAAAGTTTCCCCAACAGATTTTGCGGTTTCGTAACGATGATGTGTTGCGTCAGCTTGGGCTCGACCCGCAGCAGGTGACCGATGCTGATTTCATTGAGGCGTTTGGGCGGTTTGAGGGGCGTTCTCCATTCCTGGCAATGCGCTATCACGGCTACCAGTTTGGGGAGTATAACCCGCAGTTAGGCGACGGGCGCGGCTTTCTTTATGGGCAGGTGCGTGGGATTGACGGTGCGCTTTACGACTTTG
Organism: Leptolyngbya sp. GB1-A1; assembly: GCF_039962475.1. Taxonomy (NCBI): domain Bacteria; kingdom Bacillati; phylum Cyanobacteriota; class Cyanophyceae; order Leptolyngbyales; family Leptolyngbyaceae; genus Leptolyngbya; species Leptolyngbya sp. GB1-A1. The sequence continues at coordinate 157,034 of NZ_JAMPLI010000006.1, read as the reverse complement.
GCACAAAAGGATCGGGCAGAACTCCCTACTCTAGAGGCGGTGATGGACGCTTGACCCTGAAAGGCGGAGTACGGGAAGTGCTGGCGGCGGAAATGCTGCATCAGCTGGGTGTCAGAACCTCGCGCTGTCTCAGTCTGGTGGAAACCGGAGAAGGGCTATGGCGCGGTGATGAACCGTCTCCGACCCGATCGTCTGTGATGATTCGTTTTTCTCGATCGCATATTCGATTTGGCACCTTTGAGCGGCTGCACCATCTCGGACGCAAAGATTTGATTCAGAAATTGCTGGATCACGTTCTGGAAATTTACTATCCCCACCTGAAAGGACAGGAAAACGCTTACTTGCAGTTCTATACCGAACTGGTCGAGCGAGTGGCAGATCTCACCGCACAGTGGATGTCGGTCGGCTTTTGTCATGCCGTTCTCAACACAGATAATATGTCCGTCACGGGCGAAAGCTTCGACTACGGACCCTATGCCTTTATTCAGCAGTACGACCCACAGTTTACTGCCGCCTATTTTGACTACTACGGACGCTACTGCTACGCGAACCAGCCCGCCGCTTGCCAGTGGAATCTGCAAATGCTGCAAGTGCCGCTCAAAGCTGTGCTTGATCCATTTGACATGGAAGCTGCCCTCGATCGCTATCACGATCGTTATCAGCACACCTACCGTCAGCGGATGCTGCGAAAATTAGGGTTTGAGATCGGTTTCGATCAGGTTTCCGAAGAAGTTGCCGATGAGCTTTTGCATCTGACTTTGCAGCTTCTCTTTGAAACCAAGCTAGGCTATCACGATTTCTTCCTGGCACTGCGGCAACAGTTTGATCGCTCCTGGCGCGACGCCGCAACCAATATTTTTAACCTGGCAGTCACTCAGGCTCCTGGCGACAAAACCGATGCGGTGGAAAGTCTGCTCGATCGCTGGCGGCAGTTTTACCATCAGGTGTTGAACAGCCTACCCGAATCAGAAATAAGCCGGATCGCCCAACGATTAAGTCAGCACAATCCGGCAACAGTTATTATTCGTCCCGAAATCGAAGCCATCTGGGAACCCATTACCCAGGAAGATAACTGGCAGCCGTTTTATGCACTGCTCGATCGGATTCGATCGTCGGTTGTTTCAGAGGAGATTTGAAAAGTCGGGAGAGTCAAGCGGTGGTTGAACTCTCCCTGGATCCCTCGCATTAATAGGGCGGGCAAACAAGAGCAAGCGAATGAGGGCAAGAATTGGCAGAGCCTTCTTTAGCGTCTTACCGAGTCTAGACTCGCAACGGGGACTAAAGATTGAGCTGGTTGCCTCTCTTGTATTGCAAATAGGCAGCCACAAATAATCCTGCCAGGGTGACAGGAATCAAACCAAGCACAATGCCAGAAAGTAACGGTTCTACCACAGCTTTATCTCCTTATCTCCGTTTGAATTTTAGCAAACAAAGCGACATTGCCGCTTCTTAACGGTTTTTAGTCTTCTTTCATAATCTCCGCGACGGGTTCAATTTAAAATATCCTGAGTAAAATAAAATAAGAAAGCGGTAAACTTTAAGTAGAGCAAGGCTTTCAGGTAATGTGGTGACAAGACTGCCTGCATTTGCTGAGCTTTGATTCCTGAGTAAGAGCTGGGAATATTAAAATATGCTTAGCTATAACGTGAAGTAAGTTAAATTCCTAAAATATATTGTTAGCTCCTGTTTGCCGTTCTCTCCCTTTTTGCCTCTCTTGACTAAAGAGCTTTTGGAAAAACCCCTTACAGCGACCTCGCCCGAGCCGACGGTGCAAAGAACAGTTATCACGCTGTTGGCTGTTCTACTTCTGGTCGTGCTTGCTTTTGTTGGCATTCATCACTTCCGCCATGCTGATCCCTATGTAAGAGATGTCCTATCTCATGCTGGCAATGCCCAACGGGGAGAAGTCATGTTTCAGATGAACTGTGCGAGCTGTCACGGATTTGATGCAAGTGGCTGGGTTGGTCCAAATCTGCATCGCGTTGCTTCTCGCAAGTCGCGAATTGGTCTTATTCATCAAGTTACGAGTGGGTCTACCCCGCCAATGCCTCAGTTTCAGCCAAGTCCTCAAGAAATGGCTGACTTGCTGGAATACCTGGAAAGTTTGTAGATCCTTTTGCCTTTAAAAAAGCCCCTTGCCAGAGCAAAGGGGCATAACGGATCTCAATGAACCTGGTTTTATCCTGCCAGCATCCCGATTTTTTACGCTTTAGGTAGAAGTAGGTTTAGCAATTGGTCGGTTGAACCGAGGGGTTTACCCTTGAAAAAAGCCAAATTTGCTGGACTTGAAGTAGGACAGTTGGCTGAACTGTCTGGCAGGGCAATGCTCGCACGATCGCCTTCGATGCAGACCCCAAACCGTTCTGGTGATACAAATCTACAAAAAAGAAATTCCCTGAAGGACTGGACAAAGGCGGCAGTTTAGTGGTACATCTGTTCCAGGAATGATCTGTTTGTCCTACAACCAGCCTACCAACCTATCAACCTATGGAATCCCTAACAGAAGTCCAGCAGCAGCTTTTTGACTGGCTGGTCGACTACATCAAAGAAAATCAGCATTCCCCTTCAATTCGGCAAATGATGCGAGCAATGGGGTTAAAATCTCCTGCTCCAATTCAAAGTCGTTTAGAACATCTGAGAGCCAAAGGATACATCGACTGGACCGAGGGTAGGGCCAGAACGATTCGCATCCTCAAGCCGCAGGGACTTCCGATTTTAGGAGCGATCGCTGCTGGCTCTGTTGTTGAATCTTACACGGACTCTGTCGAACAGCTAGACTTTTCCTGCTCGTTGCTCAAGCCGGGGGACTACGCACTGCGAGTCCGGGGAGACAGTATGATTGGAGCCTTAATTGGCGAAGGAGACGTGGTCATTATGCGTCCTGTGCAAGACCCGAAGGCACTCAAAAACGGGGCGATCGTCGCAGCACGGGTCAACGGAGATGGCACAACGCTGAAGTACTATCATCGTAAAGGCAATCAAGTCACGCTCAAGCCGGCAAACCCAAACTACAACGTGATCGAGGCTGCTGCGACTGATGTTGCAGTACAGGGATTGCTCGTTGCCGTCTGGCGGGGCTATAGCCACCTGGCATCTTAACGAAAATCCTGAGTCAATCCCTGTAAGCAAAAAAGCCTGCAATGACCCATCCTGCTGGATCATTCTTGAGCGGTAGGACTGGGACTTGCGGGTACACCTCCCTCAGACGGTGCAGCATTGAGTGCGTCCGGGGCAGATTCTGGTGTCGTAGCCTCGGCGGGTGCTGTGGAAGAAATTGGAGCAGCGGCAGTCTGGGCAGTAGGCTGGTCGAGATAATCATAGACCGTTGCGGCGATCTGACGAATTAGCTCTTGAGCGCGATCGTCATTGTGCGGACGCTTCACCATCGCAGTAATCGCATAGCGTTTGCCGCTGGGCATATCGATTAGCCCTGTATCGCCGACAAGGGAGCCGATGTCACCTGTTTTATGGGCGATCGTTGCCCCTGCCCCTAAAGAAGTAGGCAGCAGTGTATCGGTTAACGTTCCCTGCATAATCGCGATTGCACGATCGCGTGACTTCATCGACAGCAGCTCACCCTGACTCAGCAGCGACATCACCGCCGCAAGTTCCTTAGGAGAGGTCGTATTCGTTCCTTCCAGATCGGGCAGCACGTTGCGAACGGTGGTTTGCTCTAAGCCCCACTCCTTAAATCGCTGGTTTACAGCTTCGATGCCGCCCAGTCGCCGCAGGATCATGTTAGTTGCCGTGTTGTCGCTAATCACGATCATGTTGGTCGCCGTTTCCAGTGCCGTAAACTCTGAGCCAACGGGCAAATACTGCATATCGCCTGATCCCGTTGCAATATCGTTTTGCTGCATCGTTAGCATTTCATCGAGCCGAATTTTGCCCGCATCAACATCCTGAAAAAAGGCAATCAGGAGCGGCACTTTGATCATGCTGGCGGCAGCAAAGGTTGTTGTTCCGTTCAGGCTGTAGTAGTTGCCGCTGTCGAGATCGGCAAGAAAGACACCGGGCGCGAGATCGGTCAGGTCTTTGGTCAAAGGCTGGATTCTGGCTGCCAGTGTGGTCATTTCTTGACCCGGTTTAAAGGCATTGTGAATTGAGGTATTTGCAGGAGCTGCCTGGGCGTTACTGCTTCCCGAGGCGACGTTTTCCTGGTTTGCCTGCGCCGATCGCACCGTGGGTTCCCAAATTGAGAGCGCAGTTCCGGCAATTGCCCAAATTCCAACGCCTAGAATCAGCAGCCGGATTCCCTGCATTAAAGGAGGGGTAGGGCGACGCTTGGGGTGAGGTTTGCGCGTTCGACGCGACTGTGAACCGGGAACTGAATCAAGAGCTGGGTCAGCCGGAATTTGCGATCGCCGAGATAATTCATTCGGACGAGCAGGCATCGAACGAGCCGGAGAAGATGGGCGGCTTGGTTTGGCTCGGTTTGGGTTAAACCCAACAGCGGGCGAAGAACGAGTTGTCGATTGCTCTGATTTAACTTCTGAAGCCGAAGCAGGCGACACGCGGCGAGAACGACGGCGAGATGGGCGACGACGCTGCGACTCTTGGGGGCGATAGCTTGGTTCAAGCACGGGCAATACCTCGACAACAGGTAGATAAAGAGAGTTCTTACATTTAGCGGAGTGCGCCTGGAATAAGGAATTCTCGCTGGTAGCAGTACTCTAGGGGAATGAATGCTGAGCGGATTATCCTACCGGAGCAGATTTTTAAGCGAACCTTAACGCTATATCTAGAGTTTCGCTGTTTATTTTTAATCGTTATTTACGAATCTGACAAGCACTTAACGCATAGAAATTTTTGAAGAGGATATGGAGGAATTTCTGCGAGAGGATATAAGCCCTCCAAGATTAAACGATGCAGCTTTGGAGCAAAACGGTGCTTCACAAAAGTTCAAGCAGACTTATTCAGGGGGCTTCAGACGATTTTTCTTGCCCTAAAGCCCACTCTGCCTGACGCAAGATTCCGCGTAGCATTGCCACTTCTTCTGAAGAAGGGAGCGATCGCCCCAACAGTCTGCGAAATTTTTCCATCCGGCTAGGTGCAGTATGGGGATAAAGATAGCCAATCTTCAGCAGCAGTGCCTCTAACTGCTGGTAGTACGCTTCCAAAGTTTCAAACGTTGGCGGAGGTTCTGAAGCGGCAGCGATCGTCGGAGGAACTGCTGGCAGGGCTGAGAAGGACGGCAGCTTGAGCGTTAAATAAAGCTCGTAGCAGCAAATTGCAGCCGCTTGCGCCAGATTGAGCGATTCATATTCTGAGCTGGCAGGGATGCAGACGAGCCGTTGGGCATAGTTCAATTCCTGGTTCGTGAGTCCCCGGTCTTCCCGTCCAAAAATGAGCGCAGCATTGGCTGAAGAACCCGTTTGGAAATCAGCAGGAACCAGCCAGGACAGCGCATTTCGGGGTGGCTCTAGCGGCATCTTCAGCGTTGTGTCACTGCGACCCGTAGTGGCAATAACCCGATGACAGTCCTGCAAAGCTTCTGGTAAGGTCTGCACTCGCAGTGCGGCTTCCAGCACATCGGCAGCATGGACCGCCATTTTCCTTGCCTCGTCACCCAGGGGATCACATTGTGGATTCACCAGCACCAGCTGTCGTAGCCCCATGTTTTTCATAATGCGAGCTACTGATCCCACGTTCAAAGCTCCCGCAGGCTCCATTAGCACAATTCGTATGCCCGATAAATCATGTGGCATCAATATAGATCAAAAATTCAGAATCTTCAAAATTGGAAATTGAGATGAAACCATCTCGCTCTCTGATATCTTCTATCTTTTACTCGCTACGATCGATGACGTATCAATATCGAAATGAATCAACGGAATCTTTAACAACCGATGGCAAAATCGCGATCGAAATCTGATCTCCCGATTAAAATCTGTCCTGTGTGCGGTCGTCCCTTTGCTTGGCGCAAAAAATGGGCAGACTGCTGGGACGAGGTGAAATACTGCTCCGATCGCTGTCGGCGACGACGCCCATCGACAAAGCCAGACGAAGCAGATACTGGAAGCGTGACAGATGCAGATTCGTTTACCGTTTGCTTTGCCATTTCCAGGTAGGATTAGCGATTAGGATTTCGATCACAGGCTTCCGCCAGAGGCGTAGCAATCCAGAGGCGTAATAATAGGGTTTAACCAGGGGATTTTCAACGATGTCGATCGTAGATGGACAGCCCAAGCTCATCATTCATGGAGGTGCGGGCAGTTCGCTCAAGGGGGAAAAAGGAGCGGATTTGGTGCGTCAGTCGCTCTACCAGGTAATCGATGCGGTTTACGACAAATTGCTGTCGGGCTTGGATGCGAAATCTGCGGTGATTCTGGGCTGTCAGCTTCTAGAAGACGATCCCCGCTTTAATGCCGGAACCGGATCGGTGCTTCAGTCCGACGGGCAGATTCGCATGAGTGCTTCTTTAATGGATGGCAATGCCCAACGCTTTAGCGGCATTATCAACGTGTCGCGAGTGCAAAACCCAATTCAGCTCGCGCAGTTTCTCCAGAGCTCAGACGATCGCGTGCTGTCAGACAATGGCGCAATGGAGCTGGTGCGCGAACTGCAACTGCCTGCCTACGATCCCCTGACCAAGCTGCGGCTTCAGGAATGGATTCTGGAGCGTGAAGGCAATTTTGACAAAGCGATGGCGGGCGTGGTTGCCGAAAAAGAGCTGGTGAGCGAGGCCGGACGCGGGACGATCGGGGTGGTAGTTCGCGATGCCGCTGGGCAGCTTGCCGCAGGCACTTCCACAGGCGGAAAAGGCTTTGAGCGAATTGGACGAGTCAGCGATTCTGCGATGCCTGCTGGAAATTATGCCACTGCCGACGCTGCCGTAAGCTGCACCGGAATTGGCGAAGACATTATCGAAGAGTGCCTTGCTGCCCGTATTGTGATTCGCACCACCGATGGCTTGCCGATCTCTGGTGCCTTCGATCGCTCCTTCCGGGAGGCACATCAGCGAAACCGCGACCTGGGTGCGATCGGGATCGATGCCACGGGAACGATCGCCTGGGGCAAAACCAGCGAAGTGCTGCTGGCGGCTTATCATGACGGTGAAACGATCGGCGATACGCTCGACATGGCTCGATCGATGGGCACGGGCAGCCGATTGGCTTAGATCAGCTCAGGGCAGGAGCAAAGGAGCAGAAATGCCGCTTTTATTGGTTTGTGTGGTGCTGTTTTTTGGTGTAGCGCAGTTCTACCAGTGGTCGAATGGGCTAGACAGCTTGCCCTTTCCCGTTTTGTTGCTGGCTGGGGCAGCGTTGGCGATCGTTTCTAATCTCAGTCAGCGCGATTCGCAATCGATTTCTTCATCGTCTGAGGCTGCTTCAGTTCCCGTTCAACAGGCTACCGCTCCTGCCCCTACGCTGCCGCCGGATATTCGCCCGGTGGCTGAACTTCGCCCCAAAGCTGAACCTCAGCTTCCCCAATTTGAACCGTCGATCGCGCCTCAAGCTGAAAAATCCATCTCGTTTACGCTCAATCCAGCATCTGCTCGAACAAGAGAATCAACCGCATCACCCGAATAATAAGCTGGGGTGGCAACGTAAATCCGAGGAGCAACAGAAGCAATTTGTTGCCCAGTGAGTTGATCGGGGCACTTTAGGCTGAGAGGTGATTTGAGCAGTGTTCGAGGTGCTACATTGCTCCCTTAGCATTGCCCCCTCAATTCCTAAACCTGGGAAATTTTGAAACCCGAAAGCAAGTCGGTTCCTTCTAGAATTGACCCGTTAGAGGGGCGATCGAAGCCAGCACGGTCGCTTGTCAAACCGTCTCTTAACCTCATAAAGTTGCCCTACGGATTGCCCTACCTATGGTGAAGACAGCCCTTATCTGCGGAATCTCAGGACAGGACGGAGCTTATCTAGCTCAACTGCTGCTGAGTCATAGCTATACTGTGGTCGGCACATCGCGGGACGCCCAAATTTCTACGTTTCGCAATCTGGTACGGTTGGGAATTCGTGATCGCGTCAAAACCTGCTCAATGGCACTCAACGACTTTCGCAGCGTGCTTCAGGTAATTAACAAAGTGCAGCCGGATGAAATTTACAATCTGGCAGGGCAAACCTCGGTTGGACTCTCGTTTGAGCTGCCTGTAGAAACGATGGAAAGCATTACGCTGGGCACGCTCAATCTGCTGGAGGCGATTCGCTTTATTAATGCCCCAATTCGGCTCTACAATGCGGGGTCGAGCGAATGTTTTGGCGATACGGGCACAGCACCCGCCGATGAAACGACTCCCTTTCGTCCGCGTAGCCCCTATGCAGTGGCAAAGGCAGCGGCTTTCTGGCAAGTGGCAAACTACCGCGAGGCATACAATCTGTTTGCTTGCTCTGGCATTTTGTTTAACCACGAATCGCCTCTGCGTCCCAAACGCTTTGTGACGCAAAAAATTGTGCAGGCAGCGGCAGACATTGCGGCAGGTCGAGCCGAGAAACTGTCTTTGGGCGATATCTCGATTCGGCGGGACTGGGGTTGGTCGCCGGAATATGTGGAGGCCATGTATCAAATGCTGCAACAGGAGCAACCGGACGACTTTGTGATTGCCACTGGACAGACCCATAGCTTGCAGGAATTTGTGGCTGAAGTGTTTGATTACCTGGGTTTAGACTGGCACGATCGCGTGGAAGTCGATCGCAGTTTGTTTCGCCCCACGGATATCGCCGTGAGCTGCGGCAATGCAGCCAAAGCAAAGCAAAGGCTGGGCTGGCAGGCAAAGTACACGATGAAGGATGTGGCACATCTGATGGTGGATGCGCTGTAGGGGCTGCCAATCGATCGGGTTGGGTTGGAGAAGATTGGGCTGGAAAAGATTAGGCTGGAAAAGATTCTGCAAATTTCTCGGTCGGGACAACCCGTTTGATAATGTAAGGATGTTGCTTGTGCTGCGGAATTCATGCAAAAGCTGAAAGATGCTGTCAACGTCCTGATTTTCCTGGCTCTGATTGGTTTTATTGCCAGCAGCCTGTTTCGGATTACCGTTTTCTTTTTGCACGGCAGCTAATCGTAGCTCAGTTCATCTGACAGTAAGTTTTGCAAAATTCTGTCCATTGTTTACCTCATTTCAAAACCAGAGCTTTTATGTCTGACGCTTTCTCTCCAGCCATTAGCGATCGCATTTGCGCTCACATGAATGATGACCACAAGGATGCTGTAATCCTCTACGCTCAGGCGTTTGGCAGCGTGGATGATGTCACCGCAGCCCGGATGCAGAAAATCGACGCTGAAGGAATGGATTTACTGGTCGAGTCGAACGGAGCAGAAATGCCGCTACGGGTCACATTTGATCACACGCTGCAGGACGCTGAGGATGCTCATCACACGCTGATCGGCATGGTGAAGCAGGCGTTGCAGATGATTAGCCCCGCTCACTAAGTAGCGGATTTGGAGATCGCTGGAATGTACCAATGCTAAATACAAGTTCTGCCGTTTTGCCGCCGCCGATTGTGCTTGATCCCCTGCTGCAAAGCTGGCTGCAAGAAGACATTGGACGGGGCGATCGAACGACTCAAGCCCTGATTCCCTCGGCTGAAACCGGAACAGCGCAGTGGATTGTCAAAGAACCAGGCATCGTTGCTGGACTGCCGATCGCCGCACGGGTGTTTCGGCTTTTAGATCCGAACATTCAATTCGAGTCGCGGGGGACAGAAGGGCAGCGGTGCAACCGGGGAGAAACGATCGCCACCATCACAGGCTCTTTTGCCGCTTTGCTGACGGGTGAGCGGGTTGCCCTCAATCTGACCATGCGCCTGAGCGGAATTGCCACGGCAACCAGTCGCTATGTTGATAAAATCGCCGATTTGTCTGCCCAACTGGTTGATACGCGCAAAACGACTCCGGGCTTACGCATTCTCGAAAAATATGCTGCTCAGGTCGGTGGAGCCAGGAATCACCGCATGGGGTTAGACGATGGCGTGATGATTAAGGACAATCACATTGCTGCCGCAGGCGGAATCCGCCAGGCGATCGAGCAAATCCGCACCCGCATTCCCTATCCTTTAACGATCGAGGTCGAAACCGAAACCCTGGCTCAGGTCGAGGAAGCGTTGCAGCACGGCGCAGATATCATCATGCTTGACAATATGCCGCCCGACCAGATGCGTCAGGCAGTACAAAAAATCCGATCGACCAGCAATCGGATCAAGATTGAAGCTTCAGGAAATGTGACTTTGGAAACGATTCGATCGGTTGCCGAAACCGGGGTTGATTTTATCTCCAGCAGTGCCCCGATTACGCGATCGACCTGGCTCGATATCAGTATGCGCCTCAAGCAGGGAATTCCTGATTCCTCACAGGCATAATTCGCGGACTTCCGAGCAGGACCGTTTCACTAGAATCCTGATTTTACTCACGAAACCGCTTTATGGGCGTAGAATAGCCTGCCCCAGCCCGATTGTTCACCCTCAACTAACCAGCGATGATTCAGCACGAATCGCGGATAGACAACGCCCTTGCCGTTTTCGACTGCGCCCGTGTAGCCGCCGTTTGGGTCAAGCAGACTGCCATAAGGATCGTGACAGATGTAGCCATGACTGGGTGTTCTGCCGACGACGACAATCATATGTCCTCCAGTGGGGCTTTGCAGCGTGCCACGATGGAGAATGCCAATGACGATCGGTAATCCAGCTTCCAGGGAGCGATCGAGGTCATCGTATCCGAGGTTGGTGTTCCAGGTCGATTTGATGCCGACTTGTGCCAGAGCTTTGGTTTGTGCCCCGTGATCGGTGGTGTCACCGTACTTGCGAACGATTTGGTAATAGGCATCATCGCCCGAGATCTTCGCGCCCAGAAATCGCGCTACCATTGCACAGCTTGAGGTGTTGCAGGTGCGCTGCGGCTCGTAGAGATTGTTGGTTTGCTCGTAGTAGGGCACATTCAGGCGCAGTTCCCGGTTCTTCCCAGCAGCAGGAATCCGTCCCCACATGCAGGCAAATCCTTCCAGGGTTTTAGGCTGGCTAGTTTGCTGAAGCCATTTCAGCGCAGCGTTTTGGTGCGGACGACCCTGATAAAACCGAAACACCTGCACAAAATCGATCGTCCCTTTCTCTTCCCCGTTACGCCACATTTGCGCGAATTCTGCCTGTCGCTGCTGCCCGGTTGATGCCTGAAGCCACTGAATTAATTTAATTTGCTGTGGATCGCTGCGAAACTGCTTCGCGATTGCAATGAGATCGATTGACGAAACTACGGATGAAACGGCTTGAGCGGGAGAATTGATGCTGGCAACCATAAATGACGTTCAGCCTCTTGAGAAATGGTAGAAATACACCCATCGCGCTTCATGGAAATATGCCTTTTGCAGGTATTTCAGACAGAGCGAAGAATAATTTCACAATAAAAGTCCAATTCTGCTCCTTCCTTCCGTGCATTTTCCGAAATCGCGGCAGGCAAAACAGAAAGAGAACCAATTGTCCCGTAGAATTGCGGCTTTTTGAGAGAATTTATCCAGGATGTGATCACACTGCCTTCCCATCATCAAGCGGTGGAAGCAATCGGGGCGGAGAACAAGTCTATTAACCTTGCCCAAATATGCCAAAGTGCTGAATGATAGAGAGTCGACCCGCCAGAGGCGGCAGCGCGAAGCGATCGCTATCCTGGTAAAGAGACAAAAGCGGCAGTAGTTTTGGCAGGTGAGACATGATGAATGCGACGATCGCCCAGTTAAAGCAGCAGTTTGAGCAGGCATTGGTAGCCGCCTTTGGTGATGAGCTAGCAGGAACCGACCCGGTGCTAGTGCCAACGAGCAACCCAAAGTTTGGCGACTATCAGGCAAATGTGGCAATGTCGCTTGCGAAGAAACTGGGGCAGCCGCCGCGATCGATCGCCGAGCAAATCATTCAACACTTGAGTGTCAGCGAAATCTCTGAGCCGCCTACTGTAGCAGGAGCCGGATTTATTAACCTGACGCTCAAGCCTGCCTACCTGGAATCTCAGCTTCGCCAGATGCAAAACGACGATCGCCTGGGTGTGCCTGAAACAAAGGAACCCCAGCGGACGATCGTAGATTTTTCTAGCCCGAATATTGCTAAGGAGATGCACGTCGGTCATTTGCGATCGACCATTATTGGCGACAGCTTTGCACGGGTGCTGGAATTTCTGGGGCATGATGTGCTGCGGCTCAACCATGTAGGCGATTGGGGCACACAGTTTGGAATGTTGATTACTTATTTGCGTGAGGCGTATCCAGAGGCGCTGACGCAGCCCGAAGCCCTTGATCTGGGAGACTTGACCGCATTTTACAAACAGGCAAAACAGCGATTTGACGAGGATGAAACTTTCCGGGAGACTTCTCGGCTTGAAGTGGTGAAGCTGCAATCGGGTAATCCCGAAACCGTTAAAGCATGGCAATTGCTTTGTGAGCAGTCGCGCCAGGAATTTGAAGTGATTTACAAGCTGCTCGACATTCACATTACGGAGCGGGGCGAATCTTTCTATAATCCGCTGCTGCCTGGAGTCGTCGCTGACCTGGAGAAAGCTGGCTTGCTGGTCGAAGATCAGGGGGCAAAGTGCGTTTTTCTGGAAGGCTTTATGAATAAGGACGGCAATCCGTTACCGCTGATTATTCAGAAATCGGACGGCGGCTATAACTACGCGACGACCGACTTGGCAGCCCTGCGCTACCGGATTCAGCAAGATCACGCCGATCGCATGATTTACGTTACCGATGCCGGGCAGGCAAATCACTTCGCTCAGGTGTTTCAGGTGGCGCGGCGGGCAGACTGGATTCCCGATACGGTGAAATTGGTTCATGTGCCGTTTGGCTTTGTGCAGGGCGAGGACGGCAAAAAATTTAAAACGCGATCGGGTGAAACGGTTCAGCTCAGGTCACTTCTGGATGAGGCGATCGATCGGGCAAGGCAAGATCTCGTTATTCGGCTGCAAGCGGAGGAACGGCAGGAATCAGAGGAGTTTATCAACCACGTCGCTCAGGTGGTGGGCATCAGTGCGGTGAAATACGCTGATTTGAGCCAGAACCGCACCAGCAACTATGTGTTTAGCTATGACAAAATGCTGGCACTTCAGGGCAACACGGCCCCCTACATGCTGTATGCCTATGTGCGAGTGCAGGGCATTAGCCGCAAGGGGGGAATTGATTTTTCTAAGCTGGGAGTCGATGCACCGATCGTCCTGCAAGAAGAAACCGAGCTGGCACTGGCAAAACACCTGCTGCAATTCGACCAAATTCTGAGCGATGTAGAAGCCGAACTCCATGCCAATCGCCTCTGCCAATATCTCTTTGAGCTGAGCCAGAAATACAATCAGTTCTACGATCGCTGCCCTGTTTTGCAGGCAGAAGAACCGCTTCGCACCTCTCGACTTATTCTCTCTGACCTCACCGCCAGAACCATCAAACAGGGACTTACTCTATTAGGAATTCCGGTACTGGAGCGGATGTAGTTTACTGGAGCGGATGTAGTTTAGAGGATATTTGAACAATTCTGGTTGTGACCCAAATCTGATTGTGACCCGAACTGCCCCCTTGTCCCAACTGTGGGAAAATCACTCTCCTTTCAGTTTCAAAGTCCTCAAAGTCTAGCTTTCCTTCAGAATTCAAAGTCCCCCAGCATTGAGGAATTTAGGGGCAATGTAGGATTTCTCACACTCCTCCAACACTCTCCGCTCACCAGCTATCGCAGGAACTTTTGCAGGAACTTTTGCTGTGACAGGAAAGCCCCTACCCCCGCCTAAAAACCCAAAGCTCCTCCAACAGGTGCGTTTTATCGCGATCGCCCTACTGGTGCTGGCAATTTGCTTTCGCTTTGCCCACCTCGATCGCAAAGTGTACTGGCACGACGAAGCTTATACCTCAACGGTGATTACGGCTCGTCCCGGAAAGTACTTCAACGAAGACATCTTTAAAGGTACGCTGGCGAAACCTGCCGATCTGCTGGCATATCAGCGTTTTGTCCCGGATTTGACTTTGGGCGATATGGTGGTGCGAAAAGGCACAGAAGATGTGCAGCACCCCCCGGTTTATTACCTCTTGCTGCGGTTTTGGGCACAGTGGTGGGGGACGGCTCCGGCAGTGACTCGCAGCTTCTCAGCCCTGCTCAGCCTATTAATCTTTCCGGCGGTGTACTGGCTCTGTTGGGAACTATTTGAATCCCGCTTAAGCGGATGGGTCGCGATCGCCCTGTTTGCTGTCTCCCCGTTTCACCTGGTATTTGGACAAGAAGTGCGGCAGTTTGGCTTCTGGACAGTTCTCACGCTTGTCTGTAGTGCGCTGCTGCTGCGGGCAATCCGTTCCTCTTCCTGGCGCAATTGGGCATGGTATGGCGTATCAATGCTTGTTGCCTCTTACACTGCTTTATTTACGCTGGGTGTTGCGGTCGGTCATTTTGCTTATGTTCTATTTGTAGATTCAGATAATCGATTTGTTAAACTGCCCTTGCAGATGGGAAAACGCACGATTTCCTGTTTCATCACGCTGCTATTGGTCGCTTTATTTTTTATTCCCTGGATATCCTTCATCATTACATCGAGGGATACGCTGAGTGCGACAACAAGTTGGACTTCGATCTCGCCAGCACCACTAACTTATCTACAAGCCTTAGCGTTTAACTTTAGCCGCAGTTTTGTTGATTTCAACGCTAAGTTTAGTGACTCCCTTGCCTATATTTTGGCAATCCCAATTTTGATTCTGCAAGGTTATGCCCTGTCTGTGGTTTGCCGCAATGCACCCAAGAAAATCTATTGGTTTATCCTCACCTTTGTGGGCAGCACTGCCCTCATACTATGGCTTCCAGATCTTCTGCTAGGGGGACAGCGGCTCACCGTCATTCGATATCCTATTGTTTGCTATGTTGGCTTACAACTCGCAGTCGTTTATCTGCTATCAGCCTATTTAACCGAAACTCAAAAATGGAAGTCTAGCTTTGCAAAGCTGGTTTTTTCTCTGCTAATTCTGTTAGGAATTCTCTCTTGTGGGGTCTATTCTCAGGCAAATACCTGGTGGAATAAAGATGTGAATTCTAATTACCATCAGCTTGCTAATTTAATTAATGAAAGCGATCGTCCCCTCATCATTGCTGATGCTTTCAGCTACTATCCGGTCAGTCTCATTTCCCTCAGCTACCTGCTCAAACCGGATACCCAGTTACTATTACTGCCAGCCGTTGGAGATTCGTTTTCTGTTCAAGCTCTCCCTAAAGGAGTTGAAACAATCTTTCTATTCAATCTGCCAGAAGTTTTTCGTCAGCAGTTTGAGTCTCGATTTCAAAAGAAACTGGCTCCCGCTTTTCAAGATGCCTGGAATGAGGTTTGGAAAGATAATTGATAAGCAGCATCAGTATTGCGACTAGAGAAAAACTCTGATAGCGCGAAGGGATGGCTACCTTGATTGCAATGAGTTAGCCAGTACTAACCTAGAGATGGACTAAGGGAGTTTCGTGCTATATCAGCAAATTTTTTCAAATGCGACTACGGGGCTTAACGCCTCACTAACTACACCTGCGGACAAACGCTAATCTAACGTCTGATATAGGTTCTGCCTGATGAGACCGCACTAACATCATATCTAGTCGTTTCTTAGCAAAGCCAATGTCATCTCAATTCAATCGCGATTTCGAGTCCGCTCAGGCAAATGAACGATCGCTGTTCGATCGCATCTTTCGCGACAGTAACGGCAACATTGTGATTATTCAGCCGCCCAACCTGCCAATCCTCGTTGGAACAGCAGCCACGTTGCTCCATTTTGTGGCTCCAAATGGCACGATTGGAATTCTGTCAGGCTTAGTCGGGTTTGGCACTTTATACAGCTGGGCATGGCTGGAACTCTTCTCAGGTGTTAACTATTTCCGTCAGGGATTGGGCTTAGTGAGCTTAATCGGTCTAATCGCTCTAGGATATAGCCTTTTCAGCGTGTGACTTCCTGAAGGACTGCCCCTTTAAACACGAATTAGCGATTGGCAATCGGCTTAACCAACAGTAATCGCTTTACGAGTTTGCAATACAACAGCAGTCACTTCCTCAAATGAAGAAAAGCATTGTATTGCAAATTCAGTTTGTTGAATGGAGGTTAACGGACTCGAACCGCTGACATCCTGCTTACAAAGCAGACGCTCTTTGGGCTCAAAAATTGCTCAAATCTATGAAACACGAGGCTTCAGCCACTTTTCTGCTTGGCATTTGATCGTCTCAAACTGTCGTAAAATGCCTACTGTTGCTGCACTTTTTAGGGAAAATTTAGGGAAGTGCATGAGAGGGAAGCAATCGCCCAAATTAATCAACGGCTGAAAGCTGCCGCGATTCCTGTCCGTGTTGGCATTCGCGGCAAAGCCCTTCACCTTCGGGCGACATTGCGCGCAAAAAATGGGATTGGCAAGAAGCAGCAAGATATTAGTCTGGGCATTCCTGCCTGCTTTGATGGGTTTAGACGGGCTGAACTGGAAGCACACTAGCTTAGCAATGATCAACGATCGGAGTGAGTTAGCGATATCAATCGCACAATCAGAGAAGCGACTGGAGTGGGCTACATTATTTCGATCAGAAACTGTAGAGCAATTCATCGGGGGGCGGCAAGACCTTTAAAACCCGCCCTAATGATCATCGTTAATCAATGCGTACTCGATCAATCGAGGAAGAATGAGCAATCCCTTCGGTTTCTGCGGCAGTCCCTGCTACAACCAAAAACTTAGTGTGCAGCAAAACCTCGTTTGATTGCCTGATTTGGGGACGCAAAGTAGGTCTGGGGTAGTTGAGGATATCATAGTGAAGGCAGCTATTGGGAGTGTTGCGATCGAGTTCTTGCCTTAGATTGAACCATTCACATTGGGTCTGATGCTGATAATTATGAAGCTGAACAATTCCCAACTTGTCATCTACATTCACCCAATTCTGTCCCATTTGCCAATTCACCACTCTCAGGTTAAGTAATTTGACCGCCTTGCGCTGCAAGCGAGCCAATAAACCAGATTTAAGTTGATTCTGATGATTCTGAGCTTGAGTCGTGGGATCGAAGCTAATCGTAGCACTGCCAGTATCCCATTTGAAATGGCGCTCGTAGTCATTGAAGCGATCGTTGGCTATCGCCAATCTTAGACCTTCCTGTGCGATTACCATAATCTTACTGCGGGCAATAAAGCGGCTTTCTACAATTGCCAGTTTTTGCCCTGGTCTCACCTCATAGGACAACTCATGTACAAAGGCTTCTCGTTGTCTAGAACGATATGAAATCGTTCCCTTAACAATAAAGCCGTCACCTGTTGCTTGCATCGAACGAATGGAGACTGCACTTTGTATTCCCAAAACAGTAACTCTGCCTAGCAGATTGTTAGCTGTCCATTCTGCGGCGTTGTCCATACCGCTGGGAATAAATAGCGCAATTGGAAAAGGATCAGTTAGTGTTCGCCAGGAAAACGATGCAAACAATTCTGGGGTTCTCACCCAGCAAATACTAGCTTCCTGTCCCATCGTGCGACCACTAATCCGTTGAGCAAATTCCTGGGGCGGAGTGATCTGCTTAGTGGTCTGTAACCGGCGGTGCAGCAAGTAAGCAAGCCCTAAATCGGCATAACAATCAGTTTCGTACTTCGCGCTCTGACCGAACAATCGGTTGCGGGTGACTCGTTGACCAAAAAAACTGCCATCCTGGTTGTCTTGTTGTTCACTTGCCAAGGTGCAGATACGGGAGACTTCGATCGTCCGAGCATCTGTGTCTTCATACTTGTTCTGCAATAAGACCAGCACCGGCACGATGAAGTAAAGTCCGTAGGTATATCGAGCCCAGTCTTTTCCACCGATGTAAGCAAAGCGATTGTCTAGAAAAGTGGTTTTAACTCGATTCCACAGATCTTTAACGTGGTGAAACAGTGCTTCTGGAATCGGCTGTCCTGTGCTTAGTAGAGCATAGTAACTCCAGGTAACAGACACAAGGGGACTAGCAACGTAACAAAAATGGTAGGCTCCGTGATTTTCCAGAGTATAGTCTGAATAAATGTTAACGGTGTAGACCTGCTCTTTCAGTTGTTTACCATCAACCCACACCTGAGAGTGATGATCCTGAGCAACCGAAAGGGTATTAAGGCTAAATTCAATCAGCTTTTCTCGCCACCCTTCGCACTGCTGATGCTGCGGAAATAGAGCGATCGCGGTTGCCAGAATTTCTGTATCCCAAGCATTTTCCTCAGCTTTTGTATCTTCCGCCAACCCACTGGGAACGATGCGGTCTAAATGCCGGGATGCCTCAAATACTACAACTCGTTCTACTGCCCTTTGCTGCTCCTGGCTGAGTGTGTGCCAGATTAACTGCGCTCCCAACGCCATCTTGGTTGTCCACCAGGCTGACTGCCATGCATTTCCCCACTGGCGACCATTGCCACAGGGAATATCACCTGTCACATGGCTGCGAGTCATGTAATTGAGACAGCATTTGGCTCGATCGAGCAAGACTGATTGTTCGATACCGCTGATATTAGGATTGTAGGCTGGATCGCTGGCAAGCAAACTGGTCGTGAAGATGTAGTTGCCCATTGAGCGCATCCCGCTCTCGTCATTGTCTGGATCGCCAAAGTAACCCAGTTGAGGATCGCCGAGATAGTTCCCCTTCCAGCCACGCTCGCTATAGAGAGCAAATCGTTCCAAGATTTGTATGTAATCGGCTTCGGATGGGTAGTTGTATGGGGTCTGTACTTGATTCTCTATTTTTTCTAATTCCGCCATGATTTGCAGTTCAACCGTAGAGAATAATTTGATATACGATGCGTAAACAGAGTTAAAACCAACTCTGCTCATTACCTATGTATTGCTCTAATGTCTTGATTCAAGATAGGTTCGAGCCATTTGCTAGCAGCTTGGTTAACTGAAATGGAACTGAACCAGACTTATAAAGTACGATAATGGTGTTCTCCGCCGCAAACAGCGGGGTATCCAGACATCAAACCTTACAGATGGCTTACGCTCCAAGGGGCTAACCAGTGCAGGGTTATTTGTGTTGGTCTGTACGGCGATCGTTCTCAAGAACGCCATCACGGACGCGATCGGCAGCGTGAACCCGTTTAAGGGTGATAGCAGTTCCACACCTGCTCAAGTCGTGAATGTGGATTTTCCCGGCATCTATGACGGTGGGGAAGTGGTAGGAATCCCAGTGACCTCTAACTTCGGAATGCGAGCTCACCCCATCACCGGCGTTGAGAAGATGCACGAAGGAGCAGACCTGGGAACAGACAGCGGCACTCCGCTTTATGCCCCTGCTTCTGGTGCCGCCGGAACAGCAGAAGATTGTTAGCTTCATTGCGCGAGGTTTGAATAAGCTAGCACCCCCGGGCATTACAACCGTTAAGGTTTGCGGTCAACAAATCGGCGAGGACATACCTGTTTGGATTGAAGAGATTCAATTAGGCTTCGCTCCTCCAGTACCACCAATTTCACCAACAGCATCCGCATTGGCTGCACCTCCTATTGAATTAAGCAGCCAAACTCAGCAGATTAATCGCGTCATGCCGCATTCCCAGAAGTCGGAGGACGATCCTGTGCGCTGTCCTCGCTGCACGTCTACTCAGATCGGGGTGAACAAGAAAGGCTTTAGTGGCGGCAAAGCGATTGCAGGAGCAGTCTTACTGGGACTACTGGGTTTAGCCGGTGGCTTTATTGGCGCTGGCAAGATGCGGCTAACCTGCCTCAAGTGTGGCTTTCAATGAAAGCCGGGCAAGACCACGCTTAAGCAAAATCATGCACCAATTCATAAGCCAATTTACAAGCCAAGTCAAAAGCCTCAGCCTGTTAAAGCCAAGGTTGAAAGGGCAAACTTGGTTGTTAGAGTTTTGATAGGAATCGGCGTTGGAGTTGCTTGGGTCATTACCATCCTGAGTGGTGCGCTGACTCATGGTGGAGTTGGACCTATCTTTTTGGTCTCTATCTTGATATTGGGATTACTTGCTGCCTTCCTGAAAGAATTTGTTTTATTCCTAGCAGACAATTGCCCTTACTGTGGCAAGGATGTTCATATTCCGCACACTGGCATACCTATTGATTGCCCATGCTGCAAGAACCAAATCAGAACTGAATACGATGGTGCCAAGAATACAGCTTGGTTTCACCCAATCACTAAGTGAGATTAATAGGGATAGTCGGCTCAGACCGTCACCACCAGAGATCGCCGCTTGCCCTGGCAAGTTTTTGGTCCGGTCGATTGGCTACAAGGTCTGACTTGTTGGATTAGCTCAGCTTGCTTCTGACGAGTTTCTAGTGTCTATCTGGGCATCTGCGTTTATTCTCCATAATCATCTACCGAATTTAGCTTGCATCGGGACTATGCCCACCTTGCAGCCGCCAGCGCATTTGCTGCGATCGATCGACCGTATGCTTCCACGGCTCCCATTCACGGGCAAGTAGTTTCGATCGCATTAACTCAGAGTGTTTCTGTCGATCTTCTGGTGTCCAAGTACGCGCCATTTGGAGGGAGGGCACGATCGAGCAGTGCCATGAGTGTAACGTCCCCTAAATTCTAGCCGCACCCCAATCGAGAGATATTAGCCGTGGAGCTAAGACAAAACGTATCACCTGAAACGGTGTCCGCAGTTTGATCTATATAAATACTTATTGCAAATTACGCTCACCAAAATGCAACCTCGCTTTGGCTAGAGGCTGAAAGAATTGCGCCGATTGAGATAGACAGCTTTTATTTAATTGTGATCTAGGGAAAATTTAGGGAAGCCCTTCGTTTTAAACCCTGGAACCGATGGAGGTTAGCGGACTCGAACCGCTGACATCCTGCTTGCAAAGCAGGCGCTCTACCAACTGAGCTAAACCCCCTTGTGTTTTACAGTGCCTCGCCGTATGGGCCATCCTGGACTCGAACCAGGGACCTCACCCTTATCAGGGGTGCGCTCTAACCACCTGAGCTAATAGCCCGCGTCCGGCTTCAGCACCTTTATAAAGATAGCAGTAGCTTTCCGAATTTGACAAGACCTTTTTTCGATTTTCTTCAGCATTGCCTGCAAGATAGTTTGGAACTGATGCCAGCCAGTCAGAACGAACTGCCGCTACCCAGCAGTCACCATAGAGCAGACTGACTCGATATGATGGCAGAAGACCTGTCTCATCGAAGCGCGATCGATTGCTATGATGGCTGACCTGCAATTCCTGACTTCTCCCACGCCTGCCCAGTTCAGACGACCCGAAATTCTTGCTCCCGCAGGCAACTGGGAATGTGCCAAAGCTGCGGTAGAAAACGGCGCAGATGCAATTTATTTTGGACTCGATCGGTTTAATGCGCGAATGCGGGCAGAAAACTTCACCGAGGCAGATTTGCCAGAACTGATGGCGTTTTTGCATCGGCGCGGCGTAAAGGGCTATGTGACGCTGAATACGCTGATTTTTCCGCAGGAGTTGCGCGAGGCAGAGCAGTATCTTCGCAGCATTATTGCCGCAGGAGTGGATGCAGCGATCGTGCAGGATGTGGGCATCTGTCGGCTGATTCGCCATTTGTCGCCCGATTTTCCGATTCATGCTTCGACGCAGATGACGGTAACAACCGCGATCGGGGTAGAGTTTGCCAGAGACCTGGGCTGCGAACTGGTGGTACTGGCTCGAGAATGTTCGCTGAAGGAAATTCGCAAGATTCAGCAGCAGCTTGGCGAAAGGCAAATCTCCCTGCCGCTGGAAGTGTTTGTGCATGGGGCACTCTGTGTTGCTTATTCAGGGCAATGCCTCACCAGCGAGGCTTTGGGTGGGCGATCGGCAAATCGGGGCGAGTGCGCGCAAGCCTGCCGGATGCCTTACGAGCTGATTGCAGATGGAGAACAGGTAAATCTGGGCGATCGAAAATATTTGCTTAGTCCGCAGGATCTTTCGGGTCTGGAGGTGCTGCCCGATCTGGTGAAAGCAGGCATCAGCAGCCTAAAGATCGAAGGACGCTTAAAAGCTCCTGAATATGTGGCAAACGTGACGCGCACTTATCGACAGGCACTTGATCGCGTCATGGAGTCGCTTACAGAAACGCAGACTAATTTCTATTCAGATTCCGATCGCTATAACCTGGAAATGTCTTTTTCACGCGGGCTTTCGACCGGATGGCTGCGGGGCATTAACAATCAAGAACTCGTTCACGCTCGATTCGGCAAAAAGCGCGGCGTTTATCTGGGACAAGTGACAAAAATTCGCCCGGAGCAAATCATGCTGACGCTAGAAGCTCCCGTAAAGCCCGGAGATGGCGTGGTCTTTGATAGCGGACACCCGGAACAAAAAGAAGAAGGCGGACGCATCTATGCCGTCGAGCAGCGCGGAGCAGAAGCCATTCTTACCTTTGGGCGGAATGATTTGAACTGGCGGCGAATTCATCCAGGCGATCGACTCTGGAAAACCAGCGACCCAGAACTCGATCGGCAGCTTCGCCAAACCTATGCGGGAGAAACGCCTCGATTTCAGCGATCGATCGATCTGGAAGTGCAGGGGGAACTGGGTCGCTCGTTGACCGTAATCGCTCGTGATCAGCAGGGGCAGATTGTGCAGGTTGAGTCTGCGATGTTGCTCGTCGCTGCGGAAAAACAGCCGTTGACGCTCGATCGGCTACGCGAGCAGTTTGGGCGTTTGGGCAATACACCGTTCTGTCTAGGCGAACTGACGAGCCATCTCCAAGGCAATTTAATGCTGCCTATGAGCGAATTGAACCGTCTGCGCCGCGAAATAGTGTCTCAGCTTGAACAGCAGCGCACTCAGCCCCGTCGTTGGCAGCTCAATACTGAACAAACGTTGTCTAATTTGTTGCCAGAGCCGATCGCAACGCCTGTGACGACTCCAACGCTGATTCCGCTGGTGCGTCGTTTGGGGCAGTTAGAGGCAGTTTTGGAATCCGGTAGCAAGCTAATTTACTGCGAACTGGAAGATCCCCACGCCTATCGTCAGGCAGTGCAGATGGTACGGAGTTTCCCAATCGCAGACTCTCCAGCAGCAAACCGCCTGCCGCCTCAGATTTTTGTCGCGCCGCCGCGAATCACAAAACCGGGAGAAAACTGGATTCTTCAGCAGGTGCGATCGTCTGAGGCAGACGGCTATCTGGTGCGAAACTATGACCACCTGAAGTATTTTGCCGACCAGCGACGGATTGGCGATTTCTCACTCAACGTGGCGAACGCGCTGACGGCAGATTACTGGATGCAATACGGTCTGGAACGGCTAACGGCTTCCTATGACCTGAATATTTCACAGCTCGAAGACCTGCTTCACACTTGCCCGCCAAACTGGCTGGAAGTGACGGTTCACCAGCACATCCCGATGTTTCACATGGAACACTGCGTCTTTTGCGCCTTTCTCTCTGAGGGAACAGATTTTACAAACTGCGGTCGTCCCTGCGAAAAAGCAGAAGTGAAGCTGCGCGATCGCGTGGGCACAGAGCATTTGCTTCAGGCAGATGCAGGCTGTCGCAACACGGTGTTTAACGGCACAGCGCAAACCGGAGCGGAATATATGCAGCGCTTGATCGGGTTGGGGGTGCGATCGTTCCGCTTGGAGTTTGTGAACGAAACACCGGATCAGGTGCGTCAGACGATCGACTGCTATCAGCAGTTGCTTCAGGGCAAAATGACCGGGGCACAGCTCTGGCGCAAGCTTAAACTGCAAAATCGCCTGGGTGTAACTCGTGGACCTTTTGAATAGCGTTTGATATAGCGTAAATAATGCTAAAAGAAAAACGCCAGAAAGTAGAACACCAGCCCTTCGGTAAGAAAGACTGGTCGTTCTATCAAAGTATTTACAGGGATTTAAGGGTTAGGGTCTTTATATTCGCTGACCCCATTTGAGCTATTCCTAGATTAGCAGGGATCAAAAAAAATAATAGGTGACTTAACTTTTTCTTTAGCATCAACGAAGGAATATTAAGACTTGTCCGAATGAGTCATGGTTTGTTGCAGTTCATGAATCGACACGCCTAGCAATTGCGAGAACCAAACTTCCATATCTCGCACCAGATAACGCCGTTCTGCTTTCATCGGGTTCACCATCGGCTCAACCAAAATCGTAAACATTCCCAGGCGGTTGCCTGCCAGCACGTCGGTAAATAGCCGATCGCCCACCATTGCCACCTGTTCGATCGGCAAATTCATCGCGGTGACTGCCTGCCGCAGCTTCCGACGAGACGGTTTTCTGGCTCCCAGAATATAAGGAATATTGAGTGATTCTCCAATGCGGCGAATTCGGGCTTCGCTCAGGTTGTTGCTCACGAGCCAGAGCGAGGCAACCGATCGTATGCTATTCACCCACTGACACAGCTCATCTGAAGCTTCTGCCATACTCATGGGGACAAGGGTTTCGTCTACATCCAGCACTAAGCCTTGAAGCTGATGCCGCTGAAGCACTTCAGGAGTCAGTGCCAGAATCGAATTGCCCAGAATTAAATCGGGCTGCAATAATTTACCCCAGGACATAGTACGGGTTCCAGAAACAAAAATAGAGCAATGCAAATCACTTCAGTCAATCTAGCGCACGCCTGACCAGAACAACAGAATCAGGATTTCTCTCATCCTTCCCTTTCTTAATCTAACGCTCTCAGGAATCTAGTTTGACTAAGGGCTACTTTGAGGCTTCGTTTGAGGGCGACTTGCAGGCGAAGACAATGCCGCCGGAGCAGAATTTGCAGGTGAGGGTGAAGCCATCGGAGCAAGATTTTCTCGCCCATCGTGAATTGCTGCCTGGGCTGTTTCATGTTCTGCTAGGGTGCGGCTGAAGACGTGCGTTCCGTCGTAGCGGGCAACAAAGTACAGATACTCAGTATCCGGTGGATTGAGGGAAACTTCGAGACTGGCAACGCCCGGACTAGCGATCGGCGTCGGCGGTAAGCCAGGATTGATATAGGTATTGTAAGGAGAAGGGGTACGGACTTGATCGAGGGTCAATGGCTGGTCGGCAGTCTGGCGAATGCCCAGCCCATATTCCACGGTGGGATCGGCTCCCAGCGTCATTCCCTCCTGCAGGCGACGGGCAAACACTCCAGCGATCGTCGGGCGTTCTGAGCTAACCACCGCTTCTTTTTCAACAATGCTGGCAAGCGTCACCCACTCTAGCAGGCTGTACTTGGTTTGCCCCTGTACCTTTTCATAAAGCGGCAGTCCGACCTGCTGAAAGCGATCGAGCATCTGGTCGATCACAAGCTGAGGCGTGAGATCCCCCCCAAACTGATAGGTATCGGGATATAGAAATCCCTCCAGATGAGGCAGATTTTCAGGCAGCCAGGGATAGCGATCGCGAGGAATTTGCTTGACCGCTTCCAGAAACGCCGGGGCTGAGAAATAACCCTGCTCCTCAAAATAGGCTGCCATTTGCTGTATTGACCAGCCTTCGGGAATCGTGTAGCTGCTCTGCACCACATCGCCCCGCCAGAGCTGGTCAGCGATCGCCGTCATGGCCTGATCGGTAGATAACTCATAAGTCCCAGCCTGGAAGCTGCCCGTTTTGTCCTGCTGGCTCAGCCATCGTGACCAGAGGTTCCAGGCAGTCAGCGATCGAATCAGCCCGGCAGCGTGGAGGTCTTCTCCGATTTGTTGCGCTGAGGTTCCTTCAGGAATTTGAATTTGAACGGTTTGGGGCTTACTAGAGTCAGGCTTCGCAGCAGTTCCAGACTGAGTTCCGACAGGGGGCGCACTTGCCCAGCTCCACCATGACCATCCTTGCCATGCACCAATTCCTAGAACGATCGGCAATAGCAGTAAGTAGAACAACACCCTAGGAATGCGGGAAGCCTTGACCATGCGTTAATTTAGCTCCTCATCGTCAAATTCATCGGCAAGCTGTTCCAGCTCAAGCTGCATCTCCTTGAATTCGTCGAGTTGCTGGAGCGCAACCAGTTCATCAGGGGTCAGCAGTTCAGGCTGTCCGGCAGCGTTGAGGCGAGCGATAAACAGGAAAGGATCGAGCGGGGTACAGACCACATACTCTTGCTCTTCATGGAAGAACGAAGCAAGCTGCTGGAACTGCTCCATGTTGACCTGACCCTCATCGCCTTCAATATCCAGCGTAATCACGTCTTCCTCACTGAACTCCGGTAGATTACCGCTTGCAATCAGTGACAGGGCAGTCCGATGCAGGGTTAAATCTTGCTCTGCTAAAACTGCTTTTGCCGTGGGCATGATTTCGTCTAGCTCGGCATCGTCCACATCTAGCAGCATTTCGTCTTCTTCTTCTTCCTCATCCCCCACCCAGGCAAAAATTTCAACGGGGGCATCTACCGGACGCAGCAGCACATACTCTTTGCCCTTTGCATTGAGCGATCGCTCGACGTAGCAAAGTACGGGCTGTCCGTCTTCATCCAGTAGATTTAGTGTAGGTACATCGTCCATTTCAAGTTCCAATTTGAATCCAATTTGAGCGTTTGCTTAACTTCTACTCTTTATCCCTTCTCCTTATACCTTTCTGAGGTTAGGTCTTGCGTCAAATTCTGCCTGAACAAGAGATAAAAGCAGAAAAAATGCGAAGGTTTTTAATCTTGATCCAATTCAAGGGAGTTAAGGGAGTTTCTTTTTTGGCTGCGGCGAATATCGAGCCACTGTTGCAGGATGATAGCCGCTGCTTTGCGATCGATCAAGCCTTTGTTGCGAGAAAAATCTTGTCGCTCGGCGCGTAATAGCTCTTCTGCCTGTACTGAAGTCAGACGCTCATCGACAAATTCAATGGGCAAATTGAGGGCAGCAGAGAGGCGAGCGGCGAATTTTTGCACCTGCTTTGCCTGCGCTCCCAGGCTGCCGTCCATATTGTAAGGCAAGCCAATTATCAGAAGCTGTACCTCCCGCTCTAGTACCAGCTTTTGAAGCCGTGCCACATCCTCCGCAAACGAGCGGCGATCGATCGTGGTCAAGCCGGTTGCAATCAGTCCAGTTCCGTCACAGCCTGCAACCCCGATTCGCTTTCTGCCCAGATCCAGCCCTAGTGCGGAAATTCGCTGCATAAAAGGGAGCCGAGGAAAGAGGGATCAGGGAAGCAAAGGCGTTCTTCGAGGTACTTTCAGAAACATTCAGGAATTTTCAGGCGGGTTCGTGTTCCCGGGATCAAGCGGCGGTGTGTCAGATTTTTCGGATGCTTGAGGACGGATCGAATCCAGCAGCGAAAACCGACCGGGAATGGGCTGACGGGCAGGCTGGAATCCTTGCAGCACTTCAGAGAGCTGGAGTCCTTCTAGCGAGAAGCGAGACTCTCGCAGCTTGTGCCAGACCGATCGCGACATCATCAGCGTATGCTCGATCCGGGTTGCACCAATGCGCTCCAGGAAGGCTTCCCGCTCTGGCTGATAGTCAGTCGAAGCAACTCGCATTGTTTGAACGGGCAGGTCGCGCACCACTCTTGCCATCTGAGCAAACAGTTCGGGATAGAGCCAGGTGTACGCCGGATGAACCGTAATATCTGCTACATGGGGACGATGACCGTGACGGCAAAGCTGAAGCTCGTAATAGCCGATCGCCGCTTTGCGCTGAGACTCAAACACATAACCTCGCGCCTGCTCAGACTGGTGCATCCAGTGGTGCATCTGACGCAGCATCGATCCCATTAGCCCGCTCTTGAAGTCGGTGACGTGGCGATCGAACACTTGGCGCACCAAGGGCGGCATGGAAACCGTATCAAGCTGGTGCAGCAGCGTAGCATCGGCGTTGCCTACCGGAAGCAAATTGGGCAGATCGTGCTTGCGTTCTGCAAGTGCCTGCAAGAGCTCTGGGGAAAGCTCCCAGTAAGTGAGGTGTGCCAGAGTCTGAAAGCCATTTTGTCGATATAGGGCAAGGGTTTCGCTATCGTTCACATTGACTTCAATGATCCAGGTTCGCGCTTCCCAGATCGTCTGAAAGCAGTGGCGTAAAAGCTGAGAGCCCACATCCATTGCCAAGGTTTGCCCGCCCAGGGTCGATCGATCAACCCAGACCTGATCGACTTTCCACGTACTGCGGGTCCGATTAAAGGGCGACACCTGTACCATGCCGCATAGCTGCCCGTCCTGCTCAGCGACGTAAGCCGAAATTGAATGCTGAAACGGGTTTGGGAACAAACTGAGGCATTTAAGCAGCCCATACCACCGCCACAACTGCTGCAATCGCTGCGTTGCTTCAGTCGAGGTCGCTGTGTTCGTTTCCGCAGCACCCACCATCCGGGTGATTGCTTCCAGATCGCGATACTGAAAGGCACGGATCGTCACGTTAGTTTGGGGAGGGGCAGAAGTCATAAGTCACAGGGAAGCATGATTAGCTTTTGGGCATTAACCTGTTGGACGAATTAGCACGATCGGCGTTTGTTCGTCAGCATTTCCGGCTGGATTGTGGAGCAATGCCTGATTCAGCAGATCACTTGACAATCCAGGCGTCATTGCCAATATCTTAACTGCTTTCAAGTCGTTCACGTCTACGATCGCCGCCTGAAGCCCAGTTTCTTGGTAGATTCGCTCTACCACCTGCTGCGGACGATCGGGTCCAAGCACAATAAATTGATCGTAGGGCGGCAGCGTTCCGGTCACGTCATCAATCAGACGGGCTTGCTCCCCTGCCCATTGGTAGAACATTCCCGGTTTTTTAAAGACGGCTTTGGCGATCGAGCCGCCGATAAAGGCAAACAGCACGCTCCACGGTCCCACAATATCTACGAGGGTTTGCATGCCGCAAGCGGTTGCCAGACTGGAAGTGGGCATAAAGAAATAGCAAATGCGACGCGCCACCCAGCCCGGTTTAATCTCGGTGGGATGCCGGAACCGACCCTGCATGAGGGCAACGGGCGTTTCGCCGATCGTGACGACGTCGCCATCTTGTGCATGAGGCATAACGTACCGCTTCACAATCTCCACTGGATCATCCAGGTGAGTCAGCAGGTGAGTTCGTATCGGTAAAACGTCAGCGCGGGTCGTCGGTCGCCACCGTCTCGGCTCATCGACATTGGGGAAGCTGAGCGGCACAATAATATGTTTGACTTTGGGAATCCGTCCCTGAGGCCCGTAGGTAATGTAGTGAACCCGTACCCAAACCGACTGAAGCTCAGTTAATTTCTTACCGCGAAGGTCGATCGCAATTTCTGCCTTAGTGGGCTTCCGCTTCACAATATAACCAAACCAGTAGCCATCTGGACGGGCAGGGGCATCAGGATGGCGGGGCGTCACGCGAATTTCAGTCGTAATTCCTTCCAGGCTTCCCTTCGAGAGCAGGGTTGCCTCCGCCCAGAGCTGCGGAACCATGATTTCCAGTGTTTTGGTCTGGTTAATCAGCTCTATCTCGCCGATCGCCAAATAATGATCCGGCTCATAAATCGGCAAATTCCATTCCCCGGCAGTCACCTCTAAGCGGTTGCCTGGACGCTGACGATATTTCGCCTCGAACGCAATCAGCCCCAGCAGGACTAAACCGACTACGACGGCAAGACCAACTCCAATCATTCCGGCGATCGACACAGTATTTGATTCCGCTTCTATTGCTTAAAAATGTTCATTATGCAGTCTAATCGACTTTGGACATCCCACCACGAATTCTCACGCCGCACCAAAATCCTGATTAATCCTTATCCCCCCAACTCCCTAACTCGCCATCCCCCTGATCCCAATCTTTTTCTGCTAATTTACAGCCTGACTTCTTTTACAGTAGTATCGTGAGACAGATTAAATTTTGTAAATTTCACTAATTAGTCTGGACTTGTGAGTGTCTACGCACGGGGAGCCTGAGATGAGTGTATTGGAGCGGATCGAGCGGTATTGCTTGATTGGACATTTGGTGTCGATGGCATTTGGACTGGCAGGAATCCTGCTCGTCATGCCCCACCCTGAATTTTTAGCTTATCTGCCTGCGGGTCAAACTATGTATGCCTGGAGCTTGGCGGGCGGCGGCGTTTTGTACATGGTGCTGGCAACGATCGCGGTAGCAGTCTATGCTTGTCGCATGTTAGGTCTACGAAACCTGCTGACGTTTATGATCCCGGCAGTGTCCATCTCCCTAACCAGCGAACTGATGGGAACCAGCACAGGTTTTCCCTTCGGGCACTACAGCTATCTCAGCGGCTTGGGCTACAAGATTAGTGGACTGGTTCCGTTTACAATTCCCCTCTCCTGGTTTTATCTTGGCTTCTCGGCATACGTGCTGGCACGGGCAGGCTTAAGCGTCGTCAAGTCCGGCAAGCTGGGCTGGCTGGGGCAGATTGGTGCCGTGGTTCTGGGTTCGCTAATGCTCACTTCCTGGGATTTTGTGCTTGACCCGGCAATGAGCCAGGCTGCTCTCCCCTTCTGGTACTGGCACAC
Organism: Leptolyngbya sp. GB1-A1; assembly: GCF_039962475.1. NCBI lineage: Bacteria > Bacillati > Cyanobacteriota > Cyanophyceae > Leptolyngbyales > Leptolyngbyaceae > Leptolyngbya > Leptolyngbya sp. GB1-A1. Next base: position 126,853 of record NZ_JAMPLI010000006.1, on the reverse strand, counting down.
CCCCGGCGCATTTTTTGGAATGCCTTATCAAAACTTTGCGGGCTGGTTTGGCACAGGGGTCGTTTATATTACTGTGGCTGCTTTCCTCTGGCGTCAGCAAACCATCTCGATCGATCGTCAGGAACTTGGACTTCCGCTTGTGGTCTATCTCGGCAACTTTGTGTTTGCTGCGGTGCTCAGCATTGGGGCAGGCTTCTGGATTCCGCTGGGTCTGGGATTACTGACGGGGGTGGCTCCGGCGGTCGTTTGCTGGTGGCTGGCTCAGCGTGGAGGCGATCGCGCGATTGCGTCTCTTTCCCTGGCTGACAGCGTGAGTAATCCGACTCCGGTTGCCGTTACATCCAAATAGCTCAATTTCGAATAAGGACTGTGGACGGATTGCCGAATCGTCTTTGAACGCAGCCTTTCGGTGTCAAAATGAGCAGTGGGGAAACTTCCTCATTGCTTTTTTATTCGCCTTTTTTCCTCACCGATTCCGATCGCAAACGCTGAAACTGTGCAAACTCTACTGCTTTTTGACTTTCTCCCTGGTGCAGATCCTCGCTCTGGCTGGATGAATGCCCTTGCCCTGCTGCTGCTCGTAATTCAGTTACCTGCTGTCGCAATTCTGCTGTCTCGTTTGCTGCAAGCTCCCCGACGACTACCCCCGCTTCAGCCGCAAATGGCTACGCCGGATCTGATTGGCAGGGTGAGTATTGTCGTTCCGACGCTGAATGAGGCACATCGGATCGGAGGCTGCCTGGAAGGGCTGACGCGACAGGGCTACGAAGTGCGAGAAATCATTGTGGTCGATAGCCGATCGCAGGACGGTACACCGGATTTGGTAAAAGCAGCCCAGCTGGCCGATCCGCGATTTCGCCTACTAACCGATGACCCCTTGCCGTCAGGATGGGTCGGTCGCCCGTGGGCACTGCACAGCGGCTTTCTCTACAGTTCCGAAGACAGCGAGTGGATTTTGGGCGTCGATGCCGATACCCAGCCTCAGCCCGGACTTATTGCCAGCATTCTTAAAACGGCTCATCAGGAAGGCTACGATCTGATCTCGCTTGCCCCTCGCTTTATCCTGAAGGATTTGGGCGAGTGGTGGCTCCAGCCTGCGCTGCTGATTACACTGGTTTATCGCTTCGGGGCAGCCGGAGAACGGTCAGGCGAAGCCGATCGCGTGATGGCAAATGGACAGTGCTTTCTCTGCCGTCGCTCGCTTTTAACCCAACTGGGGGGCTACTCCAGCGCAAGAAATTCCTTTTGTGACGATGTGACGCTGGCACGAAATGCAGCTCGGCTGGGGGCAAAAGTCGGCTTCCTGGATGGTTCCAGAGTGCTAAAGGTGCGAATGTACGAAGGCATGGCAGAAACTTGGCGCGAGTGGGGACGATCGCTCGACTTAAAAGATGCCTGCACTCCGGCACAGAAATGGGGCGATCTGGGGTTTTTAATTGCCGTTCAGGGACTTCCTTTGATTGGGGCGATCGGGTTTGCTGTTGCGATCGCGCTGGGCTTCACGTCTCTCCCAATCTGGGCAGCGTTTGGGCTAAATGCAGGCTTGGTCGCGATCCGGTTTGCCCTGCTGTTGGGCATTGCTGCGTCTTACGATTTCTCCCAGGCAAATGCAAGCTGGAGCTTCTGGCTGTCTCCCCTGGCTGATCCGATCGCGGTGCTGCGAATCTGGCTGTCTTCGACCCGCACTCCGACTCAGTGGCGCGGCAGAAGCTATGCGGCTCTGGATGCAAAAGGACAGGAGGGATAATGGTTATGCTGTTTCTTGATCTGACGCTGGGTTAACCACAGTCAGAAAATTCTTCGGGCTGGTTGAATCTCGATCGAAGGGGTATCCAACGGAAAAGACGGAAAAAGAGGAGTAGCCGCTGTGAGAACCCTTTCGGATTGCTCAGAGATTGCAGCTCACTACCCCTCCGCAGCATTCATTCACCTGTGATTTATAAGTTATCAGCCGGGTTTGTCAGCCTTGTTATGGCGATGTGAATTTTAGATGACAAAATGACACAGCCTGATTTTTCGTTTTAGTGCCGCGTCGGCCCAGGTGAGGTAATCCCCTGATCCCGCTAGGTAAGATAAAAAGAATCAGACTTCCACCGGAAAAAGCAGCGATGGCTAAAGATCAAAATGCAGTGTTACGGCAATTGCCGATCGCCGTTGGCATTCTTGGCGGTACGCTGCTGATGTTAAATCGGCTCCTTACCCCTGCCCTCACCGACTCGCAGGCACGATCGGATGTGATGGGCGTGATTCTCAGCGCGATTCTGATTTTGACCGGACTGATCTGGCAGCAAGTTCAGCCAAAGCTACCCGATGCTGTGCAACTCATTGGCGAAGAAGGATTTGACCTGGCGGAAGATCTGCCTGAATCAATTCAAACCGAGCTTGCCTGGTCATCCCATTTGCTGCTGACGAATACTGTTACGCGATCGATCCTGGTCTGGTATGGCGATCGGGTCCTGCTGAGGCGCGGCATTTTGGGCAACAATCCAGAGGTAAAACCAGGGGCGATCGTGCAGCGCGTTCTCTCGAGCCAAAAGCCCGTTTACCTGGTTAACCTTGCCCTTTATCCCGGACGCATCGAGTTTGATTATCTGCCCGAAAATACTCAGGGCGTGATTTGTCAGCCGATCGGCAAAGTGGGCGTTATGATCCTGGGTGCAAACGCTCCCCGCAGCTATACCAAGCAGGATGAAACCTGGATTGCCGGGATCTCGGATAAGCTTGCGAATTGCCTTGCCTCGGTTGAAGCAATCGAGCAGTGAATTGATGAGGGGATGAGTGAAGGGGTGAGTGAAGGGGTGAGTGCGCTAGTTATCAATGAGTAACTTAACAAGATGATGAGCACTGCTCAGTATGAATAAACCATTGCTCAATTTTCTAGCGTCGCGACTTGCTATGGATGGAATGAACAGGGGCGGAAAATGATGAGTTTTGACGTCAGAACAATTGCAAAGATCCTTGCGCCAACAGCAGACTTTGACAGTTCTTTTACTTTTTACTACGATGAAACAAATAATATTAGAAAATTTTATGTAAAGGAAAATGATTTTAATTCCCCTTTTAGCTCAAATTTTGTTTTAGGCGGCTTGGTTTATGAGGGAAAATCCCCGAACATAGAACCTCTATTTAATAAACTAAACTTACAGAAAAATATTAAGGAAGTAAAACTTAAGCACATTGCCAAGGGTGACTTCCTTGATTGTCTAAAATCCGAGAAACTGAACTACTTTTTGAAGTATCTTTTCGATAGTAACTTATATATTCATTGTTCAAGTCTAAATATTCTTTACTGGTCTATTGTCGATATCGTTGACTCTGCAATCGCGGACTTAGAAATAGCAAGACAGTTGGATTTAAGTTTTGTAAATTATCTGAAGAATGATCTGTATAAGCTTGCCAAGCTTGAGATTAAGCAGGTAATAGAATTATTCTACAATTTCAATTATCCCAACCTCAAGAAGGAGTCGGTTTTAGAATTCATTGAAAGATTGACCCTAATATTTGACGAATATATTGATGAAGAAGAGTTCCATTTTGGATTGCAATTCCTTAGGCAAACGCTTAAAGAGGCAAGGAGAAACAAATCACTTCCATTCATAATGAATGAAGAAGACCATGTTTTAATAGAAGACTTTTCGCATTTCTATCTAAGACCCTTACAATTGTTCAAAAACTCAACCCATATCTTCGACAATGAGGTTAAGATTTCGCAAATCCTTGCCGATTACAAAGAACTCAAGAACTACTATTTTATAGATTCAGAAAGCAACTTGCTTATTCAGGCTTCAGATGTTTTTGTTGGCTTAATGGGTAAATTCACTATCTACGTAAATAGTAGCTCAAAGGAGCAGATAGCACATGATTTTACTTCACTTTCCGAGAAACAACTGAATAATGTTGATTCGTTTATAGAGCTAATAAACAAATCTGAGAATAAAAATGTTGCCTTTCTGCATAGGATAGATAGCTATGAAGAATTGGAAAAAGTTTTTCTAATATGCAACATTAGAGACAAAAATCACACATAGCAATAAATAAAGCAGAAAGATTAACTTTAACCCCCTTTATTAATCACCCACTCACCTACCTCAATGCTCCTCCTCTACTGGCTCCTGATCACGGTTATGATCCTCGGCGTTATTGGCGCAGCCGTTCCCGCGCTTCCAGGTGCGAGTTTAATTCTGGTGGCGATCGTTATCTGGGGATTGGTTCAGGGCTTTAGCCAAATTTGGATTCCGCTTGCCGTCGCGATCGTCGTGCTGCTGGCAAATCTGGGCATTGATTTTCTGGCAGCTTATTACGGGGCAAAAAAGGCGGGGGCGAGCCGCTGGGGGCAAATTGGCGCGATCGTCGGGTTGCTGGTGGGCGTCTTTGGGCTGCTGCCTGCACTGCCGTTTGGAGGCCCGCTGCTGGGGCTGCTAATTGGTCCGCTGCTGGGGGCAATTGTAGGGGAGCTGCTGTATCAGCGGGATTTGAAGCGGGCGTTTCGGGCGGCGATCGGGATTTTTGTCGGGACTATGGTTGGTAATATCATCGAACTCCTGCTGGCGATCGTCCCGGTGGTCGTCTTTCTGTTCACTACCTGGCCGCAGGTGTATGGCTAGGTATTCCGGCTAATTATTCCAGCAAACATTCCGGCTAGGCATTCTTGAATTCCTCTGGAGCAGCGGCTCGTTCGCGCAGGGGTTCGGTGATGCGGTCGTCTTGACTGCCGCTTAGCAAATCCTTCAGAGCAGCCTGCATTGCGGCTTGTGTTGTCGTCGCGGTTCCGAACTGGCGCACCACCAAACTCGCTGCCAGATTACCCAGAATTGCCGCTTCCCAGGGTGAGGCTCCGGCGGTGAGGGCCAGGGTGAGCGCAGCCGCGACCGTATCGCCTGCTCCTGTTACGTCAAACACATCAGTGCGGTTAAAGGCAGGAACGGTTTGCTCCACACCCGATCGATCGAACAGCGTCATTCCGGCTTCGCCTCTGGTGATAAGCACAAACTTGGCTTTAGTGCGCTCTAGCAAATCATGTCCGGCGCGGCTGAGGCTTTGCTCATCGGTAATTGCGTAGCCGACCGCTTTTTCAGCTTCAGGGAGGTTAGGCGTGAACAAAAACGCGCCCCGATAGCGCTCGAGCTGCTGTTGAGCATCGACGATTGTGTAGGGATGAAATAGTGCCGCATCGATCACGGGCTGCCCCAGCGTTTGATCGCCATAGTCCGAACAGACCACTGCATCCACGAAATGAACGTGCTGGCGAATATAGGTGGCAAGCTGCTGCTGAAGCTCTAAACGGGGAGCGCGGTCGGACTTGCGATCGATTCGGACAATTTGCTGCGTTACCGACTGGCGGGCATGACCGGAAATTCGGGTTTTGGTAACGGTTGGGCGATCGGGATCAACAAAAATTCCTGCGGTATCGATGCCTGCCTGGACGAACAGATTACGAAGCGCGATTCCCTGCTCATCGTCGCCCACTAGACCCACTGCCTGCACCTGTGCTCCCAGCTTCGCTAGGTTATACACCGCATTTGCACCACCACCCGGCGTTCTCTCGGTTTGCTCGTGCCGCAGAATCATCACCGGAGCTTCCCGGGACACCCGCTCCACCTGCCCTGTCAAAAATTCATCCAGCGTCAAATCCCCAATCACCAGTACCTTTGCCTGCGAGAAGCGATCGATCAGTGAAAACAGGCGATCGGCAATCGCGCGAAGATGCGCTTTAAACGGAGTATCCAGGATGATCACAGTAACGGGGAAGGGCGGAGAGACAGAGTAAATTCCGCAAGTACCCCACAGATACCGTGATCGGAGAATTTCCGTCATACCTCGATCGTTAGATTCTTCGACCGAGTGAGATTCTTCCTCAGGACGGCGGAGCCTCTGGAGCCGATTCAGGAGCCGTTCCGGGCGGACAAACTTCATTGCTCGGCTCAAACTTAACCAGGACCCGGTAAGGGAGCGGTTTTTCGGCAGCTTCAAAAGCATGGGCAGCGGCTGCCTCGACCGCGAGCTGATTAAAAACGGCGTAGCCCGAACTTCTGAGAATCGCAGGCGGCACGGGTTCTTCCAGCAGTTTGCCTTCTCCGTCCACCATCACCCCTAGAATCACCGAAGCCGATAGACGGCGAATACAGGCAGCTCTGGGATAAACTCCCGCTATCTCTACAATCTTGTCGCGATCGAGGTTCTCTTGGGCGTCTTCGTCCCAGTTTTCGCCCAGGCTATCAGTAACCTGCTTCAGCCAGTCGGTATCCGATTGCAAAGCCGATTCGTTGCTGGTTCCTTCCGGGTTATAGGTATACAGCTGCCGTAGCTCCTGCTGCCGGGCAATAAGCTGCTCTGAGGGGCTGGGCTGTGATGGAGCAGGCGGATTTTCAGCGGTTGGTGGAGATTCAGGAGCGGAACTGGCATCGGGAGCCGGGGCATCAGAAGCCGGGGAAGGACTCGGCTGCGGACTAGCTGCCGCCGAAGGAGAAGCCTCGGGAGAAGGAGAGCGCAAAGGGCTGGCTGGTGGGTTCGGAGGCACAGTCGGGGCAGGAATCTGAAGCGGAGTCCGGGACGGCGGCAGAATCGGGAAAATCGGGAACGAGGGCAGCGGCAGTGGATTGATAAAAGAAGGCGCGATCGGCGGTAGTGTCTCGTTGGACAGCGGCGGCAGCGTGGTAAACAAATCAGACGGAGATTGAGACGGTGTTTGGGCGATCGATGGCAACTCTACGGGCAGCTCGTTCGAAAACTCCGGCAATCGCTGCTGTTCTTCGGGCGTCAGTTCAACTAGATCGACCGATCGCTGAAGATCAGGCGGATTTTCCCTGAGAGCATCGCTGGGCAGTAGGGGCAATAGGGCAAACAGCAAGCCGTGCGCTCCTACGGAGACAATGCCCGACCAAACGGCAGGGTGCTTGAGCCACTGCTGCGCGTTCTTCTGAAGGGTTGAAAAATCCTGAAACCGCAAGGAGGATGACATATTGCCGACTCACTAAAGCACCGATGGAAAAAATAGCGATCGAAACCGAACTGAACCCCTGATCCAAACTTCGCCCCTGACGAAACTTTTTGATCCTACCGCATCCCCTTTCACAACATGGCTCAATCTATCAGGACTGCAATGACCCCTAGAATGACCGCTGCACATATGAACTGTAATTGCGGAACTGTAATCACGACTGCGGCTCATTCTGGAAAGTTGCCACCGCCAGCGGAGCCTGTGCTGCATCCCGACTCTGCACAATCATCAGCGAGAAGTAAGGCAGCTCTAGGGTGGGACGATCGCTCAAGTCAGCATAAATGACCTGGTTGGGTAGGGTGGCGCGTTCGATCACAAAGCTGCGTGACAGCAGCCCCCATCGCTTCAGCACCGACCAAACCTGCGAATACACCGAACTCACTTTCATTAAAACCACAACATCTGCGGTTGCCAGTGCCGTTTCCAATTCGGTAACACTGTACAGCGCAGGCAGCACCAGAAGTTTTTGTGCCCTCACCGTTAAAGGAATTCCCAGCGCGGCTGCGGCTGCCATCGGTGAACAAATTCCCGGAATGGTTTGAACGATCGCCTCCGGATGCCTTGCTTGCAGGGTTTGCGCCAGATAGGTGAAAGTGCTGTAAAAACTTACATCTCCCTCGGAAACAAATGCCACATCCTGCCCCAAACGCAGCTCTTCCCAGACCCGATCGGCAGCCGTTTCCCATGCCTGAGTCAGCTCCGCGTCGTCCTGCACATAGGGAAAAGTCAATGCCAGTCTTTTCTGCTCCGGCAGCAGCCACGGATCGATAATTTGCTCTGCGACTCCTGGCTTTCCCCGCACCCCTGCTGGAAATGCCACGATCGAAACCTGCCGCAAAATCCGCAGCCCCTTCACTGTGATCAGCTCTGGATCGCCTGCGCCCGCCCCAATGCCAAAAAGTGTACCGATCGAATGCGCCATACGTCACCCTAGCTTCTCACACAAACTCTCTCAATCGTTCAGAAATACCAGGAATACCAGGTTGCCGATCGAGTTCATCCTCCCTCATATCATAGGGATCGCCGCTCAACTCATTCCCACTTTTATCCCACCATAGCCCAATCCCTACCGGCTAAACTCACCCCATCCTAAAACAAGTTACTCCCCCGCCCCCATCTCAAAAATAAATGGCAAACTCCCCCCCCTTCTCACCCCCTGAATTCCCGATTCCCAACACCTGGCGGCTCATCCCCCCCCTCCTGGCTCCCGGCTCCCAGCAAATGGCGATCGATCGCTGGCTGTTAGAGCAACATCAGCACCACCAGCACCCCTCAACATTGCGCTTTTATACCTGGCATCCGGCGGCAATCTCGCTCGGCTATCATCAGCGACAGATTCCCGACCACTGGCAGACCCTAATCTGGAACGATCAGCCGCTAGACCTTGTGCGTCGTCCAAGCGGGGGTCGAGCCGTGCTGCATCAGGGCGACCTCACCTATGCCGTTGTGACCTCCGGGATTGAGGGAACGCGAATGCAGGCATACCAGAAGATTTGTGAATTTCTGATTCGGGGCTGGAGGGCGATCGGCGTAGAGCTGCACTACGGTACGGCAGGAAGGGGCTACATCCACAATCCCAACTGTTTTGGCACGGCGACCGCAGCCGATCTCGTTTTGCCAAACGGAGAGAAGCTAATTGGCAGTGCCCAACTGCGGCGGGGAAATGCAATTTTGCAGCATGGCTCAATGCGGCTTCAGCCTGATCCGGGGCTATTTAAGCAGGTGTTTGGTCAGCCTATGGAGGCGATCGATTGCTCGCTGCTCGACCTGCCAGACCCGTATCAAAATGACCTGCATCAAAAAGTCATTGATGCCCTGATTGCTGCTGCCTGCGAGACGTTTGATGTCGAATTTGTAACCCAGCCTTTGACCGAATCAGAATGGCGATTGATCGGAGGATGACCCTACCGCACAACAACATTACTTGACAGACACCACCGCACAGGCAGCATTGGCCTAGCGTCTGCGCTCCTGAAGCTTGCGGTAAACCTGACGAATATCCACTTTATGATGCGCCAAGGCAACCAGCGTGTGATAAAGCAAATCTGCCACTTCTCCGGCGATCGCCTCCGGGTCATCATCTTTAAATGCCATCACCACTTCTGCCGACTCTTCGCCAATTTTCTTGAGGATCTTGTTATCGCCCCCTGCCAGCAGCTTACAGGTGTAGGAATCGGAGTTGGGGTGATCTCGCCGATCGCAAATCACCTCAAACACCTGAGATAGGGTATCTGCAGGCGGTGGCTGAATCTGACCGTCAATCTGATGAAAGCAGCTTCGTTCTCCCGTATGACAGGCAATGTCGCCCTGTTGCTCGACTGTCACCAGCAGCGTGTCGCTATCACAGTCGTAGCGAATCGTTTTCACCTGCTGCAAATGTCCAGAGGTTGCGCCTTTGTGCCAGAGTTCAGAGCGCGATCGGCTCCAGTACCAGGTTTCACCCGTTTCTAGGGTTTTTTGCAGCGACTCGCGATTCATCCACGCCATCATCAGCACCGTACCGTCGAGATAGTCCTGCACGATCGCCGGAACAAGCCCCTGCTCGTTGTAGCGAATCTGATCCAGCGGAATAGCGAAGGTAGAGGATTGAACGGAGGACATGGGTTAACCTGCTGCAAGCGGTGTTGATGATCAATGTCTATTATTAGCTGCGACGATCGCTTTCAGGAAATTTATCGATAGGCTTTTGTTCGATCGTGATTATCAAATCGTGACTCTCAAATCCCTGGCATCCCACCGCTCGATTTGCGCTGAGCTATTGGCACGGATCAATTGCACTGACTAGAGGATGAGTAGAAATACTCTCTATTTTGCCTGAAACGTAATGCCTTAAAATTGCGTTCTTACAATAAATTTGCTTTTCCTGAATTCCCCCACAGTTGGATTCCCAACTCGATAGGATAATGAAGGAGCTATTTTGACAGAGCGTGACGCACTGCTGCGATCGCCCCCAAGATCTCAAGCTCAGCATCCGCTCAATGCCCCCTTTGCGGAACTGCGAAGCAACTGCGAAGCAAACGATACAAAATTACTCGATTTAAGCTGCTCAAGAGGAGAGAGATTTGGTTACTACTCGTCTTAAAACGACAAAATCAGAAGAAATTTTTGCCGCTGCCCAAAAGCTGATGCCGGGTGGAGTCAATTCCCCGGTGCGGGCGTTTAAGTCTGTTGGAGGACAGCCGATCGTCTTTGACCATGTTCAAGGCGCATATATGTGGGACGTAGACGGCAACCAGTATATTGACTACGTGGGAAGCTGGGGTCCAGCAATTTGCGGTCATGCTCACCCCGAAGTGATTGCCGCCCTCCAAGATGCCCTGGTGAAGGGAACGAGCTTTGGTGCGCCCTGCTATCTGGAAAACGTGCTGGCAGAAATGGTGATCGATGCCGTGCCCAGCGTGGAAATGGTACGCTTCGTCAACTCCGGCACAGAAGCTTGTATGGCAGTGCTGCGGCTGATGCGAGCATTTACTGGACGCGAGAAGCTGATCAAGTTCGAGGGCTGCTACCACGGACACGCCGATATGTTCTTGGTAAAAGCAGGTTCCGGCGTCGCAACCCTGGGCTTACCTGACTCTCCGGGCGTACCCAAATCCACAACTGCAAACACCCTGACTGCGCCCTACAACGATCTGGAAGCTGTCAAAGCCCTCTTTGCCGAAAATCCCAATGAAATCGCGGGCGTAATCCTGGAGCCAATCGTTGGTAACGCAGGCTTTATTCCTCCCGATGCTGGATTCCTGGAGGGGCTGCGCGAACTCACTAAAGAACACGGCGCACTGCTTGTCTTTGACGAAGTGATGACCGGATTCCGCATTGCCTACGGCGGCGCACAAGAGCGATTTGGCGTTACCCCTGACCTGACCACAATGGGCAAAGTCATCGGCGGCGGTCTGCCCGTGGGCGCATATGGTGGACGCAAAGATATCATGCAGCTCGTTGCTCCCGCAGGTCCGATGTATCAGGCAGGCACGCTCTCCGGCAATCCGCTGGCAATGACCGCAGGTATCAAAACGCTGGAGCTATTGAAGCGTCCCGGAACCTACGAGTATCTCGATCGCGTCACCAAAAAGCTAACGGACGGTCTGCTGCAAATTGCCCAGGAAACCGGACACGCTGCCTGCGGTGGACAAATCAGCGGAATGTTCGGCTTCTTCTTCACCGAGGGACCCGTTCACAGCTACGAAGACGCGAAAAAGGCTGACCTGACCAAGTTCGGTCGCTTCCATCGCGGCATGCTGGAGCAGGGCATTTATCTCGCGCCGTCTCAGTTTGAAGCCGGATTTACGTCGCTGGCTCATACCGATGAGGATATCGATCGCACTCTAGCCGCTGCCCGTGAAGTGATGGCTTCGTTGTAGGGTTCGATCGTGATTCATCGCGCTTGAAATATCGCTTTTGTGGGGTGGGCATCTTGCCTGCCCTATTTTTTAGTTTTATTTCTATAGCAAAAGGCAACCTCCATAGCCTGTCACACGATCGCACAGGACAAGAAATTGCCTTTTTGAAGCTTGGTTTGTCGCCGTTTGAGGAAAACGACAGGTCAGTTTAACGCTTAGTCAGCAAGACGAAACCTTGCTGAATGCACTGATTTTAGCAGCCGCAGCCAGAATGACCACAGCCCGCTTGTCCACCCTGATGCCCATTCGCACAAGCATCGCTGCAATAAGCCTTCCCATCTTTCTGGATTGCATCTTCGATCGACACAACGCACAGGCAGGAATCGCAAGCACATTTCATTTGAGTTACGGTCGTCATAGTTTTCCCTCAAATAAGATTCTGTATTTATCCTAACATCTGAACAGGTATTCAGATATTAAGTTCACATCGACTTCAGGCTAAACGATGCCTCTTTTCGATGCCTATTTTTGCCTACAGCACGCCCTTCGAGCTGGGAATCAGGTTCGATCGCCGAGAGTCTACTTCGATCGCCATCCGGGTTGCCCGCGCAAATGCCTTAAACGTCGCTTCGATAATGTGGTGCGAATTCATCCCGTCGAGCTGTCGAATATGCAGAGTCATTTGAGCATGATTGACGATCGCCACAAAAAACTCGCGCACCAATTGCGTATCATAGGTTCCAACCCGCTGAGTCGGAATCTCTAAGCCATAGCTAAGGTGAGGACGACCGGAAAAATCTAGCGCAACCTGAATCAAGGCCTCATCGAGCGGCGCGACAAAGTGACCAAAACGGACAATGCCTTTTCGATCGCCCAATGCCTTGTGCAATGCTTGACCCAGCGTAATGCCAACATCCTCATTGGTATGGTGATCGTCAATGTGCAGATCACCTGTTGCCTGGATGTCCAGATCGATCAGCCCATGAGAGGCAATCTGATGCAGCATGTGATCCAGAAACGGCACACCCGTTTTCGCGCTGCACTGCCCGGAGCCGTCGAGATTGAGGCTAACCTGCACATCGGTTTCGCCCGTCACGCGCCGCACGGTTGCAGTTCGAGCCGGAAGGTCTAAATTAAGGGAAGCGGGAGCGATCGAATCACGAATCTGCATGAGAATCTGAACAAAGACAACAGTATCCCTATTATGAAATGTCTCTACAGCACAAACGCATTGTAGAGGCAATTCGGACAGCAAACATAATGCCCCTGCCAGCGGATCGGACCCTCACCGCACTCCGGACAATAAAATGTGAAGCCTGAGGTGAGCATCAATCGTGCTTCCTGCGTCTGGGATTTTTTGCGCTTTCGTTTGGGTTTTAGTTCGGTGACATTGGCAGGTTTGAAATAGGCATCGCGATCGCCCTGAATCGCCATTTGCTGAGCTTCGGCTTCGGTCCAGCGACGATCGGGCTTTAGGGTCGGAACCTGACGGAAAGCATTCATCACAGAACTGTCTCCGGTGAGTTCGGCAATCACGCTGGCGATCGTCTTACAGCAGCTTGCGGGAGCTTTGACCGCCTGACGCTCGCTGAACCGAATCACAACCCAGCCCCAGTCGAGAAATGCCTGATTGCGAATGGCATCTTTAGGACAGCCGAAATAGTGCAAGGGCTGAAGTTCGCGGGTGTAGGGTTCGTCAATCTCAATGTCGATATGCAGCCCTATCGCTGGATCAATATAGGCAAAATCGGGCACATAAGGCTGATCGTAGCCCGATCGCAGCATCTGTACCCCGGTATGGATTTTGCCAGGGAAATATTGCCAAAGATCGCGCTCAAACTGAGACTCCGATCGTCCTTTGGGCGGTTTGATGTGATGGCCCATTGGCGGCGTAGTTTGTTTGAGGCGGGCGATCGTCTCATCAAGAGAGGATTTAAGCGACGCGAGAGAAGCAGGAATCAGAAGGGTGGGTAATCGCTCCATCTCTTTATTTTGACAAAGCGAATTGCAAGCGATTACTTTGCAGAGTGTAAATGACCGTAACAAAACCGTATTGTCATAAATTTTCCTAACCGACGATCGCATCCAGCGAATACGCAAGGTAATCTAAAACTAAGGTAATTGGGATTAACTTTTAACGGTTAGCTTTTAGCATTCCATTGTTCGCCATCAGCTCCTTTTCACCCCTACAAAATCTGCACGTTTCGATTCCTCTTCAACGGCTGATTGCTTTTCCAGAATGCTGATCGCTCCATCTCTTCAATGAGCAGCATAACGGATGGGCTGCTACCCTTTTGCCGTTCATTCCGAATTGAAAAAAGGATGAATATCATGAGCGAAAAAGTTTTATCTGGCTCACGAAACGTGGCGATCGTGGGACCGTATCTTAGCGGTAAAACCTCTCTGCTGGAAAGCCTTTTGTGGGTGACAGGCGCAACGTCGCGTAAAGGCAGGATTGCAGATAAAAATACCGTTGGAGATGCTTCTCAAGAAGCCCGCGATCGCCAGATGTCTGTTGAAACCAATGCTGCCAGCACAGAATATGGCGGCATTTCTTTTACGTTTATTGATTGCCCCGGTTCGGTTGAATTCGCTCAGGAAACCTACGATGCCCTAATTGGAGTTGATGCGGCGATCGTAGTGTGTGAACCAGACTGCAATCGCGTTTTAACACTGGCTCCGCTGTTTCAATTTCTAGACGATTGGGAAATTCCTCACCTGGTTTTTGTCAACAAAATGGATCGCGCCCATGCGAGTTTTGCTGACATTTTGCAGGCACTCAAATCCGTTTCAAGCCGTCCACTGGTTCCGCATCAATACCCCATCGGACAGGGAGAAACGATCACTGGATTTATCGATTTAATCACCGAGCAAGCATACCAATATCATCCCGGTGCACCGGCTGACCCGATTCCGCTGCCGGAAGACTTGAGAGAACAAGAACACGCGGCTCGCGCTGAAATGCTGGAAACGCTGGCAGACTTTGACGATCACCTGCTGGAAGAACTGCTCGAAGACATCGAACCCCCGCAGGAAGAGATCCTCAAGGATCTGAAGATGGAGCTAGGCGCAGATTTGATCGTGCCCGTGCTGGTAGGCATTGCCGAACAGGATTTTGGTGTGCGTCCTTTGCTGGAAACCCTGCTGCGCGAAGCCCCTGAACCCGATACCGCAGCAGAACGGCGCGGCTTGCAGCTCAACGCGAAAAACCCGATCGCCCAGGTACTCAAAACCTACTGCACCGCTCAGGGCGGCAAACTCTCGCTCGTCCGAGTTTGGCAGGGCAAGATTACAGACGGCATCGCTCTCAACGGGGTGCGCGTAGGCGGCATTTATCGCCTCACCGGACAGCAGCAGCAAACGCTACAGGAAGCTCCCGCCGGATCGATCGTCGCTCTGGGACGCATGGAAGGCATCAAGACCGGAGACACCCTGAGCACTGATGCCAGCGTCAAGCCCCTCCCCATTGCCGATCGCCTCGAACCCGTTTATGCCCTGGCAATTGTCTCTGAAAAACGCAGCGACGAAGTGAAGCTCAGTTCTGCCCTGACGAAATTGCTGGAAGAAGATCGATCACTCCACTGGGAACAGCACGGCGATACCCATGAAGTAATTTTGTGGGGACAGGGCGAAATTCACCTTCAGGTCGCGCTCGATCGCCTGCGTCGGAAATACGGTCTGCCCATGACCACCCACCTGCCCCAGGTTCCCTACAAGGAAACGATTCGCAAAGTCGCAAATAATATCCACGGACGTTACAAACGACAATCGGGCGGACATGGGCAATTTGGCGATGTTTATATCGATATCAAGCCACTTCCACGCGGCACAGGCTTTAACTTCGATGAAAAGATCGTGGGCGGTGTGGTTCCGCGTCAATACATTCCGGGCGTTGAGATGGGCGTGCGCGAATTCCTCAGCCACGGTCCGCTAGGTTTCCCGGTGGTGGATGTGGCAGTCACGCTGATCAATGGCTCCTATCACGCGGTAGACAGTTCCGAGCAAGCCTTTAAGCAAGCCGCACGTCTGGCAATGCAGGAAGGCATGATGAAATGTGAACCAAGCCTGCTGGAGCCAATCCTTGCCGTCAGGATTTCGGTTCCCAATACCTTTACGGCAAACGTGCTGCGGCTGATCAACGGTCGGCGCGGCCAAGTTCTGGGCTACGAAGCGAAACCCAACTGGAACGGCTGGGACGAAGTGCAGGCGCACATTCCCCAGGCAGAAATGCAAAACCTGATCGTGGAACTGCGATCGCTTACCATGGGCATTGGCTCATTCCGCTGGCAGTTTGACCACTTGCAGGAAGTTCCCGAAAAAGTGGCTGAGCGGCTCGTTTCTAAATCGGGAAATGGCTCAGGCAATAGTAATGGTCATGGTTAGGAGATCTCTCCTGTCTTCGTAACGTTGAATGGGGCGAATCTCGGTTCGCCCTTTTTTGCATTACGGTGCAGGAAGAAATCGGGGCTGAGGATTTGCTCAGATGGATAATGGATATCAGATGGGTAGAGGTCAAGCAGTAAGGAACACTTCCCCCTCAGAAGTAATCGACCTGATGCGTTATTCTCTGCCGTTGATGCGTTACGCCGCGCGAATACGTCCTACGCTGTCTGCGGGTTCTGCGATTTGGCAATGCCTGCTTTTAGACTACGGTTGAAAGGGGTGACTCTTCCCAGAAATCTGGTTTTACTTGGCGGCGTCCCAGTACCCACTCGTAGATTTCGATCGTTTTTCTTGCCTTCACATCCCAGGAGTAGTGGGCACAGGTAAAACGGCGAGCGGCAATTCCCATTCCGATTACTCGCTCTGGATCTTGAACCAATTTCTCTAGTTCCTGAGTAAAGCTCTGAGTAATTTGGCTTAGATCGCCTAACGGAACTTTTACGCCACAGCCTGCCTGCACTCGTTTTGCAGGACCACCGTAATCCACTACCACACAGGTCATGCCTGACATCGCTGCTAAAGTCAGCACGCCTCCACCCTGCTCACGAATCGAGGGAAAAGCAAAAATGTCAGACTGGCGCATTAGCTCTCCGACCTGTGCCTGAGAAATGGTTCCGGTAAACTCAACGCATTCGGATAAATTCGCTTGTTCGACCATTTGTTGCAGCCGAGGGAGTTCGGGTCCATCTCCCACAATCACAAGCTTGTGCTGTTGCAAAATCGGGCTAGCCACAAAACTGCGAACCACGACTTCCGGTAGCTTAAAGGGAACCAGCCTGCCGACAAACAGAATCGTCATGCGATCGTTTTTTTGCCGGGTCGGAAGCGGAAAGGCTTCTGGGTCAACCCCTCCTTCGGGAAAATTAAAAGTTCTGGCTTTTGCATTATCCGGGACTTGCGCAACCGTATGGTCGTAGGCGGCTAGAATCGCTGCGGCATTAGCATAGGTCGATCGATAAAAAGGAAGCCAGCGATGCGCTTGACGCACATAGTTCATCCATTCTTTTTCCCGGTGCATCTCTTCTTTGAACTGAGTGGGCCAGGGCAAGCCGCCGTTCAAAGGCCCAATCACAAACGGAACTGAGATCCATTGGGCGATCGGGCTGGGAATCGTCGGAGACATAGGACTGAGACGATGAACTAGATCAAACTGTCCATGATTGAGTTCATCCCGAAATCTTTGCCAAACTGCCCATTCAAAAGCCAGGTAGCTGGGATAGCTGAAGGCAACCTTCAAGGTCATCGCCGTATTGGGATTGCCACTCAGAAACGATGCCAGTTTGTAGAGGGGGGCAGCAAGCCGCTCAGTGTCGATATAGACCACTTCTGCTTTGCCCATTCCCACCTTCTCAATGTTGGGCTGATTTCGGATCTGAGTCACCATGACGACATCCGCGTATTCTGCCAGAGAACACGCATAGGTGTAGGCTAAGGCGGGTAAAGAGTGCCATTCAGGATTGCAATCATCAGCGAGCAGCAAAACTCGTAATCGGTTGGAGTGCATTGGAGTTTTGGAGATGAATGTTGACTGGAGGAAACGCGGCGGAAACAGGAAAACGGTTAAGGGTTGAGCAGTTTTCCTGACATCAGCCTTTGGATTCTCTGGCTTTCGTAAACCGCTAAGCGAATAATTTGGCAGATCTGGTCGATGTCGTGAAATTTCATTGCGGTTCCAGTGGGTAAGGAAAAGACCTTTTGGGTTAATTTCTCAGTTTTGGGCAGCAGCAGTCCGGCATTGGGGAAGTAGGAACGATAGGGTTCCATTTGATGACATCCCGGATAGAAATAGCGACGAGCCAGCACGTTTTCGGCGTGTAGAATTTGCACGATTTGATCACGGCTAATGCCTGCTTCCTGTTCATCCACTTCAACGACAACGTACTGATAGTTGTTCTTTTCAGCACTGTCATAAGCAATAAGTTGAATTCCCGGAAGGTTCTCAAGGTTGACCTTGTACTGCTGATAGTTTTTATAGTTGACCTCGATGAATTCACGGATGCTTTCGAGACCTGTAACGCCCATCGCTGCAGATAGCTCGTTCATCTTGCCATTGGTGCCAATGTAGGTCACGTTGTCGTAACCTGCACCAAACCCAAAATTCTTCATCAGACGAATCTTCTTGGCAAGCTGGTCGTTGTTGGTGACGACTGCACCTCCTTCAAAGGTATTGAGGAACTTAGTGGCATGGAAGCTGAACACTTCGGCTTCACCAAAATTGCCGATCATCGTGCCTTGATATGAACACCCCAGCGCATGGGAAGCATCAAAAGCCAGCTTCAGATCGTGACGCTGAGCGATCTCAGTGAGGGCTTCGATCGGGCAAGGACGCCCCCAAACATGAACCCCCAGGATGCCTGTCGTTCGAGGAGTAATCAGGCGATCGATCTGGTTGGGATCAATGTTGTGGGTTTGTGGATCAACATCACAGAAAACGGGAGTAATCTCCTGCCATTGCAGCGCATGGGGTGTCGCAACAAAAGTGAAAGAGGGCACAATGACCTCGCCTTTGAGCTCCAGTGCGCGGATCATGATTTCTAATGCGACTGTACCGTTGCACGTTGCAATACAGTGCTTTGCCCCTGTAAACGCTGCAAGTTGCTGCTCAAACTCCTGCACATATTGACCGTTGTTTGACAGCCATTTGCGATCGAGAATGTCGTTAATTCGAGTCATCAATCGATCGCGACTGCCAATATTGGGACGACCGACATGCAGCTTTTCTTTGAAGGTTGGAGAACCCCCGAAAATTGCTAGATCACGGACTTGCAATTCAGAAGAAGTTTGTAGATTAATAACCATTATTTTCCTTCAACCAATAGTTTATGAAACGAATAGAGAACTATCAGGGAAAGGCAACTTTAGAACTGCGTCACATCATTCTGGACACAATTCTCACTGGACACAATTCTTAAAGAGTGGAGACTATATCAAGCAGGAAGAACAGAGAGAACAAAACTGTGGCGATTCTCAAAGAGTGGAGGCTATATCAAGCAGGAAGAACAGAGAGAACAAAACTGTGGCGGATCGAACTGCAATAGATACTGGTTTCAACGCCATAAGCGATATCCGAAGCTTCAGGAAGATGTGCCAAGGCAATATCCGTGAAAGCTCCAATGATGCTTAGAGAGCATCAAAACTTCATTGCTAAAGAGATTAATTAAGGAAAAATGCTCTGATAAAACTGCACTCGGCGTAGCAAACGCTACGATTTTTTCCCATAAGCAAAGAGTACCAGTTCCGCAAATTCACTGATTTCAGCCTGTCTTAAGTTGATTCAATCTTCATAAACATTCTCATGATGTAAACATGACATAAATTTGTAATGTTTAAATTCGTAATGTTCCAATCTTAAGTATCAAATACAGCCATAGTCTCTCGCCGACCAGGCATTCCCAAAACAATATTCGCCACTGTTGCTTTTCCTGCTAACTCTCCCAGTTGCGATTCAGCTTTTTTGATGCAAAGTATCAACTAGTTTGCAGATTTAATCGATCGCTGAAAGAATTTCATTGGATTACAAGCCGAGCTTTCTCAGACTTGAAAATCGTAAAAAGGCACTGAGTCTTTTTTTAGAACTCAATGCCTCTTTAAACTAATTCAGTGATTAAATTCGGTTATCGATCGCCCTACACCGGAATGGCTTGAGGAGTTGCCAGTGCCAGGATGTGGTAGCAGGAGGGGGTGTCGTTGCCGAGCAGGTCAGCAATGCGGGAACGGATTTTGACGTGGAGGTCTTGAACAGAGTCGGTAAAGTCGTGCTGGATGTTGAGAACAGCTGTCTGCTTTTGGAACTCTTTACCGTAGTACGCCACGAAGTAGGTGTAGCGATTTTCATTCGGTGCGTTGAGAACGAAATCCTTCATTGAGTGATGTCTCCTGGTGAAGCTGGTGTTTTTTGTAATGGAGAACAAGAGAGGAAATTTGTTGAGCAGTCAAAGCAACGATTTCTGAGGAGTACTGCAATCGCAGTGAGGCAGTGAGATGGAGCGAGTAAACTCTGTTGAGAACTTGCTTTGAACTCTGAAGCTATCTCTCTCATAGGCTACAGGATAAGACCTGCTATTTCCGGCAAAATGTTTCTCAAAATGCTGCTTGCTTAGTTAAGAATCAACTGCTTACTGCAACACATGACAGTAAAGAATATGCCCTTAACCCAACCAGCTTAAACTCTCCTTAAAGCTATTTTTACCTTGGCAGTTTGTGTTGCTACGAGTCTTACCCTATTCTTAGCCTAATCGACTTAGGCTAATCTATCCATGGGTTGAGGCGGAAGATAGAAACCTACTTTAAGATCTCTTGATCCTGCCCTCTGATAGTGTAAACGAATTTAACAGGTTGTGGCAGTGATCTTGCTCTGATTATTAATATTCCCTGATGTTTAAATGATCTTTCATCCTACGATCGGGTGAAACAACGGAGTGAACCAGGAATAGGCAACAGGAATGATAGACTATAAGGCACTTTCGTCGATTCACGGATAGGGGCATGACGTTTCCAGATTTTGAGCAATTCGCTGCGCTGGCTCAGCAGGGCAACTTTGTTCCTGTGTATCAGGAATGGGTCGCCGATCTGGATACTCCGGTTTCTGCCTGGTACAAAGTCTGCGCCGGACAACCCTACAGCTTTTTACTAGAGTCGGTAGAGGGGGGCGATCGCATCGGGCGATATAGCTTGCTGGGCTGTGATCCGCTCTGGATTCTGGAGGCAAGGGGCAATCAAACGACCCAAACTTACCGGGATGGGTCAATCCGCGATTTTAAGGGCGACCCCTTTGCTGCTCTGTCTTCCTGTCTGGAACCTTACCAGCCGGTGACGCTGCCGCAGTTGCCGCCGGGAATTGGGGGGCTATTTGGCTTTTGGGGCTATGAGCTGATTCACTGGATCGAGCCGCGTGTTCCGGTGTATCCGCCTCAGGAAGGTGATTTGCCAGACGGACTCTGGATGCAGATCGACCATTTGCTGATTTTTGATCAGGTGCAGCGCAAGATCTGGGCGATCGCCTATGCAGATCTGCGTGATCCTCAAACAGATCTGAAACAGGCCTATCAAAAGGCGTGCGATCGAGTGTCTCAACTTGTGGAAAAGCTTCAGTTGCCCCTGAGTAAGCGGGATACGATTTTGCAGTGGACTTCGCCCCAGGCAAGATCTGCCCCTGGTGGAGCGGCATCCAATCAGGCTCCGCTCGACTACAGCAGTAATTTCACTAAGGAGCAGTTCTGTAACAGCGTTGAGCAGGCAAAGAACCACATTCGCGCGGGCGATATTTTTCAGGTCGTGATTTCTCAGCGGTTGTCTGCTCACTACGTAGGCGATCCGTTTTCGCTGTATCGATCGCTGCGTTTGATTAATCCTTCGCCCTACATGGCCTATTTCCATTTCCAGGACTGGCAGATTATCGGTTCCAGCCCAGAAGTGATGGTGAAGGCAGAGCGGGATTCGTCGATTGCTTCCACCACTGATCCCACCAACGGGACGGCGGCAATGGTGGCAACTGTTCGCCCGATCGCCGGAACTCGACCCAGAGGCAAAACCACGGCAGAAGATACTGCTCTAGCAGACGATTTGCTGCAAGACCCGAAGGAAATTGCGGAACACGTCATGCTGGTGGATCTGGGACGGAATGATCTGGGGCGAGTGTGTGCCAGCGGCACGGTGAGCGTGGATGAACTGATGCTGATCGAACGCTATTCCCACGTGATGCACATCGTTAGCAATGTCCTGGGCAGGCTCGCTCCTGGCAAGACCGCATGGGAACTACTCAAAGCCTGTTTCCCCGCAGGAACGGTGAGTGGTGCGCCCAAAATTCGCGCAATGGAAATTATTCACGATCTGGAACCCTGTCGCCGGAGCGTGTATTCCGGTGCATACGGCTACTATGACTTCGAGGGGCAGCTCAATACAGCGATCGCGATTCGTACAATGGTGGTTCGCAGTCAGCCAGAAGGTGGGCATCGGGTGACGGTGCAGGCAGGTGCAGGAATGGTCGCAGATTCAGAGCCAGAAAAAGAATACGAGGAGACGCTAAACAAAGCGCGGGGAATGCTAGAGGCAATTCGCTGTCTTCGGTAGGTTTATTCTAGGTTTTTCATAGACAGTCTGCGATCGGCTCACCAAACGTCGCTCCAAACGCAGAATTTTGTCAGTCCCTTCTTTAGCAGAACCTTCAAAAAAGCAGGAAATTAGGCAGTTGGAAATTCGTGAAGATGACCTGACTGGGAAAGCGATCGCTGACTTGCTACGGGAACATCTCGAAAATATGTATGAGATTACGCCGCCTGAAAGCGTTCATGCACTGGATTTAGAAGCATTGCGATCGCCCGACATTACCTTCTGGGCAGCCTGGGAGGGCAATGAACTGCTGGGGTGCGGGGCACTGAAAGAGCTAGATCCAAGGAGCGGTGAAATTAAATCAATGCGAACTGCCAACATTCATCGTCGCAAAGGGGTCGCCTCTAAAATTCTGGAACACATTATCCAGGAAGCTAAACGGCGTGGCTACGATCGCCTGAATCTAGAAACGGGGTCTTTTCCTGAGTTTGCTCCAGCCCGAGCCTTGTACACCCGATACGGGTTTGAGTACCGAGGCCCCTTCGCTGATTACATCGATGACCCCAACAACGTGTTTATGACGAAAAAGCTCTAGGATTCGTTTCTCAGGATTCACTCCTCAAAATTGGCGTACTTGCTGAATATCTTGCAATGATGCCTGTGTTTAGAATGAGCGTAGGTTCACACCACAAAGTTTATAGCGCAGCAGCTTTTGCGAAAACATAGGCTGAGCGAGGTTGTGATGTCAGATCATGCGATCGCAACAAGGCTGAAAGGATTCCGATGGACAAGTTTCTCAGCAGCTTCATTAAGGTCGAAAAATCCCTCCAGATTTTTGCTCTGCTCAGCGTAATGCTCCTTCTAGGGCATTTGGGATTCGTGAACGATCACGGCAATCAAGCCCCTTCTCCAGGTATGTCACCCACAATACAAAAGTAGGCAAGGCAGGCAGGACATTCCCCTTAACAAACGATGCTGAGTTTAAGCCTGTTTCACTCCGGTATTGCTCCTGTGATAGCTGCAATACATCCAGATTGATCTAATTCTGATTTAATAAGGCTACAAAGCGAAAAATTGCGCTGCAAACAAGCCGCAGAACTCAGGGTCGTTTGACTTGTGAGTTGTTCGGTTGCGACCCGGCAAAAGCTTAACCTTTTCTCAATCTAAATATAGTGAACTGCTAATCTGGGGATTACCTCCTCTTGAGGCTGTCCCTCTAGGCTTGTGCTTAGATGTTACGCCGTAACTACTATGTTTCAAGCCTCCACCGCCCTCGAAATTACGCCTCTGCCCGATTTGCGCCAGCTTCTCGAAGAGGTTTACCGGGGGCGCAGCTTACAGCCCTACCGCAGCGGACAGCCCATTCGGATGCAGCCCGATGAAATCCTGGTGGTTTGTCGGGGCGTAGTGCAGCTTGGAACCCTTTATGACACGGGCGAAGAAGCACTGCTGGGGCTGGCTTGTCCGTCGATGCCTTTTGGCTTGCCTTTAGCCATCATTCGTCCCTATCAAGCCGCTGCCCTGACTGATGTCGATATCATGCGCCTGCGCTGGTCTGAGGTTGAGCAGTCTCCTGCTCTGGCACAGGGTATCTTTCGCCATCTGGCGCGACGATTGCAGCAAACAGAAGCGATTCTCTCGATGGTAGGCTATCGGCGAGTTGAGGAGCGGCTGCGGCATCTGTTGATTTTGCTGAAGCAGGAAGTGGGGCAACCCGTCCCGGAAGGAACACGGCTCACGGTGCGATTAACCCATCAGCAGCTTGCAAATGCGATCGGCACAACGCGAGTGACGGTCACCCGGCTTCTTAGTCAACTACAAGAAGAAGGTTGGCTCATTGTGGACAGTAACCGCCATATTATTCTCCCGGAACACGTAGTCGTAGTGCCTGGCTCGATTCCCTCATAGGGAGGAACTGCTTCGCGTCATCCTTTTTATCTACAAAAAGGCTGTAGTCAGGCAGCGGAAATGCCGCTAGCTTAGGCAAAAAAGGCGGACGGAGCAGCAAGAATGGACGGCAAACCCCCTGTGAAGACTCCCGACTGGGTGAAGCACGCAATTTTTTATCAGATTTTCCCCGATCGCTTTGCGCGAGGAGCCAGACCCGACAATCCCGATCTGGTTGATATTCAGTTTGAGGGATGGGAGTCGCCGCCGTCGCTGCAAGGCTATAAGGGTGGTAATCTGTGGGGGGTGACAAACCAGCTTGACTATCTACAAGGGCTGGGAGTGACGGCAATTTACTTCACGCCGATCTTCCAATCCGCCAGTAATCACCGCTATCACACCCACGATTACTATCAGGTCGATCCAATTTTGGGCGGCAATCCGGCTTTTTTTCAAATGCTGGAGGCGGCTCACAATCGTGGCATTAAAGTGGTGCTGGACGGGGTGTTTAACCATGCCAGTCGCGGCTTTTTCTTCTTTCACGACATCCTGGAAAACGGACCCCATTCGCCCTGGCTGAACTGGTTCAAAATTCAGGGCTGGCCCCTGTCGCCCTATAACGGAGAGCATTCGGCAAACTACGTGGGCTGGGCGGGCAATCGGGCGTTGCCAGAGTTTAATCACGCCAATCCGCAGGTGCGCGAATACATTATGGAAATTGGCGAATACTGGGTGCGATCGGGCATCGACGGCTGGCGGCTAGATGTGCCCTTTTGCATTCAAGAACCGGGCTTTTGGCAGGAGTTTCGCGATCGCATCAAAGCAATCAATCCTGAAGCCTACATTGTGGGCGAAGTCTGGGGGGATTCGCGGCAGTGGCTCGACGGCACGCAGTTTGACGGTGTGATGAACTACCTGTTTACCGGACCGACGATCGCGTTTGTCGCAGGAGATCGCGTTTTGCCCGAAATGGCAAAAGACCGGGACTATGAACCCTTCCCGGCGATCGACGCGGCTCAGTATGCGGCAAAAATGCAGCGATTGCTGAAGCTTTATCCGTGGGAAATTCAGCTCGCGCAGCTTAATCTGCTGGCAAGTCACGATACGGCGAGGCTGCTCAGCATGGCAAGCGGCGACGAAGACAGCGTACAACTGGCAACTCTACTGCTCATGACCTTTCCCGGTGCGCCCAGCATCTACTACGGTGACGAAGTGGGGCTACCGGGCGGACTCGACCCCGATTCGCGGCGCGGCTTTCCGCTGGAGGCAAACTGGAACCTGGCTCTGCTCACCTGCCATCGTCAGCTCATCGCCCTGCGTCATGCTCACCCTGCCCTTCGTACAGGAAACTATCAAATTCTAGGCGCAGAAGGAATGACCTATGCCTTTGCCCGCATTGGCAGCGGCGAAGTGCTGATCGTGGCGGTGAATACAGGAACTTCCCCTGAAAAGCTCAGCCTGGAGGGAATTGGCAGCCAGTTATCTCGCCATCCTGCCGAACTGCTGTATGGATTAGGCGAAGCGCACTGGGTAGGCGAAACGCTGACGCTGGAGCTACCCGGGCGATCGGGAGTTGTTTTGGGCTGATATTGGGCTTAGCAACCTGAACTGCCCCCTCATTCCCCCACCGCTTATCGGAAAATTGCGCCCTCAAAGTGAACATCTTCAAGGATGACATTGCTCAAATTCACCTGGGTGAGGTCAGCGTTTTCCAGATATGCGCCGCTCAGGTCGGCTCCGTTCAGGTTCGCGTTCACCAGGCTGGCTCCCCGCAGATTGGCATTGCGTAAACTTGCGCCCTGCAAATTGCAGTAGTTTAGATTGGCATTTTGTAAGTCGGCTTCGTCTAGAATGACGCTCAACAGAATCGCTCGCTCCAGGTTGACCTTTGCCAAAACAGCGTTCTGCATCTTTGCAGACATCAGGCAGGCACCTTGCAGCAGGGCATTGGTCAGGTCGGCATATTCTAGATTGACCTCCGTCAAGTCTGCCTCATTCAGGTTGGCATCGCGCAGGATGGCTTGCGAGATTTGAGCCTTAATCAGGGATGCCCTGCTGAGATCCGCCTCCTGCAGATCGGTAAACTGGAGATTCGCGCGGCAGAGATTGGCTTTGCTCAAGCAGAGTCCCGCCAATGTAAGGTCTGAGAGATCCACCCCCGCCAGGTTTGCCGAGTGAGGAATTGCCACCAGTGCCAGAATGAGCTGCTGTCGGGTCAGGTCTGCCATCGGTTTATTGTGAGACAGCTTTTAGAATTATTGTGAGACAGCTTTTAGAACAGCTTGCAGAACTTATAGAACAGCTTATTTAGGAGTCACCGCATTTTTAGACGATCGCGGCAACAGCGTCATCATTTCGCGAAACAGGCGATCGAACTCTTCGGCAGCTTCAACCGAGGCTTTACCCAGCAGTTCCCAAACCGTTGCTGCCTGACCAAAGGTATCGGCAACCGTTTGTCGCTGATGAATCACCGTGTTCAGAATCGGAACCCCGATATTGTTCAAAACTGCCATTGCTTCATCTTTAAGCCGGGTTCCTTTGACTGCCCGCGACACAAAGACCGCCGCCTGGGGCAACTCGTTTCGCACTGCCTGTGCTTGACGAATTAGCTCGATCGCATCCGAAGCCGATCGTAAATCAACGCCTGTTGGCTGACAGGGAATCACCGCCAAATCCGCCGTCAAGACAATGCTCCTGGTCGCATTCGACAATCCGGCAGGACCATCCACGACAATGTAATCATAGCGATCGGCATACTCAGGAATTCGCGCCAGCAGCTCATCGGCGGTTTGAATCACCTGAAACGGAATCGGATCTTCCAACGTTTCCAACCAGATCGAACTCGATCGCTGTGCGTCTGCATCAATCAGCATCACTTTACGCTGCTGGTGAAAGAGCCAGTAGGCAAAATGAACTGAGGTGGTGGATTTTGCACAGCCCCCTTTCTGATTCACAAATGCAACAACTGACATACCGTTTCCAGCCTCGTATTGAACTGTTAAAACGTTAAGCAATCCTCACTGTACTGCATTCCGGGCTGTATTCCAGTGACGAAACCTGATTCCAGGGGTGGGGCGATCGGTTTAACCCAAGCAAGGGTCGAGGCAAAGCCGTTGCTCCGAGAGCGTGTTCGACAGCGTCATATTCTTACAAAGTAATCCAGTCAACAACTGAGAAACGTTCGCGATACCGTCGTCATACGTCTGTCACACTCAGGGCTTACATTAATTCTCGTGATGCTAACTCATCTGCTTGTGGCAGAAGTTTAACCTCCAGTTTTGGAGGTTTTTTATTGGCTGATTAGCCCAGGCAAGGCAAAAAGCGTGAGCTTAAAATCACCCACGCTCAGCACGAATCCGCGTTTATTCGCCTCCCAGCTTGTCGCGAAACAATTTTCCGGCAGAAAACACAGGCACAGTCGTCTCTGGAATGGTCATGGCTTCGCCCGTTTTGGGATTGCGTCCTTCTCTTGCCTGACGCTTCCGCGCTTCAAAAGAACCAAACCCGACTAGCGTAACTTTCTCCTCTTCGGAAACCGCTTCCATGATTACTTCCAAAACCGCAGACAGAATTGCATCTGCTTGCTTTTTAGTAACATCCGCTTTCTCTGCAACTTTATCCACTAATTCGCCTTTATTCATGATTTTTCAAACCCCAAATACTTTGCCGGAATTCTATCACAGGCATTTCAAAGCGGCAGATGGTTTAAGCGGTTTTATGCAAAAAAATCTTCCAATTAGTAGATTTATCTTAAAAGATTGGGAGCGGCTACTGGCGAACGTTTTAAGGTAGAAGAAATAAGCGATCGGGAGAAAGCCAAGATGGGACTGGGAATGTTGATTGATGGCAAATGGGTTTCAGAGCGCGAGCAAGAAGATAAAAAGGGACGGTTCATGCGCCCAGATACGACTTTTCGCGATCGAATCACCGCAGACGGATCGAGCGGCTTTAAAGCCGAGTCAGGACGCTATCACCTCTACGTTTCCCTAGCTTGCCCCTGGGCACAGCGAACGCTGATCGTCCGCGAACTGAAGGGATTAACGAACGCGATCTCCGTGTCGATCGTCAATCCTGTGATGGGCGAAAATAGCTGGGAATTTACCGACGCGCCCGGCGTGATTCCTGATTCGATCAATCATGCCCGCTATCTTTGGGAAGTGTATACCAAAGTCGATTCCCACTACACCGGACGAGTCACCGTTCCTGTGCTCTGGGATAAGCAGACGGGCACGATCGTCAACAATGAATCTCGCGATATCATTCGGATGCTCGACACCGAATTTAACGAAGTCACCAATAGCCCGATCGATCTCTATCCAGCAGATCTGCATACTGAAATTGATGAGACGATCGACGCGATCTATCAACCCATCAACAATGGCGTCTATCGCTCGGGATTCGCCACCACCCAGGAAGCCTACGACGAAGCCGTCACTGAACTGTTTGACGCGCTGAACTATTACGAAGACCTGCTCGGTCGCCAGCGTTACCTCTGCGGTAATCGCCTCACAGAGGCAGATGTCTGTCTGTTCACGACCCTGCTGCGCTTTGATCCGGTTTACTATGTGCATTTCAAGTGCAACCTGCGCCGCATTGTAGACTACCCCAATCTCTGGGGCTATGTGCGCGACATCTACCAGCATCCCGGCGTGAAAGAAACCTGCAACCTCGACCACATCAAGCAGCACTACTATCGCAGCCACCCCAAGGTCAATCCCAGCGGCATCGTTCCAAAAGGACCAATTATTGACTTTGAAACTCCCCACGATCGCGATCGTCAATTTGATGCGCTTGCGGTCGGCTTTGGCTCCCTGGGTTAAAACACGGCTCCCCCGCCCACCCTCCTATCTTATTTCCCTCTTCACCCATTTACTCTCTCTCCCCATCCCCCAAACCTCGTATTGGCAGAATTCGCCAAACCCCCTAAACTAGGGGGAATCCGTTTAGTACATCTGCTCCTAGCATGACGGCTGCGCTCTCCCCGACTCCGGCTGAATTCTCTTCCTTGGAACAGGCACTCAAGCATTTCTTTGGCTACGATCGCTTCCGTCCGGGACAGCGGGACGTGATCGAGGCGGTGCTGGAAGGGCAGGATTTGCTAGTCGTAATGCCGACGGGCGGCGGTAAATCGCTTTGTTTTCAACTTCCGGCTCTGCTCAAACAAGGGGTGACGATCGTGGTTTCGCCCCTGATTGCGCTGATGCAGGATCAGGTGCAGTCCCTCTGCGATAACGGGATCGGCGCAACGTTTCTCAACAGCACCGTCAGTCCCCTCGAAGTCCGATCGCGGGCAGCCCAAATTTTGCGGGGCGAAACGAAACTGCTTTATGTGGCTCCCGAACGATTGCTGAGCGAACAGTTTCTTCTCTTTCTTGATCAAATTCACAGCACGATCGGCATTGCTGGATTTGCAATCGACGAAGCTCACTGCGTCTCCGAGTGGGGACATGACTTTCGCCCGGAGTATCGTCAGCTTGTTTCAGTGCGATCGCAGTTTCCCGAAGTTTCCATGCTGGCACTGACGGCAACGGCAACCGAGCGCGTCCGGCAAGATATTATCGAGCAGCTTGATTTGCGGCAGCCGATCGTCCATATTGCCAGCTTTAATCGGCAAAACCTGAGCTACGAGATTCGCTCCAAGCAGAAAAACGCCTACGCCGAACTATTGCAGCTCGTGCGCCAAAATTCTGGGTCGGGCATTATCTACTGCCTCAGCCGCAAAAAAGTAGACGAACTCACCTATCGCCTTCAGCAGGACGGCATTGCTGCCCTTGCCTATCACGCCGGGATGCCGGACACCGATCGCGCTACGAATCAAACCCGCTTCATCCGGGACGATGTGCGAATTATGGTCGCGACGATCGCCTTTGGCATGGGCATTAATAAGCCGGATGTGCGGTTTGTGATTCACTATGATCTGCCCCGCAATCTGGAAGGCTATTACCAGGAATCGGGACGCGCCGGACGAGATGGAGAACCTGCCCACTGCATTCTTTTCTTTAGCTACGGCGACTTAAAGACGATCGATTATTTGATCGACCAGAAGCCTGACCCCAACGAGCAGCAAATCGCCCGTCAGCAGCTTCGTCAGGTGGTGGACTATGCCGAAGGAACCGACTGCCGCCGCCGCATTCAGCTCAGCTATTTTGGCGAACGCTTTGAAGGAAATTGCCGCAACTGCGATAACTGCCTTCAGCCCAAACCGCTCGAAGACTGGACGATCGAGGCGCAAAAGTTTCTCTCCTGCGTGGCGCGATGCCAGGAAAGATTCGGCATGACCTATATTATTGATGTGCTACGCGGCTCCAAAGATAAGCGCATTTTGCAAAACCAGCACGACCAGCTTTCCACCTACGGCATTGGCAAAAACCGCAGCACAGACGCCTGGAGAATACTCGGACGATCGCTCCTGCATCAGGGCTTAGTGAGTGAAACCAGCGACGGCTACTCTGTTCTTAAGCTCAACCCGCAAAGCTGGGAAGTCCTTCGCAAGCAGCGATCGGTTTTTGTGGCGATTCCTAAGCGAACTGACGAAGGCGATCGTCCCGACTCACCAAAACGTCTCAAAGCAGAGCAGCTCTTTGAACACCTGCGTGCCCTCCGCAAACAGATCGCCGACGAGCAAGCCGTTCCGCCCTATGTGGTCTTCCCCGATTCCAGCCTGCGCCTGATGGCACAATCCCAGCCCCAATCCCTCACCGACTTCGCCCAAATCTCCGGCGTGGGAACCCATAAACTTACCCATTACGGACCCCGCTTTGTGAAAGCGATCGAAGATTTTTGCCAGCAGTACGATTCTGTTCAATCCGCACCCGCAGATGATTAAGCACTCAATGCCTGGGTTCGAGCCACGATAGCAACCCGTGCCTGAATTGCCCGATCGCTGAGAAACTGCTCAATTTCTGCTGTTCCCATTTCGATCGAGTGACGTATGTTGTGAAATAGGATATTACCGTCGAATCCAATGAATATAGGTTTCTTCCATGCGATAGGAGTAGTGTTTAACCCGGATCGCGTCACACACCTGATCGAGCAACTTCTTGGGACGCAGTGGTGATTCCATACCCTGACTCTAAGTACCTGTGTCTCAAATACAACTTCAATAATACGGAAGTACTAGTTAAAGAAATTCGGTAGCATAGCTCTGCCCATTAAATTGTTATACTACCCCGATTTATTGTTGGGATTGTAAATGAAAAGTTCTTGTTGACAATTAACATTAGGTTGCCCTGAGCCTCTGATGAGAAGCCTTGGCTAGTTGTTAGTTCTGTATTTTTATAAAATGTGTACAGTTATCTCTACCATTTAACTGCTACACGCATGCTTAAACAGCCGCTAAAATTTCCTTAATATACACATACATAGCCTTCAAGCTAAGTATTCGCACTATTCCTAGAATTTTCTGCTTTAAACAACCCATTGTCTAAACATGGCTCATTCTCCTTCCTCTAATGCTTCCGAATTACAAACATTTAAGGTTCTATCAATAGATGGGGGAGGAATTAAAGGTTTATATGCAGCCAAGATTTTAGAGCATTTTGAGGATAGATTTAACTGTCATATTGCTGATTATTTTGATCTAATTTGTGGCACCTCAACGGGAGGCTTAATTGCTTTAGGTCTGTCTCTTAATATTCCGGTTGGATTAATTAGCAATTTGTACTATAAGCGAGGCAAGCAAATTTTTCCACAGCGAAATAGCTTTCTAAGTTCGCTTCGACAAATTTTCCTCCGAAGCAA
Source organism: Leptolyngbya sp. GB1-A1 (assembly GCF_039962475.1). Classification (NCBI taxonomy): domain Bacteria; kingdom Bacillati; phylum Cyanobacteriota; class Cyanophyceae; order Leptolyngbyales; family Leptolyngbyaceae; genus Leptolyngbya; species Leptolyngbya sp. GB1-A1. Next base: position 95,398 of record NZ_JAMPLI010000006.1, on the reverse strand, counting down.
GTATGATAACAGCGAATTAAGAAGAGCATTAGAAGAGATGTTTGGGGAGCGTACCCTTGCAGACTCTCGCTGTTTACTATGTATCCCTGCGTTTTCTTTAACTGATGGTAGACCCTTTATTTTTAAGTACGATCATAGTGAAGGTAATCTGTGCAGAGATGGTAAAACGAAATATGTTGATATTGCTCTTGCAACAAGTGCAGCACCTGCATATCTTCCCATCGTTACTGTTGATACTTATGATCGCAAACAATTTATTGATGGTGGAATTTATGCAAATAATCCAACTCTAGTTGGAGTAGTGGAAGCACTTCGGTACTTCGTCGGCAGTGGCAAAAAATTTCAGAAGTTAATGGTGATGTCTATTGGTTCTCTGGAACCAAATCCTGGTAGACGATTCGTTACTAAACATCATCGTTCGGTTATCGACTGGAATAAAGATTTGATTGCTACGTTTTTTGAGGGACAGGCATATCTTACAGGTTACTTTGTAGAAACTCTAGCGCAGCATTGCGATTCTCCATTTGATTATGTGCGTATTCCTGGCGCACCTTTATCTCCAGAACAAGCGCGAATCATTAATATGGATAACACTTCGAGTGAAGCACTAAACTTAATGTCTCAAATGGGGAATGATCAGGCGTATCACTGGGGTAGAAAACCAGAGATTTCCGACTTTTTCAGAGACTATAAGCGATACACAATCAGGTGAAGGCGTGGCAAACTGTCATAAATTATTTCTAGATTTTAACGCTGCTATCGCCTTGGAATCTAATTACAAAAAGACATTACGTAAATCCCGTGATGCTGTTCGCGACAAAATCAGAAAGTATTTTCAAGATAAGCAGAACGGCTTTTCTCCAAAGTTTCATGGACAGGGTTCATTTATGATGAACACTATTATTGAACCACTTGATAGAGAGTTCGACATTGATGATGGTATCTACTTTAAAGTGGAGGTAGAACCACTTCAAAGTATTAGCACTTTTCATCGTTGGATCTGTGAAGCTGTAGATGGGCATACGAAACAAAAACCTATTGATAAACAAACTTGTGTCAGACTTGTTTACGCTAGACAATATCATCTTGATCTTCCCATTTATTACCTTATAGAAGGTCAAACTCCATATTTGGCACATAAAGGACAGGGATGGATTAAAAGTGATCCCAGAGAATTTATTAAATGGTTTAATGGCAAAGTTGATGAAGATGGTCAGCTAAAGCGAATTGTGCGTTATCTAAAGGCATGGAGTGATTACAGAAAAGGTGATTTACCAAGTGGGTTAATCTTCTCGATTTTAGCTGCTAATAATATTGTTTTTGATGAAAGAGATGATGTAGCCTTTTACCAAACTTTAGTCAGTATTAAGAGTCAATTGGCACTAAATTTTGCCTGCTACCGTCCGACAACTCCTATCAATGAAAACTTATTAGAAGATTATAGTAAGACTAAAAAGGATTACTTTTTAGGACAGCTTGGCAGTTTCATTCAATCCGCTGAAAAAGCTTTGAGTGATAAGTCAAGCCAAAAGAATGCTTGTAAAGCTTGGCAATCTCATTTTGGGAAGGATCGATTTCCCTTTGAATCTGAAGAATTCATTGAAGATTATCATCAAGTTAATATTCAATATGGATTGAAAATAGATTGCCTGGTTTCACAAGAAGGATTTAGAACTCATTCACTAATTCAGATGATTTTCAATAAATTGCCTTTGCTTCGGAATAACACCTTGAAATTTTATATTGAAGACTGTAACGTACCAAAGCCATTCCAAGTCAAATGGAAGATTCGTAATGTTGGCAAGGAAGCAATAAGAAGAAATCAAATTCGAGGGCAAATTTTAAACGATGGTGGAAATCATCAAAGAATTGAATCAAGTGATTTTTATGGATCGCATTTTGTGGAATGTTATATCATTAAAGATGATGTTTGTGTAGCACGGTCTAGAATTGATGTGCCAATTTCGGATTAGTATAGCTATTACTAACTGTTAAGTGAAATACTATTTTGTTTTGTCCTGGAATACTCAATCTAGAATCACCTTACTTATATTAACGTGGCGCAGTAGTATAATAATCTTGTTGCGTGCCGCTCGTAAAAAGTTAGTTGAGTCCGAAAAGTTGCTAGCGGCGGGTGAACAGGGTCGTTATGCTTTGATTCGCTAATCTAGCTTTACAGTGTGATTGCCAAGCTTCTAAGGTACGTTGCAATCATAAACTCACCACTTCAATGAAATGAATTAGTGTAGCTCTAAGCAATGAAAAGTAGGCTTCTTCAGAAACTCTTGAATTGCTTCCTGCCTAGACGGATGAGAGCTTCAACTTGATGGGTAGGTACATTTCCACACCTTAGCCAAACTACTTTTGGCGGAGAACCGTACAATAGACTTCTTTCTGCAAAGTTTGCATCTTGGGTCACAATGCAGAAATCGTTTAATTTAGCAAACCCCTAAATCTCTGTATCGGTTTTCTCTGCTAAATCGTAAAACTGGACATGACTGGCATTAGGGAAAACATCACCCAGCCGAGCTACCAATTTTCGGCTCAAACTTTGCTCAAAGAGTAGGTTCAAGCAGCACTCACTGAGGCAACTAAACGATGATCGCGATCAGTTGCAAACTCTAGACAAGCTTTAATGTCTGTTTCTGTGAGTTCTGGGAAGCCATCAATAATTTCAGCAGTAGACATTCCAGCAGCTAGCTAACCAAGAACATCGTAAACTGTGATCCGCATTCGACGAATGCAGGGTCTACCTCCACATTTATCAGGTTCAATGGTAATGATGTCGCGGTAGCTCATAATACCAGAGTTGTTATGTCTACATCTAAGTCTAGAGCAGGATAACACTGCGCTGAGATGGACGGAACCGGGGTCTCGGTGGAGATGCCTAGTTGCTTACCGCCATTGAGCTTGGGCGTTACTCAGAGCTAATTGCCTCGATCGTACACATACTCGCAACGAGCGATCGTCCCATCAATGTTCTATTAAAAATGACATAACTGCGACTTGTGCAAAAAACGCGCTAAGTTTTCCTGTATCCGATGCTTTAGGCTAAGCTGTCACGTTCGATCGCTCCCAACAGTCTATGATCATTGAAGTCCGTTGCTCTCCCCCTTCCCATGACTTCCCTGATCGATCGACTTAAAGGCATCAATCTCTATCTCATCGGCATGATGGGCGCAGGCAAAACCACGATCGGACAGCAGCTTGCCGCTGCCTTGGGCTATCAGTTTTTTGATACTGATTCCGTTGTAGAGCAGGCAACCGGACAATCAGTTTCAGACCTGTTTGCGACTCAGGGAGAACCCGCTTTCCGGCAGCTCGAAACCCAGGTTTTGGCAGAACTTTCCACCTATCGTCGCCTAGTGATTGCTACGGGTGGCGGCATTGTGCTGGAGCGATCGAACTGGAGCTATTTGCAGCACGGCGTGATTATTTGGCTCGATGTCCCGGTTGCGACCCTGTTCGATCGCCTCAAATCAGACACAACTCGCCCCCTGCTCCAAACCGCAGATCTCCTCGCCCGGCTACAAACTATCCTGGAAGCCCGCCAACCTCTCTACCAGCAAGCCGATCTACAGATTTCTATCACGTCCGAAGAATCCCCTCAAGCCATTGCAAACCGCATTCTGATGAACATTCCCTCCGTGCTCAAGCCCGACCAGTCGATCGCCGATCTCAATTAACTAAATTAATCATTCATTCACAAGAAAACACAAAGATTTCTAACCTCCCTCATCCCATCCTCTATCTCATCTCCCCAGCTCCCCTAAACTTATCGATCGCATAACAGAACACCATCCTGCCGACCCCTGCCTGATACACTGCATTAATGCAATTCCTTGAACTCGTTTTTGCTCCATGACGCTCGACCAAGAATACATTCAAAGAGAAGAAGCTACCCGCGTTCGGGTTCTGAGTGAAGCACTGCCCTACATCCAGCAGTTTACCGGGCGCACGATCGTCGTGAAGTATGGCGGCGCAGCGATGAAAGACGGAAGCCTCAAAGAGACGGTGATTCGCGACATTGTCTTTCTATCCTGTGTCGGCTTGCGTCCGGTTGTTGTGCACGGGGGCGGACCCGAAATCAACTCCTGGCTGGATAAGCTTGGGATTGAGCCTCAATTTAAGAATGGGCTGCGCGTTACCGATGCTGCCACAATGGATGTGGTTGAAATGGTGCTGGTCGGGCGGGTCAACAAAGAACTGGTCGCGCTGATTCAGCAGGCAGGTGGTGTGGCAGTCGGGCTATGCGGCAAAGACGGCAACCTGATTCGGGCGCGTCCGCAGGGCGATACGGGCATTGGATTTGTGGGGGAAGTGAATTCGATCGATGTAAAGCTGATCAACTCGCTGGTGCAAAATGGCTATATTCCGATCATTTCCAGCGTGGCAGCCGACGAGAAGGGGCAGGCATACAACATCAATGCGGATACGGTTGCAGGCGAGCTTGCTGCGGCACTGGGAGCTGAAAAGCTGATTTTGATGACGGACACCTCCGGCATTCTCCGAGACTACAAAGATGCCAGTACGCTCATTTCAAAAGTCGATATTCAGGAAGCGCGTCACTTAATTGAGGCGGGCATTGTCTCCGGCGGCATGATTCCCAAAGTGAACTGCTGCGTTCGATCGCTGGCGCAAGGCGTGAAAGCTGCCCACATTATTGACGGTCGTTTGCCTCATGCGCTGCTGCTAGAAATCTTTACGGATGAAGGAACCGGGACAATGATTGTTGCCTCCGATTTTTGCTATTAGCCCTAGACCAAGAACTATCCCGCGCCGAATGCCGCATCCGAAGGACTGCATCTGAAGGACTGCATCTGAATTATCGGGATCAGCGTCAGCCCAGTCTAAAGGGAATATGGGATAATGAGTGAGGTCTATTTCTAGAATTGGCTTGTGAATAACGTCCGCACCGTTTCCGATACTAAAAGAGCGTTTTACACGCTGCATACGCGCCCGATTAACTCAATCTATCGGCGGGTTGTTGATGAGCTGATGGTAGAAATGCACCTGCTGTCGGCGAATACTGATTTCAGCTACGATCCCATTTATGCCCTTGGTGTCGTTACATCGTTCGATCGCTTTATGCAGGGCTATCGTCCTGAAGGCGACAAAGACTCGATTTTTAATGCCCTTTGTCAATCGTTGCAGGATGACCCACAGCGATATCGCCATGATGCGGCTCAGCTTCAGTCAGAAGCGGCTTCGCTGTCGTTTAACGATTTTCTGAACCAGGCAAAAAATATATCCTCTACGGAAGCGGGCGGCATTATAGGTCATTTGAAAGCCGTTGCAGCTAATCCCAAGTTTAAATACAACCGTCCTTTTGCGATCGGTTTATACACGCTGCTGGAAACCATGAACCCGGAACTGGTCAAGGACGAAAAGCAGCGAAATGAACTGCTGCAAACCCTTGCTGAAGCGATGCATTTTTCCACTGATAAGGTGCAAAAAGACCTGGAGCTTTATCGCAGCAATCTGGAGAAAATGGCGCAGGCGCAAATCGTCCTTGCCGACGTCCTCAAAGCCGATCGCAAAAAGAAAGAAGAGCGGGCAAAGGCAAAGGATGCGGTGACAGCCCCCACCGATTCTCAGGAAACGGCCTGATCTGCTTCGTCTTGCTTTGCCTCGTCTTCTAGAGCTTGAATTGCCAGCAGCAGCACTTCTTCCTGAGCTTCAAAGTCTTCTTCGCCGATGTCGCCCATATCAAAGGCAAGCTGAAGCGCGAGTAGTCGCTTGCTCAAATTTTCTTTCTGGTCGAGTTCTGGGCTGGCTTGCTCTAGAATCTTTTCGCCGATCCAGCCGATTCCGGCAATCGGGGCAGTGATCGGAGTCAGCAGTAAGTCAAAAAACATCAGGGAATCCTCCAGGCGCAACTAGCGTAACTGAGCAAAGTTAAACGGAGCGGTAAAGCTGTTGTAGCGGATGCGAAGCCGATTCTCAAACGCTTGATCGAGAACTTCGACCTGTTCGCAAAACTCTGCTTCCTGCTCCCACGGAATCAAATAAGCCGCGTTGTAAATCATGCCTTCCATGAGGGAGTCGTTTTCAACCGTCTCGAGCGCCCGCCCGTTTAGCCTCTGCCGAAACGTTTCAATGATCGCCTGCTTGCGGTCATTCATCGCCCGCTCGATCGCCTGCCCGATTCGCACCACCTCATCCATGCTGAGCGATTTGCCTTCGAGTTGGTCACGCTGGTCACGGAGGATGGCGTTTTCCTGCATGAGTGCTTCCAGTTCGCGAGCGGCATCCCAGACCACCTTGACGCTCACTTCTCGTCGTCCCTCTAGTTTGTGCAAAAGCTGCTTCAATACTTCACCCTTCGGCACAAGCAACTGCTGCTGGACGCGCTCCCAGTCCTGAATAATTAACCCAAACTGAAGCGGCAAAAGGGTCTGATAGCCCTGCTCCATTGCCTGCTCCAGGACTCGCTCATGTCCGAGCAGATTGCGGCGGCTCGCCAGGTAGCGTTCCTGCTGCGCTTCGGAATAAAGAAAGACAAATTCATCGACCACTTGAGCCTGAACGGGCTGCTTGTCTAAGCCTTCCAGACCCAGATCCTTTGGACCGGGGGAAGGAAAGATTCCGTATAAGTAAAGACCGTGTGACATTGGATTTCAATTTAACTAGGATGACGATTGGTGAAGCTCAGCCATTTAGGAGAGCAGCGACGGAGCGAGGAATGTGAATTCAATCAGCGGCAATTTCTGTGGATGGGCATCTCCTCTACTTCCGGTCAGGACACCGACTCCACCATGGATTGAATCTGGGACTTAGCATTCCCTGTTTTCCTTAACCGCTCACGCGATGCAAAATCGCTTTCCCTACGGAATAACTTTCCCTATGGAATAATCGGTCGGGAAGTGAGGACAAGCCGCAGTTTGGCATGAATCAGATTAAGTTGTGCCAGTCCCAAATCCAGATCGCCCTCCAGCACAACTCCGGTATGCAGCAGACGATCGAGGAGTTCCAGAACGGTTGGCTTCGCAGAAGTTTTGCCAGGATAGTAGCCGTTAGCAGGCAGCAGCGTTCCAATTTCTCCTAGATCAACGTTGAGATCTGCCGGGTCGATTTCAAAAATTTCGCAGAGCTGCACGACCTGGGCTTCAAGTTTTTGCAAGCTGTCTGCTGCCCGTTCTAAATCCTGATCGCTGAGGGCTTCGGCTTCCATCCGACGGATGACCTGCGCTTCCATGAGTTGACGGATCAGCTCGATCAGGGTTAGCAGCAGCGGAGCCAATCCTGCATTTGCCGGTTTACTAGGATGAGTAGTCTGACTTTCAGTGCGCTGAACAGCAGCGAGAGAGCAGTCTGTAGGGGAGGGGGGCATGGTAGTGCGATGAGGGGGGCAGGCGGCAGGCACTTTAGGGTTCTCAAAGTTGCCTAAAGTTTCCCAAAGCTGGGGGATTTAAGGGGCGATGCAGGACATCTGCTACCGTTCAGATCACCGCTCAGGATTGTGCAGCTTTGAGCGATCGCAGTTCTTGTTCCAGACTGTCGATTCGTACTTGAAGCTGCTGATTTGCCTCCAGCAAGGAGTGAGATTGGGCACTGAGAAACGAGTTATTTTCCCACCAGTTAATGCCGATCTCTTTTGCCTTATCAATCGATGAAATGAGCAGGCGGATGCGGATGCTCAGCAGTTCTGTCGCACCGACGGAAACAGTAATGTCTCCGGCAATCACAACCCCTTTATCTAAGACCCGCTCCAGCACATCTGCCAAACTGGAGCCGGATGTAGCACTCTGAAACGAGCGATTCGTGGGGGCGATTCCGCCTGAAGAAACGCTGCTGTGTAGCGATCGAGAGTCGGTTAGCGTCATGGCAAATCATCCTCTGACAACTCAGACATCTCCAGCAGCTTGATAAGCGATTCCTGTATCGGATGCGGTGGTGCATTTAGCGCAGGTGCTTCTAGAGCAGATTCTTGCTCCGGCTCTTGATCGATCGGTTCCCCGTGCAGGAATTCCAGCTCCGTGTCTAGAGGCTGAGATTCCAGATCAGTAAAGTCAAGATCAGGAGATTTCAGCGCGGGTGCTTGGATTAGTTCACTCAACGTTTCTAATTCGGTGTCTAGCTCCAGGTCTTCGAGCGACTTCACTGCAGTGACAGGAACCTGTGCCTTTTGCAGTCTTGGAATAACGCGCGCCTGGGGTACAAAGCTTGCCACCTGTTGCTGCATCGCAAAAGCGACAATTTGCTCATTAAACACTTCCCACAAAAGCTGGCTTGCTTCTTCCAGCGGCAGTCCTGTTCGCGATAGCAAAACATCCTCACAGATATCGCGGAAGTCAGGATTTTCCGGGATAACAAGAATACTGTGTTCTTGACAGACCTTTGCCAGAATTAAGCCCGATCGCAGTCCTGAAGACTTCTCGGCTCCGGTTTTCTTGCGGAATGCCTTCACGAGCTGCACAATCAGCGTGGCACTATCGCGGTCAATCTGAGTTTTCTGAACCACAATTTCCTGCTGCGTTAACTCATCTGGCTCCGGCATATTGATCGTGATGAGGCGATCGAGCAGCGCATCCTGTGTCGCATGCACCCCGCAGTATTCCTCAGGATTCGAGGTAAAAATGGCACGAAAATCAGGATGCACCCGAATATAGTCGCTGCGACCGTGCAAGGGCGGCAGCACCAACAGTTTTTCCTCCAGGGCAGACAGCAGCACGTTGTTCACTTCGGGACGAGAGCGATTGAACTCGTCGTACACCAGCGTAAATCCTTCTCGGCAAGCCATCGTCAGCCGTGAATCGACCCAGTTTTGCCGCAGTTCGTCTTCGACCTTGACCACGCTGTGAATAAAGTTATCCACCACCTTTTTGCGCGTGTAACCCGACTGATTGCCGATTAGATCTGAGGTTTTGAACTCGTCATCGCCAAAGACTAGCATCATTGGACGGGCTAGCAGGTCAGCCAGATGCAGGGCGAGGGTAGTCTTTCCGGTTCCGGCAGGTCCGCGCAGATGCACTGAAAAGCCCGACTGAAGATAGCGCAGGGCTCGCATTGCTACGCGCTCTACGGCAGGGGTGCTGACAAAGCGGCGGGGGCTAGCACGAAGGATGGTGGGCACGGGCTTTGTTTCCATTGGCATGCACTTGAATAAATTTTGAAGTGGGGCTTGAATTGGAACTTGAACTTGAATTGGAACTTGAACTGAAGCTTGAATGGAGCTCGAACTTACTGCTGAATGCGATAAACATGGTCGCGCTGAACAATGCAGCCCTTTTTGATGAGCGATCGAAGCGCATCAACAGCGGCAAAACGATTCAGGGCAAAAGTAGATTCAACCTCTGCCAGGGTCGTCTGCTGAACTCGCGTTAAATGATTGAAGATGGTTTGTTCGAGCTGGGTCAGATTCGGTTTTGCGATCGGTGGTTTAGTCTGGGTTACAGAAGTTGCCTTACGCGGAGAACTGCCTGGAATAGCCTTTGATTTCTCAGGCTGTGGCGATCGTACTCGTGCGACTAATCGTGCTGGAGGTCGTGCTGAGGGTCGTGTTGCCGATCGTTCTGGAAGTTGTCCTGAAGTTTGTCCTGCGGGTCGTGAAGCAAATTGCGTTTTGAGCTGCGGCGGAGTGGGCTGAGAAATGCTTGCTGGTTGAGAGCTGCCCCAAACCTGCTGACGAATCTCGGCACAATAAGCAGTCAGTTCAGACCGAAAGGCGGCAAGCTGGTCAAACAACCGCTTCATGTCCGCTTTGCGCTGCTCGTGGCTTTGTCTCAGACTTTGCTGAAGCTGATAGGCGCGATCGTACCGCATTGCTTCCAGTTCACTCAGGTCTGCTTCGACCTCGCCTCGCATTCGTTCCACAAACTCTGCCAGATTTTGCATTACCTGAAGCTGGTTTTGGCAACGCTGCTGCTGGTGGGTTTGCAAAAGTTGCTGCGTGTCTAATCGAATGGCGGTGGTTTCTGCCTGGATTACCTGCATTCGGTTGCTTACCTGCTGCTGCATAACGGCAACAGTGGCACTAAGCTGCTGCTGAAACTCGTCCAGGGTTTGAAAAAGCTCTTGGGACATGGTGGTGCGATCGGCAGATTGCTCAGCAATCAATACCTGGGTGTCCTGCTGAAGCTGCTGCTGAAATGCTCGAAGCTCTTCCCGAAGCTGGTCTGCCTGCCGCTGCCGTTGCTGGGAAAACTGCGCCAGCGTAGTGCGAACCTGCTGCTGTCGATGTAGCGTTTCCTGCTGACGTTGCTGGCGTTGCGCTTGCCAGATTTCTTTGAGGGAAGTCACGAAATCCTCCTGTAGGAAGTACGAGCTAGGAATGTGAGATGCGGGGGCAAGACTGAGCAAGCAGAGCGATTCCTGTCTCACTCAGTCCAGCTCGATGATCCGCCTGTTGATGAGACAGCGGTTAGGCAGAAGGAACCGCAGCTTGAGCGGTGAGACCCACAGCTTCTGCATACTTCAGATAGGTTTCCACCGAGGCAATGACGACACGCGCTTCAATTGCCAGCAGTTCAATGCCGACTAGCGAAACCCGCACCCAGGCATCGACAACAATGCCTTTGTCGAGAATGCGATCGACGACTTCAGCCAAGCTAGACGAGGAATTCACTTTTTCAACTGCCATAGCAATCCACCTTTATCGGTTGTAGGGTTGTAAAACGATCGTGTAACGGTATCGCTGTTCTGCAACGGTTGTTTGAAAAGTTGTCAGTTAGCGTATGTTTATCAAGATAGGAATTTGATGCTGTGAAGGTTACGGGATAAATGCTGAAAAGATAAAGCCTCTTTAAATAATTTCCGTAGAATTACGAGTATTTATTGTTAAGATTTCTCTTGCAAGCCAATGCTAAATAAGCTATCTCGTTCACTGATTCTATTTAGCATTGGAATTGACGGCGCACTTTATCTAGCCTGATTTTTGTCGCCTCCAAATCCCAATAGAGCGGGCTACTGGTTCTTTATTTATTTCGTTATATTTCCCGTTCTAGGACTTTTACGATTCCTGGCTTTAGCCCTGAGAAAATCGCTGAATTTCTCCTGGTGAATGAGTGGAATTTTACTGCTCTACGTTCTTCTGTAACCTTTCTCACGAAAGGCTTGTAGCTTGAACTGGGCTGGATAATTCAATGGTTGCCATTCGGAGGATTTGAACTCTTTCATTTCGCCGCATTAATTGCCACATTGATTGCAGCACTGATTGGGCTTCTCTTTGCCATGCAAAGGCATTGAAAGAGCTATTTTCTCTGTTTATCAATTCGACTTAATCAATTACTGTCTAACACGTTGCTCGAACTGTTTACGAGTGTTTTCGACCACGACGATCGCCTCTTGATAAACATCAGAATGGGTTTGCTGAAGCCAGCTTAGAAGACTTGCCATTTGAGCATTGCGAAGTTCGAGATCGGCTTGAAAAATGGTTGCTGTTGCCATGTGCTGAGCGTATTGGACAGGATGTCCCTGAGCAACAAAATTGGCAATCAGAAATTGCAGAGCTTGCTGACGTGCATCCATGTTTTGTTCAATCATTGATTTCTTAACGCTGACGTTGATTCATTAACAACTCGTAAGCAGCGGCAAATTCAGCCTCAGTAATGCGAATCGTGGCGGGATCAGCTTGCCCCCGCGATCGATGGCGACGGATTGCTTCTAGCGCGGCTTGGTTACTTAACAGTGCCAGATCTGCCCCGTTCCAGCCTTCGGTTTGCGCTGCCCAGGCTTCGAGATTGATGTTTTCCAGGGGGCGATCGGCGTTGTGAACCTGGAGGATCGCCAAACGGCTATTTAGATCCGGTAAATCGATCTTGATCTGCAAATCAAAGCGTCCCGCTCTCAGCATTGCGGGATCGAGGGCATCGGGGCGGTTGGTTGCGCCAATCAGCAGCACATTGGGGCATTCCTGCATTCCATCCAGTTCGGTGAGAAGTTGACCGACGACGCGATCGCTCACCCCAGAATCACCCGAAAACTTTCCCCGTGCCGGAGCCAGGGTATCGATCTCATCCACAAATACGACACAGGGAGCCGCCTGACGCGCTTTGGTAAACAGTTCGCGAACGGCTTGCTCGGCAGCACCTACCCATTTACTGAGCAGTTCGGGTCCATTGACTGCAATAAAATTAGCACGTGCCTGAGCCGCAACTGCTTTGGCTAAAAGGGTTTTGCCTGTTCCAGGTGGTCCCCAGAGCAGAATTCCGCGTGGTGCAGTGGCTCTGGTTTGCTGGTAGAGTTCCGGGTACAGCAGTGCGCCCTCAACTGATTCTTGCAGGGTTTGCTTCACCGTTTCCAGTCCGCCGATTTCATCCCAGGTAATCTGTGGCGATTCGACCTCGACCGATCGCAGTACCGAAGGCTTAATCTCCTTGATTGCTTGAAGAAAATCAGCCTGAGTCACGGTCATTGTTTCGGGAATGGCAGCTTTAAGGCTGGGAACCTGACGGCGCAGTGCGGTATAGGCGGCTTTTTGACAAATGGCTTTGAGGTCGGCTCCCACCATGCCTACTCCCAAGTCTGCGATCGCCGTCAAATCGACAGACGCCTCTAGCGGCATCTCGCGAGTTAAGATCTGGAGGATTTCCAGGCGACCTTCACGATTGGGCACTCGGAACTGCACTTCGCGATCGAATCGACCGGGACGACGCAGTGCCGGATCAAGATGATTGGGATGATTGGTTGCCGCTAGCACGATCACGCCGGGGGTTTTGGCAAAGCCATCCATCAGGCTTAACAATTGCGCTACCAGCCGTTTTTCAACTTCGCCTTCGACCTTGCTGCGATCGGGCGCGAGGCTGTCAATTTCATCGATAAACACCAGGCAGGGAGACGACTTGCCCGCTTTCTCGAACAGGCTTCGCAGCCGAGATTCTGCTTCGCCGTAGTATTTGCCGATCACTTCAGGACCGACGATCGCGATGTAGTTGACCCCCAGTTCTTCTGCCAGGACACGTGCTGTCAAGGTTTTTCCGGTTCCGGGAGGTCCGACAAGCAGCACGCCTTTGGGAGGTTCGAGTCCCAGTTTTGCTAACAGATCCGGTCGCCGCAGCGGAATTTCAACCAGTTCGCGCAGCTCTTGCAGCACTTCGCCCAAGCCACCCACGTCTTTCAGGGAGGAGGTTGTGCCAGTCGGAGCCGTCAGGCTGTCGTCAGTTGCGTCATCACCCGGAGCAGCCGCAGCACTGGCAGACGAATTCGGTGCAGGTGAATTTCGCTTAATGCGACTCGTGCCGATATCCGTGCGGGGAATACTGCCCTGACGCGGAATGCTGCTGAGCGGACGGGCGTTGATCTGAACATCAGTTTTGATTTCGCCCTTCTCGATTTTTTCTTCCAGGGCTTTGGCAAGCTCTAGCAGTTGCTCGAAGCCCTTAAACAGTTCGCTCATGGCGGATCTGCCGATAGATGGGATGAAGTGATTCAGTCTTTAGTAATCCCAGGGCGATCGAGAAACGCTCACTGCTTTTTTCAACTGAGACAATAATGGAGCTAGACAGCTTCGGTTAAAGGTTGCGGTAGCTTGAACCTGATCAATTAGCCAGCCTACACCGATCGATTTGCTCTATCCCAGGTTCTCTTAAGCCAGTGCGCTATGAGCTTTGAATTGGGTCGCTTTCCGAATTGCAGGCTGAAGATGGAACGTTACATCTAGAGATCCTGGAGAAGACAATGGTATAGCGTGCTAGTTGAAGTTGGGGGATTGCGAGGAGCCGTTAACGACGTTGATAGATGCAAAGAGGAGCTAGTAGTCGGGCAAGAACTTTCTTTAAAGATTTTAGATTCAAAAGAGAGATTGAGTAATTTTAAGCCGCTTGAGATAGAACTGATTCAAAGTTTTACCTTAAACAAATTACGTCAGTTTCAGGTAGGTCAAATTGTGAATGGTAGGGTGCATGTCGTTAAGCCTTATGGAATATGGATTAATATTGATGGCATATATGCTTTACTGCATCGCTCAAAAATTGCTCAACAAATCGACAATCTGAAACAAGTTTTTAAAGCAAATGATTCTGTAAAAGTAACGATTGCAGAAATAAATTTACAGAGGGCACGAGTCAATCTGGAGAGCTGTGAGAAGTTAGCAGAGCAACTTTAAAATGCGCTCTGATCGTAAAGGTTATTTGCGGTGAGCCAGCGTGGATGTTCGTGAGAATTAATTAGGGGAAGACTTTTAGCAGGAGTTCTAAAAAATCACCCCTGTTAAAGTCGATCGCCATGCTGCACTATTTTGATTCGCTGCGTCTGGTTCTGGTGAGCGGGAAAGGAGGAGTCGGAAAGACAACTTTTTCCTGTGGGTTTGCACGTCGGTGGGCGCGGCAGTTTCCTGGTGAGCGGGTGCTACTGCTGTCTACCGATCCGGCGCATTCGCTGGGGGATGTGCTGCAAACTGAGGTGGGAGATGAACCAGGGATAGTCGAGGATTTGCTGAATCTTCGGGTACGGGCACTGGATGCGGAAAAGCTGCTGCAAGGCTTTAAGGAAAAATATGGCAGCATTCTGGAGCTATTGGTGGAGCGGGGGAGTTTTGTACAGGGCGAGGATTTGTCTCCGGTCTGGAGTTTGAGCTGGCCCGGTGTCGATGAGCTGATGGGCATTTTAGAGATTCAGCGAATTTTGCGGGAGCAGGAAGCCGATCGCGTGGTGGTGGATATGGCTCCGACCGGTCATACGCTGAATTTGTTTAGCCTGATGGATTTTCTGGATAATTTGCTGTCTGCGATGGGCTTGTTTCAGGAGAAGCACCGCTACATCGCCCAGAGCTTTACCGGACGGTGTGACGACGATGAAGCCGATCGCTTTTTGCACGAGATGCAGGCAGACCTGACTGCAGGACGACATCTTTTGCAAAATCCAGCAGTGACAGGGTGTGCGATCGTCGCGATTCCAGAACTGATGAGCTATTTAGAAACTCAGCGATTTATCCAGGCATTGCAGCTGCTTCAAATGCCAATCGGCGGAATGATTGTAAACCAGATTTCAGACCGTTCTGCCGGAAACGATCTGAACGGCTTGCAGGAACAGCAGAAACTTTTGGAGAAATTTATCGACCTTGCTAATCCTTATCCGGTGCTAGCGATTCCGGTTCAGCCTCAGGAGCCGATCGGTAGTGCAGCCTTGGATCACCTGATTTCTCAAGTAAAAACTCCTCAATCAATGGCTGTTCCTGCAGATCCAGTAAGGTCGATCGAATCACCTGAAAAACTCTCGCCCGGTTTGAGCGATTTTGTGGCAGAAGGAAAACGGCTGATTTTGGTTGGTGGGAAAGGGGGAGTCGGAAAAACGACAATTTCAGCGGCGATCGGCTGGGCCATGGCAGTGCGGCATCCCGATCGACAAATTCGCGTGATTTCGATCGATCCGGCGCATTCGCTGGGGGATGCATTTGGAACCCTGCTGGGCCATGATCCGGTATTGCTGGCTGGCAATCTCACGGCTCAAGAAGTTAACGCGCATCGGATACTCGATCGCTTTCGGGAGGAATACCTGTGGGAACTGGCAGAGATGATGAGCGGGGATACAAAAGCAGATTCGCTGAAGATTGCCTACGGTCCTGAGGCATGGCGGCAGATTGTGAGTCAGGCGTTGCCAGGAATCGATGAAATGCTGTCGCTGCTGATGGTGATTGAGCAACTAGAGCAGAACCAGCAAGATTTAATTATTCTGGATACCGCTCCGACTGGGCATTTGCTGCGCTTTCTGGAAATGCCTGCTGCGTTGGGGGATTGGCTTGCCTGGATTTTTAAGCTGTGGATCAAGTATCAGGACATCGCTGGACACACGGAACTGATTGGGCGGCTTCGCCATTTACGGCAGCGCGTCATGCAGGCACAAAAGCAGCTCAAAAATCCTGCCCATACTGAATTTATCGGCGTAGTGCAGGCACAGTCGGCGATCGTCGCAGAAGCAGAACGGCTAACCCAATCCCTCCTCCAGCAGGGTGTTTGCCAGCGATACATCGTCCATAATCGGTTTGAAATGGGGCAGTCGATTTCGGCAGAATTTCGGGAACAAACGATCGTGCGTTTACGTCCGTTATCACGGGGACTTAGACCCTCTGCCCAAATTGAGGCAGCCGCAGACTTATTGTTTTAGGTTAGGTTTTGTTTTGTTTTAGGTTTTGTTCTAGGTTTCGGTCTTAGGTTGATTTGGTTTATTTCAGGTTCTTGCTTTGAAGCCTGGAAGGAGGAATCATGGCGATCGGACTGGGGTTCGGCTTTCTTTTTGGCGATTACTACGACAATGATTATTTCTTCAGACCCAACGATGACGAAATCATTGGCTCAGATAGAGGTGATGAGATTGACGGAAACGACAGCGATGACGAGATCTATGGTCGCGACGGGGATGATGAGATTGACGGCGAAGATGGTGACGATGAACTCTACGGCGAAGATGGCGACGATGAACTGCTAGGTAGCAGCGGTGACGATCAGCTTGTAGGTGGCGAAAACGATGATGACTTAATCGGCGGAACGGGGCGCGATCGGCTTGACGGCAGCAGCGGTGACGATCGGCTGCGGGGCGATGAAGACAGCGATCGGCTATTTGGCGGCAGTGGCGAGGATCAGCTCAATGGCGGCATCGGCAGAGACACGCTCACGGGCGGCAGCGACACAGATGTTTTTGTGATTCGCCGTCGGGGTGGACGCGATCGAATTACAGACTTTGCCAACCGTCAGGATCTAATCGGGTTAGAGGATGGGTTGCGCTTCCGCGATTTGACAATCGTTTCGCGGGGGAATAGCACAATCATTCGGGCAGGTCGCGATCCGCTTGCAATTCTGACTGGAGTGCAGGCAAACACCATTACGGGCAGCGATTTCACGATCGTTTAGAAATCCCTGATCACTTTTGCTTGATCGCTGTTGCTTGATCGCTTTCGGTTAAAATAGGGCATTCTGGCGCAGGGGTGGCTATTTTTAGACAGAGCTTGAATTCAGTAATTGGATTCGCCTGCTTGTATGGATTGCGTAAAACGGTTGTGTGAAGCACCCCCGCACAGCCTTTATCCTTTAGCTCAATTTCATTCTTCGTCTGCTGAGTCGGCTTCTGCCCATCTTCGCTTCATATCAGCCGCGATCGCCGCTCTAGTGTTGAAACCCCGCTTACGGTATTCCTCTGCAAGGGGTTGCCATGGCTCTGTTGGATCAATAGCACCTGGAGCACCTGAAGCCATACGTCCGGCAATATGCCCGTCACTGCATACAAAGCCCCACACGATATCAACGTAATACTCGTGAAGTTCTCGCTTGAATCGATTGGCTTGAATTGGGTCGTTCGTCATAATGCTCAATTTTGAAGTTTGCCAGACTCGCTGATCGTAAAAATAATTCCCGAAGTGCGATTCATCTCATTCAAATTCAGGTGCCCAAATTTCAGAGACAGGAAGTTCCCAGCCAGGTAACAGCTCTGGAACCGTCAGCACATCTCCATCTTTCAGCACCTCAGCGTCTTCAACCCTTGTGATATTAGGGTGCTTTCACAGTTTCGCGTTTCTGTTTCCACCCCTTCAAAAAGCAAACATTCTAGAAAGAAATGGGAACAAAACGGCTTTGCAATCGATCGTAGAACCGCAAGGAACATACCAGAAATTTACAGGTATTGCATCACAAAAGCATTAATTTCTGCGGACTGTAGAGCAGCAGCAGTGAAGTAATGAGTAAGTTCCCCTAAATTGTTAACTCGTCTCTCTATCAGGAGCCGCATGATTCGCCCCCTGCGTCGTTTTGCCCAATCTACGATCGCCCTGCTGCTAACGACTGGCATTCTCTCTTCAATGGCAACTGTTGTACTTGCCCAATATGTTCCGCCCGATCGCGGCTTACCCGGACGGCGAGAAGGCGGTGGCACCAGAGGCGGATGCGCTTTGACCCAGCCCACCCTGACCGCGCTGATTCCGAGTCAAAACTTTGGCCTAACGGTACAGGAACACCCGACTTTCTTCTGGTATGTGCCTCAAACGAATGCCACGACCGCAGAATTTGTGCTGATGGACGGCAACCAAACCGTTTATGAAACGACGATCGCCCTGCCCAAAACGCCGGGAATTCTGCAAGTCAGCCTGCCCATCGATGGGACTGTACCTCCTCTCACGATTGGCAAAGATTATCAATGGTACTTCTCGATTATTTGCAATGCCGATGATCGATCGGGGGATTTGCTCACGCGAGGCTGGGTGCAGCGTCAGGCACTAACTCCAGATTTGGCGGCTAAACTGGCGCAGGTTCCTGTGGTTGATCGATCGACGGCATATGCGGCAGCAGGCATTTGGTACGACGCGATCGCAACCCTGGCAGACTTAAAGCAATCGCCCAGTTCGGCTGAAACGCAGCCCAGCCAGCTCTTAAAGGAGCGATGGAACACTCTGCTGGAATCTGTGGGCTTAGAAGCCTTTGCTGACCAGCCGTTTATTGCTGAACCAACAGTACTGAACCAATACTGAGCCGCCAAGAAACCAGGGGAGAGAAATCTTCCCTCTATTCGATCGGCATCGCTTTGTGAAAATCGCGATAGTCGATGTAGCGGTGTCCTTCAGACGACTCATGAAAGATATCAACAAAGCGACTGTTCCACAAAATGTCTTGCGGAGCGTAGTTGTGGCGGGCGTGCATGGTTTGAGACACAGTTTCATCAAGCCCGTTCAGGGAAACGGCGATCGTTGCTCTAGACTGACGAAGTGATTCGGTCGTGGCCGCGTACAGAGGGCTGTTGGGATCGAGCGCGTGCATCGCAGTCCAGCTCAGGGTAAAGCTTGGCGTTTGGCTACGAAGCAGGGGCAGATCGTAAAAGCGGCGCATCGAATTGCCCTCGGCGGTAATTTCATCTCGCATCAAATAGACCCGCATCTGGGCTTCCAAAATGAGATTGCGGCGGCGATTGGCAGCACGAAACATCAGCGTTGGGATTCCTTCATGGGGCGCAACGACCGCAACCTGACTGAACATGACTCGCGCCGTCGGACGAGAAAATCGGGCAAATGCCAGTCCGGTGAGCAGGGCAATTCCCAAAATGCTGACGATTGCCTCAATGGTTACGATCCAGTTGGCATACAGAGATTGCGGGTGCATTGCCCCATAGCCGATCGAGGCAAGCGTCTGGACGCTAAAGAAAAATGCGTCGCTAAACGAACCGGGTCGCGCATTGGCAATGCCATCTCCCCCCAGCAGATACAGCAGGGCAAACAGTGCGTTGGTTAATACATACAACAGCACGGTTAACAGCCCAAAGCCGTGCCAGGGAATCGTCAGCAGCAGATGATACGGGTCACGCCAGTAGGAGTACCAGCGATTGCTGCCCAAGACTTGAAAGCGTCCATCCTGCACTCTGACGCGAACGATCGGTAAACGGGCAACAGCCTGAGTGAGCAGTTTGCGATTCATGGGGAACGGGGCGAAGGGGCAGTTGGGCGGAGCGGCAAAGCAGTGATTTGAGACGTGGTGAAGGTGCTACTGGGCCCTCTAAATGGGCCCTCTAAATAAGCAGACCCCTGAGTCAACAAACCAGTTAACTTTGGGGGACGGTTCGGGACACAATCTCGGCTTTGCAAATATCCCGTCGAGCAAAGTTAAGTCGAACAATGTATAAGGCAAATGTACTAAGACAAACGATCGCGCTAACATAAGGGGTTGTACGATTCTATCAATCTTGCTCTCGGCAGAATTTAGGGACAAACGGTAGAATTATTAAGATTCGTCGCCCTAGGTTACGTCTGTCTCATCTTTCGAGTTTCGCCCTTTTCGTTTCCCCCTCTGCCCCCTATCTCCCCCTGCTTCCCTTCCTATGATTCAGCGCGTTGACCCCGCCGATCGTCTGCCTGCTGCGGTTGCTCCTCTTCAAGGAAGTCAGTCACTTTCAGATTCGATCGCAGACCTACAGGATACGATTCGGATTCGGGGGGCACGGCAGCACAATTTGAAGAATATTGATCTGGAACTGCCCCGCGATCGATTAATTGTGTTTACAGGCGTTTCGGGATCGGGCAAGTCTTCGCTGGCGTTTGACACAATCTTTGCTGAAGGGCAGCGTCGTTATGTCGAATCGCTCAGTGCCTATGCCCGGCAGTTTTTAGGACAGGTGGACAAGCCTGACGTAGACGCGATCGAAGGCTTGAGTCCTGCGATTTCGATCGACCAGAAATCCACTTCTCACAACCCGCGATCGACCGTGGGCACGGTAACAGAAATCTATGACTATTTGCGTTTGCTCTACGGACGGGCAGGCGAACCCCACTGTCCCCACTGCGATCGATCGATTGTGCCCCAAACGATTGATCAAATGGTCGATCGAATTATGGAACTGCCCGATCGCACCCGATTTCAAATTCTGGCTCCGGTCGTGCGCGGCAAAAAGGGAACCCACAAAAAACTGCTGTCGGGGCTGGCGGCTGAGGGCTTTGTCCGGGTGCGGGTTGACGGCGAAGTGCGGGAATTGTCGGACAATATTGAGCTGGAGAAAAATCAGTTTCACGATGTCGAAATCGTGGTCGATCGCCTTGTCAAAAAAGACGGCATTCAGGAACGCTTGGTGGATTCGCTCTCGACTTGTTTGAAGCGATCGGAAGGAGTGGCGATCGTGGAGGTCTTCTCAGACGAAAACAAAGTGATTGCGCTGCCGACCAATCCTGATTTGCAGCTTGCCGTGCTTCCTTCGATGGCAGCCGAACCTGCGGGGCGCTACGGCAAATCTGAAGAGGACTCGCCTAAATCCGTCGATCTGGTCTTTTCAGAAAACTTCGCCTGTCCCGAACATGGCGCGGTGATGGAAGAACTCTCGCCTCGCCTGTTCTCTTTTAACTCGCCCTACGGAGCCTGCCCCCACTGTCACGGACTGGGAACGCTGCGAACCTTTTCGCCCGATCTGGTTGTGCCCGATCCGAAGCTGCCCGTCTACGCTGCCGTTGCACCCTGGTCAGAGAAAGATAATACCTACTACTTTTCGCTGCTGTACAGTGTGGGGCAGGCATTTGGCTTCGAGATCCAGACCCCCTGGAACCAGCTCACGCGAGAGCAGCAGCAGGTGTTGTTGCACGGTTCTGAGGAGAAAATTTACATTGAGGCGGACTCGCGCTATCGCGACAACAAGGGCTATCATCGCCGCTTTGAAGGCATCATTCCGATGCTTGATCGCCAGTACAAGGAATCCACCTCTGACCTGTACAAGCAAAAGCTAGAGCAATATCTGATCGATCAGCCCTGCGAAGTTTGCGGCGGCAATCGCCTTAAGCCGGAAGCATTAAACGTTCGGGTGGGACAGTATCGAATCAAAGAACTGACCAGCGTTTCGGTGCGGGACAGTCTCGATCGCGTTACCCAGATGCACCTTACCCCCCGTCAGGCACAAATTGGTGATCTGGTGCTGCGAGAAATCAAAGCGCGGCTGCAGTTTCTGCTCGATGTGGGGCTAGACTATCTCACCCTCGATCGCACAGCAATGACGCTTTCTGGGGGAGAAGCACAGCGCATTCGCTTAGCTACGCAGATCGGTGCAGGACTGACGGGAGTATTATACGTGCTGGATGAACCCAGTATCGGACTGCACCAGCGCGACAACGATCGCCTGCTTAACACCTTGGTCAAACTCCGCGACCTGGGCAATACACTAATTGTGGTGGAACACGACGAAGACACAATTCGCGCTGCCGATCATCTGGTGGATATTGGGCCGGGTGCGGGAATTCACGGCGGCTCAGTCGTCGCACAGGGAGAGCTCAATGACTTACTGACGGCAGAAGCTTCGCTCACCGGAGCCTATCTGTCGGGACGCAGAGGAATCGAAACGCCTGTGGAACGCCGACCGGGGAACGGTCGATCGCTGCTTCTTAAAAATGCTCACCGCAATAACCTGCGCCATCTGGACATCGAAATTCCTCTGGGTAGACTGGTGTGTATTACGGGCGTATCCGGTTCTGGCAAATCAACGCTGATTAACGAGCTGCTTTACCCGGCACTGCAACACCACTTTGGTCAAAAAGTGCCCTTTCCCAAGGAGCTTCAAGAAATCAAAGGACTGAATGCGCTTGATAAAGCGATCGTGATCGACCAATCGCCGATCGGACGCACGCCGCGATCGAACCCTGCCACCTACACGGGCATTTTCGACTGCATTCGTGATTTGTTTGCAGAAACGATCGAGGCAAAAGCGCGGGGCTATAAGCCGGGACAGTTTTCGTTTAACGTCAAAGGTGGACGCTGTGAGGCTTGCAGCGGTCAGGGCGTGAACGTGATCGAGATGAACTTCCTGCCGGATGTGTATGTACAGTGCGATGTCTGCAAAGGGGCACGCTACAACCGGGAAACGCTTCAGGTGAAATACAAGGGATTTACGATCGCCGACGTGCTGAACATGACTGCCGAGGAAGCCCTCCCCCTGTTTGAAAACATCCCCAAGCTCAATGCCCGGCTGCAAACAATGGTGGATGTCGGGTTGGGCTATGTGCGGCTGGGTCAAACGGCTCCTACATTGTCCGGTGGAGAAGCTCAACGACTCAAGCTGGCGTCTGAACTGTCGCGCCGCGCCACAGGCAAAACCCTGTATTTGATCGACGAGCCGACGACCGGGCTTTCTTTCTACGACGTTCACAAGCTGCTGGACGTGCTGCAGCGCCTGGCAGATATGGGGAATTCGATCGTTGTCATCGAACACAACCTGGATGTTATTCGCTGCTCCGACTGGGTAATCGATTTGGGTCCAGAAGGCGGCAACCGGGGCGGTGAACTCATCGCCGCAGGCACTCCCGAAGAAGTCGCGCAAAACCCGCGATCGTACACAGGGCAATACCTCAAAAAGGTGCTGGCGCAGCATCCTTCGGCGAGAGCAACGGCTTAGCGTTTGTGTGCAGCACGGTTTGTAGACTCTCCGACTTGCCCCCCTAATCCCCAATTCTGGGAGAACTGAGCGAATTACGCCTACGTTCAAAGTCCCCCAGAGTTGACTCATTTAGGGGGGGCGATGTCGCACCTCAGATACCCGTTAAACAACCCTTCGAGACGGTCTCTATCGAATCAGCTGCCGCAATCGCTGAAGGATCACCGTAACCGAGCAGGGCATCAGCAGCACATCCGCAACGCTCAGGGCTTGAGCCTCTTCAAGCAGGGCAGACTGATCGAGCAGCAAGATAATCTGCATCCGGTTTTTGACCTCGGCTTTGAGCTGCCGCAGAACGGTTAAACCATCCCAATCAGTGGTTTGCTCAGCCAGCAGCATCAGCGTGGGAACCCCAGGAAGGCTAAACGTAGGATTCTGCAAATGCTCGATCGCCGCCTCACCGCTCTGAAGCCACTGCATACTGTAGCCTCGAATCTCAAACGATCGCCGCAAGCTTTGAGCAAATTCCAGGTTGGGATGCACGACAGCAACCGAAGCTCGGATTGGAACTTCAGCCACTTTTCCCGGAGTTGCAGGGCTGCGGGTCGATTGCCAGTGACTGGCTACAATTCGACTGCGTCCGCCCCGCTTTGCCCGATAGAGTGCCGCATCAGCCGCTCGGTAAAGCACCTGCAAAGCGGTTCCATCTGCTGGAAACTGCGCCAACCCTGCACTAAAGCTCACTTTCAGCAGCTCTCCGGTCAGGCTGGTAATCGTCTGCGCCTGCCATTCTTCCAGCATATTGGCCAGACGATCGATGCTGTCTTCACTGCTAATGCCGTACATCCCCACAACAAACTCTTCGCCGCCCCAGCGTGCTACCAGATCTCCGCTACGAAACTTTTGCTGCAAAAACTGCCCGAACTGATGCAAAATTCGATCGCCCTGCGCGTGCCCGTAGCGATCGTTGATCTGCTTGAAATGATCCAAATCGAGGATTGCCAGACAAAAGGGCTGTTGAAAATCGGTCGCGAACTGAATGAGCTGTGTCAGGGTTTTCGTTGAGTGCTGGCGATTGGCAACGCCCGTTAGCTCGTCAATTTCTGCTCGATCGCGCAACAAGCGGCTGCGTTTGAGCCGATTGAGAACCCGCAGCAGCAGTTCCTCAGGCACGATCGGCTTTGTCACATAGTCATCTGCCCCAGCCCGAAAGACTTGCTGAATCGTTTCGCGATCGCTGCTCGTGGTCAAAAAAATGACAGGCAGCCAGTTCCACTGAAAGTCATGCCGGACGGACTGACATAGATCTAACCCGCTAATCTGCGGCATCCTCAAATCAAAAATCACCAGATCGGGCTGAACCGATCGCAGCGTTTCCCAAAACTGAGTCGAGTCGCTCAAGCAGGTGAGCTGAATTCCCTCTGGCTCCAGCAGGGCACGCAGCGAGAGCAAAATTTGCGGATCGTCATCGACTGCCAGCACTTTCGCATGAAGCGGTTCCGGAGGCTGAAGCACCTCGGTCACGGCGCGAAAAATCTGTCCGGGCGTGGCTGACTTGGGCAAAAACAGTTGTCCACCGAGCCGCAGCGCATTCACCCGCTCGATCGATCGGTCTTTGAGGGAAAAGATCAAAACGGGAATTGGATCATCTGCCGCCGCCAATTCTGCCAACAGGGCTTCCGGTATTCCGGGTAGCGTTGGGTCAAGCAGCACAGCCGCTGGACGCTCCTGCTGAATCTGCGCTCGTCCCTGTTCGATCGTTGCAGCCACCACAACCCGCATTTTCCAGGCAATGGCTTCTTGTAATAAGCTGTCGGTCAGCTCTCGATCGCCGTCAATCACTAGCAGGATCGGCTGAGCAACAGAAGCAAGATTCGCAGGAGCAAGACCCGCAAAAGCAGGAGCGGCAGGAGCAGGATCAGCCGTCGTCCCGATCGCAGGCAGTCCAAGCTGCTCATCTCGATCAACCAGTTCCGCCTGCAGATCCTCAATTAAGCCGTCGATCTGGGACAAACACTCAGCCGTATCAGTTGCTGGAATTTCAGAATAGGAAATCAGCAGCTTTTCGATGCTGCAAGCAATCTGGGATGCGTCTTGAAAGCCAAAAGTTCCAAGGGAGCCAACCAGCTTGTGCGCCGTTTGGAGCATCGGTTGAATGACTTGAGTTGCCCCCTGTTTTAGTTGTCGCTGAGTTGCGGCCAGAGACTTAATTCGCTCATAGCTCATGAATCGCGACTGAGTCCAAATCTGCTGCATTGCCATTTGAAGCGGAGCAGGAGCCGAACTGGGAGGAACGGTCGGGTAATACGAAGCCGAACCTTCCGCCAAGGGCACAGTTGCTGAGGAAGCGGCTAACGTCAGGCGGGAACTTTCAACGCAATCCAGCAACTCTTGTGGGTTCGCAAACTGTCGGCGTTCTGGCTCGCTCCACTTGCCATTGGCTGGGTTTGCCGGTTGAATCAGTTTCACTGTAGGAGATGGGGACGGCAACAGCAGCAAGACGATCGCAGGATCGGCAGATCGATGCACCTGCTCCACTAGCTCTAATCCTGCGGGGCAGAGTCGCTCTCCACACAGCACAACCAGATCAAAATGGGTCTGGTGCAGTCTTTCTTTCGCCGTTTCCGGATCGATCGCCACACTCAGATCAAAGTTTTGTTGAGTCAGAATGTGGACAAATTCTTGATTAAGCTTTGTATCCGTTTCGACCAGCAGAATCTTCATGACAAGGACGAACACCCACGTATCAGTCTAGTTAAACTTTGTCTTGTTCAGGGGCTAATCGAAGCGGCTCATACCATCCGCGCAATTTGGGCTTGCAAGAAATCCGGGCTTTCAGAAGCAGCAGCTTTGAAGGTTCATCCCCTTAGAAAGCCCACCGTAGCCCAGCAAACCATCATGTCCCTGTAAGAAGGTTTGTACATAGCCGTACTCAATCCGTCCTAATTTAGGGAATAATCGCAGAGGAAACAGGTTTACCGACCTGCTCTCATCCTCAACTCTGTCTTCTGAGTCTGCTTTTTCCAGCGAGATTTTTATGAACCCCAGCCGCACTCTGGTGATTGCCGCCAATGTCTTTCGAGAAGTAATTCGCGATCGGGTGCTTTACCTGATTGGCTTTTTTGCGGTAGCGATGGCTGCCGTAACGCTGTTGGTTCCTGCGGTGGCTGCTAGCACGGAAAATAAAATCATTCCCGATATTGGGCTAGCGGCGATCGGTCTGCTGGGATTGCTGATTGCCATCTTTGTCGGTACTGGATTGGTCAACAAAGAAATTGAAAAGCGCACCGTTTTTGTAATGGTTGCTAAGCCAATTAGCCGCGCCGAATTTATCGTCGGTAAGCACTGGGGAATTTCGGCGGTGCTGGCAGTTCTAGTAATCGCAATGATGGCGATCTATCTGGTGACGCTGATGCTTTTGCGAATTTCGGTTCCGATCGAGAGTTTGCTGCTGTCTGGGCTGTTTCAGTTTCTAGAGCTATCGCTAATTGCCGCCGCCGCCATTCTCTTCGGAGTCTTCACCAGTTCGCTGCTGGCAACGCTGCTGACGATCGCCGTTTACCTGATGGGTCACTTTAGTCGCGATCTCGTGACGCTGGGCACAATTTCCACCGACCCAAATCTGCGCCGCATCATTAATGGGCTATATCTCGCCCTGCCAGATCTGTCGCGGCTCAATCTAAAAAATGACGCAGTTTATGGCATCGCTGCTCTGCCGCCTGCAAACGAATTAGCAGCCCACCTTGCCTATGGACTGCTCTACACAATTGTTTTATTAACGATCGCCACTTTCATCTTCTCGCGACGAGAATTTTAAGCGATCGATTTCGCGGACTACTCGCCGCCGCCCATAATTTGCGGCACTTTGAAGAATTCCCCCTGCATCGAGTCTTCTCGCTCCGGCGCGTTCTCCATAATCAACTCGCGCTCAGGATAAGGCTGAAGCTGATCGATGCGTGTCACATTGCTGACATCGATCGCCCGGGTGGTTGGCTCGACGGTATCCGTATCCAGCTCGCTCAACTGCTGGAAATATTCCAGAATGCTGCTGAGCTGCGTTGTGAACTGTTCCTCTTCGGCTTCCGTAAGTTCCAAACGGGCAAGATGGGCAACTTTACGAACCTGGTCGCGATCGATCAGCATAGGTCACTCTTTGAACGTGATTCGGGAAACAGAAAGGTCAGACCTAAAAGAATACATCGATTTTGGAACGTCCAGTGGTTTTTAGCCAGTTCTGCGCTTCGATGTAGTTGTTGGGCGCAACGCGAATTGCCCGCTGCCAGTATTCGGCTGCCTGGTCGAAGTATTTGTCGGCTTCGTCCGCTTGTCCTGCTTCCTGCGCCTGTTCGCCCAGATAGTGATAAATCACCGCAACGTTGTTTAACGCCTGGGGCATTTTGGGGGTGAGTTCGAGAGCTTCTTCGTAAAGTTCCAGGGCACGCTGATGATCACCGTTGCTGGCGTAGATCAAGCCCATGTTGTAAAGAACAAAGCTGCGATCGTAGGGGTCTTCTTCGAGTCTGAGTGCCTCTTCGTAGTTGGATAACGCTTCCGCATACTCGCCATCTGCCTGGGCAGACATTCCATCCCGGTAATAAACAAATGCTTCTTTTGCCTTCTGGTTTGCTGGCAGCATTTTGAGGATCATGTCTGCCATGACGGTAAAGGTTTTATCAATAAAGTTATCGTTGCGTTGAGATCTGGGCATAGCTGTAGAGCGTTCGATCAACGATTAATAGGGCAATTGGAGCAGGGATCTGAATCGAAACCTGAAGTTGCGTCAACCCAGCAAACTCCTTCCTTAGAATAGCCCGTCGATCGCTTAAACGGGATTGACAAGTGAGGAATTTTTACCAACCTGCTTCTCGCTCGATAGGCTATAGAAGAACGAAAAGAATTAACGTTCACAGGGCGGCAAATTGGCAAACTTTGATGCACTGGCGCGGCAGGCGCGATCAACTCAGGTTGAGGCAGCAGTCAACGAGCTTTTTTTCGAGCTGTTCGCGCTAGAAACCTGGTGCTTTCTGCACGATCCTGAGACTGTCGAGCAGCCTTTAATTCTGGAACTGAGTGACGGCACTTCCCTTCTGCCAGCCTTTACCGATGCAGAGCGGGCGCAGCGATGGGCAGAACAAAGCGATTTCTATACGCCTGGTTTCGAGAGTCCGGTGATGATTATTTCTGTGACCTACTGCCTGATGTGGATCTGGGGTGGCGGACTGGCAGAAGCCGATCGCGTTTCGAGTCTCTGCTTCAATCTGGATGCTGAAAACTTTCTGCTGCCGCTCGAGGCAATTCAGCAAATGACGATCGAACTCCTGCCCGATCGCCCCGCCGAGGAAACAGCTTCGCATCATCCTGATGGAGAAACGGCTTCACATCGTTTGTGGCGGTGCAAAGGCGGCATTACGCCTACTTTCTTGGGATCACCCAAAAGCCTGGCTGAACTGGATTCTGCTAAAGCGACGGGGATTTAGGGGGCAATGCAGCACCTCAAATCATACCCAACCACCCTTCCAGAAAGCGAATCAAGAAATCAGCATACAAAAACTCGGTTGACAGCTCATCCTTTACAGAATCAAGCTGCGCAACCGATTTGAGTAATCGGGATGATAGGATTTGAACCTACGACCCCTTCGTCCCGAACGAAGTGCGCTACCAAGCTGCGCTACATCCCGTAGTCATACTTTTTCTATCCTATGGCAAAACGGGTATCACTGCAACGAAGCGATCGAAAAATCTCTAAAGCACAGGCGGCTCACCGTTTTAGAACCCTGAGTGCCGGGGGATTTAGAGTTGACGGTTCTGGAATCACCGGAGAAGGAAGTAATCTGCATCAGGTTGAGATAACTCGACCAAGGATCCTGAGAAAAGCTGTAAACTTTTATTAATCTCCGATCGGTTTTACTCGGATCGCTTTCTGTTTTTCTTTCACGGTTCGTTTTTCATAGTTCTTCTTTTACTGATTAAGCGTTGCAATCAAAACTCTATGGCTAGCAATCTCGGATTTGGAACTCCTAAACCCCAGCCCAAAGTCTCAAAGCGATCGGCTCAACGCACCGCAGCCGCGCAGCAATACGACAAAATGAAGGAGGACGGACTGCCAGAGTATGAGATTTACATTCGGATTGAGGGCAAGAAAAACTGGTATCCGGTGGGAGTCATTTCGGTAAAGCGTTCCAGCCAGATCGACCAGGCAGTGTTTGCTAACCAGGAAGAGCTAGTTCAGGGAGCTTTTCGGCTGTATCCGGTGCTGAAGAAAAATCGGGATCAGCTTGAGTATGGCTATCGGCTGAAGGCGTTTAAGGATGAGCCGATTCAGGTCGCTCAGAAGTCTCAGTCGAGCGTTGCTGGGGGAATTCAGTCTGCTCTGGCTCAAGTGACGAATCGAATTACAGGCCTATTCAAGCGGTAGGATCTGCCTCTTCTCAGAATCCGCTTGATGAAGTACAGCAAGTCCGAGGAATGTCTGAATGCTGATAGAGCCGTCCTTCCTGAAAGAACTCCTACGATAAGACGTATTACGGTTCTTGCGGGAAGGTCTGCCGTTCTATGAATTCCTCTACTTCTCACTCGTCCTCCGATCGCCTGCGCCAAATTCTGACCGTTGCAGCGATTTTTGGCTCGATCGGGGTCAATGCGCTTTCAAATATCATTCCGCCTGCCGGACAAACGATTGGTGAGGTCGCGAATACTCAGTTCGCCGATCTGCGAATTTTGCCTGCCAACTATGCCTTTGCCATCTGGGGTTTGATTTACCTGGGGCTAATTGCCTTTGGCTTTTATCAGCTTCGGTCAGATCAGCGGCAAAATCCGGTGTTGCGGCGTGTAGACTATGCGCTGATTGTGGCTTGTGTGGCACAGGCAATCTGGGTTTACCTGTTTTTGGGGGGGCAGTTCTGGCTGTCGGTGATAGCGATGCTGGCGATTCTGATTCCCCTGATTGCAAGCTATCGCTGGCTAGGGGTGGGACTGCGTCCCGTATCACGACAGGAGAAATGGTCGGCTCACCTGCCCTTTGGAATTTACCTGGGCTGGATTAGTGTGGCGACGATCGTGAATGTCGCTTCCGCGCTTGATGCTTCGGGCTGGAACGGGGGCGGCGTTGCATCGGAGGTGTGGGCGATCGGGCTGGCGATCGTGGCGGCAGGGCTGGCAGGCTGGGTTTTACTGACGCGCCGAGATTTCTCCTTTCCGGGGGTGATTGTGTGGGCACTGGTGGCAGTGGCAGTTCGGCAGGCAGCGATTGCTTCGGTTTCAGTGACGGCGATCGTTCTGGCGATCGGGCTGTTGGTACTAATGGGTGTTCGGTGGTCGCATCGGGCTTCTCAGTAAAGATTTATTGTTTGAGCCATGAGCTAGCCTCCTTCTCAGCGATTTGACTATTGATTTCCCTCTTAAGATTTCCCTCCTGCTTTCCCTATTAAGAATAGAAAGTAGGAAGAAGATGAATTAAATCGAATCAATTAATCAGTAGAATTCGGGAAAGGATAGATTTGAGTTTGTATCCCTCTTCAGATTGGTAAAAAAGCCTCTACAAACTAGGGTCATTCCAATCAATCAATATCTTCACGAAGGAAATTCTCATGGTTCAGAGTGCTTCATCACAGCTTCCTACCCTGAAAAACGGCTCTTCTGGTCCCGTCGTTGCCTTGCTTCAGCGTCTTCTCATTCTGTATGGATATACTTCGCTCGTCGGCAAAGTAGACGGACAATTTGGAGCCAAAGTTCAGGCGGCAGTTGTGCAATTTCAGAAGGATCAGAACGTAGCCGTTAAAGACGGAATCGTTGGACCAGCAACGTGGGACAAGTTGACCTACCCCGCAGGCACTCAGCGTCCATAGGTAAATAAATTTAGATAGATTCAGACCAATAGGGTTGTTCCCTGATCACTCATTTTATTAGCGAATCAAGAGGGAGAGTATCTGGTTTTTATGCCGATATTCTCTCTTTTTGTTTGTTGTTTTTTGATGAATATTTCTGTTACTAAGAAGTAGCCTATAGCGCGATCGATCGCAAAAACTTCTTCTTAAAAAGCGAATCCATCCTAATGAAATCTAAAGAAAATAGAAAATCAAAAAATGCATCAGTGAAATTCCGGGAAGAGCGAGTTTGAGCTTGTATCTATCTTCAGGTTGATGCATCAAACCGATACAAAACAGACTCATTTCAATTACTGAATTACCACTTTTGTGAAAGGAGACTTCTCATGGTTCAAAGCGTAACGGCACAACTTCCCACGCTACAAAACGGCTCTCGCGGTCCCGCCGTTGCTCTACTTCAGCGTCTTCTCGTTCTGTATGGATATCCCTCGATCGTCGGCGCAGTCGATGGACAATTTGGAGCTAAAACTCAGGCGGCTGTTGTGCAATTTCAGAAGGATCAGAACGTAGCTGTTAAAGACGGAATTGTTGGATCTGCAACGTGGGATAAGCTGACCTATCCGGCAGGCACCCAGCGTCCCTAAGCACGAATTCGCTCTCTAATTACTCATCTCATCACACATCAACAGGGAGGATATCTGGTTTAATGCCAGCGTCCTCTCTTTTTCGTTGGCTACGTCCAGCTTGCCAGGAAACTTGGCTTGGGTGGGTTGAATCCCCGCCCAGCACAGCATAGAGCAGAAAGAAATTGCTCGATATGCTCCCCCAGCCTGCAGGTCAAATTTGCAGAACGGGAAGAGATTGATAATCTAGTAGATACCGTACTCCTGCTAGACATGGTTACAATCTCTGCTCAGTCTACCTCTGCTCAGTCTACGATCCATCCTTTCCTTGCACGGCTCCACAGTCCCGATCGCCCGATTATCGTGTTTGATGGCGCGATGGGAACCAATCTTCAGGTGCAAAACCTGACCGCAGAGGACTTCGGCGGGGCTGCTTACGAAGGATGCAACGAGTATCTGATTCTGACCAAACCAGAAGCGGTGGCAAAGGTGCATCGCGATTTTCTGGCAGCCGGAGCAGACGTGATCGAAACCGATACCTTTGGTGCAACCTCGATCGTCCTGGCAGAGTACGATTTGGCAGACCAGGCGCATGAGATGAATTTGAAAGCGGCTCAGCTTGCCAAACAGTGTGCAGCAGAATTTTCGACTCCCGAAAAGCCGCGATTTGTGGCGGGATCGATCGGACCCACAACCAAACTGCCGACGCTGGGACACATCGACTACGACACGATGAAGGCTTCTTTTGCAGAGCAGGCAGAGGGGCTATATGACGGTGGAGTCGATTTGTTTATTGTGGAAACTTGTCAGGATGTGCTGCAAATTAAAGCCGCGCTGAACGGCATCGAGGAAATTTTTGCGAAAAAGGGCAGTCGTCGTCCGCTGATGGTGTCGGTGACAGTGGAAACCACAGGCACGATGCTGGTCGGGTCGGATGTGGCGGCGATGCTGTCGATTCTGGAGCCTTACCCGATCGACATTCTGGGGCTGAACTGCGCGACTGGACCGGATCGCATGGCAGAGCATATCAAGTATTTGTCGCAGCATTCGCCGTTTGTGATTTCCTGTATTCCCAACGCAGGCATTCCCGAAAACGTCGGTGGACACGCCCACTACAAGCTAACCCCAATGGAACTGCGGCTAGCTCTGACTCGCTTTGTCGAAGATCTGGGCGTGCAGGTGATTGGCGGCTGCTGCGGCACAAAACCTGAACACATCCAGCAGCTTGCTGAAATTGCGGCGACCCTGACGCCCAGAGCGCGATCGGTTCGAGGACTCGTGCAAACCGCAGAAACCGATCCGCGTCCCGCGTTGGACTATATTCCGGCAGCGGCTTCGATTTATTCCACCCAGCCTTATGACCAGGACAATTCGTTTCTCATTATCGGCGAACGGCTCAACGCCAGCGGCTCGAAGAAATGCCGAGATCTGCTCAACGCGGAAGACTGGGATGGATTGGTTTCGCTCGCACGATCGCAGGTGAAAGAAGGAGCGCACGTCCTGGATGTGAACGTGGACTATGTGGGACGCGACGGGGTACACGATATGCGGGAAGTTGTTTCCCGGTTGGTGACGAATGTGAATCTGCCCCTGATGCTAGACTCGACCGAGTGGCAAAAAATGGAGGCAGGCTTAAAAGTGGCGGGCGGCAAATGTCTGCTTAACTCCACGAACTACGAGGACGGCGACGAGCGATTTTTTAAGGTGCTGGAGCTTGCCAAGGAATACGGGGCAGGCGTGGTCGTAGGGATGATCGACGAAGACGGCATGGCGCGATCGGCTGAGAAGAAATTTGCGATCGCTCAACGGGCGTACCGGGACGCGTTGGAGTATGGCATTCCTGCCCACGAAATTTTCTATGATCCGCTGGCGTTGCCGATCTCAACTGGTATTGAGGAAGACCGGGCAAACGGCAAAGCGACGATCGAAGCGATTCAGATGATTCGGCAAAACCTGCCGGGCGTGCATATCTTGCTGGGCGTGTCGAATATCTCGTTTGGCTTGAGTCCCGCAGCGCGAATTGTGCTGAACTCGATGTTTTTGCATGAGGCGGTTGCGGCAGGTATGGATGGGGCAATTATTAGCGCGGCGAAAATTTTGCCCGTTGCCAAGATTGACGATCGCTATCAGCAAGTCTGCCGTCATTTGATCTATGACGAGCGGCAGTTTGAAGGGGATGTCTGCATTTACGATCCGCTCACGGAACTGACGACGCTATTTGAAGGGGTTTCTACCAAAGAGACTCGATCGCGCAGTGATGTGGCAAATCTGCCGATCGAAGAACGCCTGAAGCAGCACATTATCGACGGCGAACGCATCGGCTTAGAAACAGCTCTGGCGGAGGCAATGCAGAAATACCCGCCGTTGGAAATTATCAACACCTTTTTGCTGGATGGTATGAAGGTGGTGGGTGATTTGTTTGGCTCTGGTCAAATGCAGTTGCCTTTTGTGCTGCAATCGGCGGAAACCATGAAATCGGCGGTCGCCTTCCTGGAACCCCACATGGAAAAGCAGGAATCGGGCAATAGCCACAAAGGGGTTTTCCTGATCGCTACGGTGAAGGGCGACGTGCATGATATCGGCAAAAACCTGGTTGATATTATTCTCACTAACAACGGCTATAAGGTAATTAACCTGGGCATTAAGCAGCCTGTCGAGAACATCATCGAAGCCTATCAGCAACACGGTGCGGACTGCATTGCGATGAGCGGTCTGCTGGTGAAATCCACTGCCTTTATGAAAGAGAATCTGGAGGTATTTAACGATCGCGGGATCACGGTTCCGGTCATTCTTGGCGGTGCAGCACTCACGCCTAAGTTTGTTCACGAAGATTGCCAGAACGTTTATCGCGGTCGGGTGATTTATGGCAAAGATGCCTTTGCTGATTTGCACTTTATGGATAAGCTCATGCCTGCAAAAGCGGCGAGCGAGTGGGATGACCTCAAAGGATTCTTGAACGAAGAACGCGTCACTGAAACGAACGGACATCGGCCGATCGCAGAAACCTCCAGCGAGGTAGTCCAGACCGAAGCCGCAGCGGTTGATACTCGCCGATCGGATGCGGTGGAAGTCGCGATCGATCGCCCCACGCCGCCTTTCTGGGGCACAAAGATTTTTCAGCCCCAAGATTTGCCATTAGAAGAAGTGTTTGCCTATCTGGACTTGCAGGCCCTGATCGCCGGACAGTGGCAGTTCCGCAAGCCCAAGGAGCAGACCCGCGAGGAGTATGATGCATTCCTGGCAGCAAAGGTCTATCCGATTTTGGAGCAGTGGAAGCAGCGAATTCAGGACGAGAAACTGCTCCAGCCCCAGGTAGTTTACGGCTATTTCCCTTGTTTAGCGGAAGGTAACTCGCTGCATTTGTACGATCCAACGATCGGCAGTACGAGTCCAGATCAGCAAGAACCGCTTGCAACCTTTCACTTCCCGCGCCAACGATCGCTGCGACGGCTCTGCATTGCCGATTTCTTCTTGCCTCAGGAAGGGGCAACGCGATATGACGTTTTCCCGATGCAGGCTGTGACTGTAGGCGAAGTAGCGACCGAATTTGCCAAAAAGCTGTTTGAGGCGAATCAGTACACCGACTACCTTTACTTCCACGGGTTGGCGGTGCAGGTGGCAGAAGCTCTAGCAGAATGGACTCACGCCCGCATTCGTCGTGAACTGGGCTTGGGTGCAGAAGAACCTAGCAGCATTCGAGACATTCTGGCACAGCGATATCGCGGCTCCCGCTACAGCTTTGGCTACCCGGCTTGTCCTAATATTCAGGATCAGCACATGCTGCTGGAGCTGCTGGACGCAAAGCAAATTGGTCTACACATGGACGAGAGCGAACAGCTTTACCCAGAGCAGTCTACGACAGCGATCGTCGCTTACCACCCGGCTGCAAAATATTTCAGCGCGTAGTGTTCGTCCGCTGTTTCAGCTCACCGTTTAAGCTCATCCTCTCATTCCGCAGCCTGAACGCGGGTTTCAGCCGATGGTTTAAATGAGCAGTTTTAAGGGAGCAGTCCCCGCCCGATCGCCGCTAGCGGATGGTTTGGGTGGTGCTGCTCTGCGGGGTATGGATTTCCCATTGGGGCGAAAACACTGCCAGCATTGTGGCGATAGATCCGACGGTAAGGGTCATCAAAATGCCTGTTAGCAGACCGCCTACCATGCCTTGATGAGCATATAAATGCTGCATTCTCCGCTGACTGTGCTGCTGAATGCGTCGTTCCTGTTCGCGTCCCTGCACAAAGCCATCCCGAAAAGCGATTTCGTCTGCCGTTGCTCGTCGTGTGGTAATCGTGTCGCTGATCGCGGTTTCAGTCGTGGAATGCGATCGCCGGGCTGTTACTCCAGCTTCAGAGTAATTGCGCTGTGAGTGAGAAGAAATCGGATTAGAACCTGCCATAAGGAAACTCCTGCGATTAGCTTGTAAGGGTCAAAGAATGGAAATAAGCCGCTCTTAAATCAGTGCTGTTTAGCGACTTGAAATAGCCGCTGCTTCTTTTCTAAAACGATCGGTTAGGGATTGCGTTTCCCGAATCACACTCAGTCAACTAATTAAATAAAACTAATATTAATTTAGAGAATAGAGACGGTTTGCTACTCTGCCAGGAGAGGAATCATCGCTCGATTTCAATCTATCAGAAGGAGAGACATGCGATGAGTTAATGAAAAGAAAAAGGGTGAGTCTAGCCCACCCCTTAAGGAATCCATCAACTAAAAGCCATTCGTGAAAGTTGCTTGTATTCCTTCAGGCTTGATTTTCCAAATCGCACTAGCTATTCACTGAAGGATTCGGCTCTTTCAGGGCAGATTGTTCAACTTCCTCATCTTCCCCAACCCTCTCTTTTTGTTTGGGGGAAACTGCTCTTACTGCAACCGTTTCAGGTTCAGCGTTGGTTTCGATCGTTTCACTGCTATTTGCTTCGTTGCTGTTCGAAGGATTTTCAGCCGCGCTACCTTGAGTGTTTGCCATAAAGCCACTGCTTAATACCACAGGCTCATCTTCGCTTGCTGCTTCGTATCTCTTCATCGGCGAAACGGTAGAGATTGGGGCAATTTCTGCGCTGGCAGCAGGAACGATCGCACTTCCGGCATCGCTTCCGGTATCGCTACTAAGCTGGCTGGAAACTCCAAGCTGGTTTCTTGCTGTTGTCACCAGAGAGTTAAAGTTGGACTTTAGCGAAGACATAATTTCTTGTCCCATCTCGGTAGCCGCTACGTCGTTTGTGCGATCGAAGCGATCGAACCAGGCGCGAGTTTGGCGACCCAGACGAATGGAGTTATTCCAGAACCAATCGAGGGTAACCAGCACCAGACAGAACACCAACCAGGCGAGCTTTCCGGTTTCTTGCAAAATAGTCCAGGTAACAGAAAGGGCTTGCTTGTAGATTGCAGCCGTAGTGGGAGCGGAGATAAGCTGCCAGAGTTTGTTGGCTTGAAGTGAAATTTGATTGCTCATGAGTCTGTAGGAGGGCAATTAAGCGACAGTATAATCGTTTACTTTTATCGACAATCAGAACGTAGCCAATCGGAACGAACAAACAGAACCTGTTCGTCAAAACAGATGCAAAACCAAGAGTAATGCTCTACCTTAAAAACTGGTGCTTTGGTATAAACTCGCTTCGTTCCTGAGTTTATTGGCTTAAACGTTGGTTTAAACGAATTGATTTGAATTCGATCGTATTTCTATTTAGCGTGTCATATCTAAAATTCGAGCGACTCTCTCCTCAGATAGGAAATTCGTTGTGGTTAGGAAGAGCAATTGTGAAATTTCTATGACTTGCAATCCAAAAATGTTTTCATACATCTCTACCTTTTTGCAGAATTTTGCTCTCTCAATGCTGAAAATTGTATTTCTAGATATCAATGTTGCTTAAAGAAGATTTAATTGCATGAATCTGAGATTGCTTGAAAGGCTGACTTTGCGCTCTTTTTGTATCAGTTTGGCGATCGAGCGTCTATCTGCCGCTAATTTTTATCAGCGTAACCTCACACAAAATTCAGATTCTTTCCTGCGGAACGGTCGGTACACTATTGGGGAGAAGTAAGTGACCTAGAAGCAGAAGAGACTATGGATGCCGCAACGCTTTGGCAACGATATCAGGACTGGCTGTACTTCCACTCAGGGCTGGGTCTGTATGTGGACATTAGCCGGATTCGGTTTGACGATTCCTTCCTGTCCATGATGGAGCCGAAATTTGAGAAAGCTTTTCGCGATATTGCTGCGCTCGAAGGCGGGGCGATTGCCAATCCAGACGAGAACCGTATGGTGGGGCACTACTGGCTGCGCGACCCCGACCTTGCTCCCACCCCCGAACTGAAGCACGACATTGTGGAGACGCTCCAGCGCATTCATGCCTTTGCCGATCGCGTTCACCAGGGCGAAATTCGTCCGACCGATGCCGCAAAGTTTACCGATGTGCTATCGATCGGGATCGGGGGATCGGCACTGGGGCCGCAGTTTGTGTCTGAGGCATTGAGTTCGGTCAATGCGCCGATGCAGATTCACTTTATCGACAACACCGACCCAGCAGGGATCGATCGCACCCTGGCAACGCTAAAAGATCGGCTTGCCTCAACCCTGGTAATCGCCACATCAAAATCCGGCGGCACGCCCGAAACCCGAAACGGAATGCTTGAAGTCAAGCGCGCCTACGAGCAGCAGGGACTCAACTTTGCTCAACACGCCGTCGCCGTTACCGGAATCGGCAGCAACTTTGAAAAGCTGGCGAAATCAGAAGGCTGGATTGATATCTTCCCGATGCATGACTGGGTTGGCGGTCGCACCTCCGAAATGTCGGCGGTCGGTCTGCTTCCGGCTGCACTTCAGGGCATTGATATCGACGCGATGCTGACAGGCGCGAAAGAAATGGATGCCGCAACCCGTGTACCCGATTTGCGAAAAAATCCTTCTGCACTGCTGTCGTTTGCCTGGTATGCCGCCGGAAACGGAAAGGGCGAGAAGGATATGGTGATTTTGCCCTACAAAGACAGCTTGCTGCTGTTCTCGCGCTATTTGCAGCAGTTGGTCATGGAGTCGCTGGGTAAGGAAACCGACTTAGACGGCAACAAGGTTTATCAGGGCATCGCTGTTTACGGCAACAAAGGCTCAACAGACCAGCATGCTTATGTCCAGCAGCTTCGGGAAGGCGTAAACAATTTCTTTGTCACCTTTATTGAAGTGCTGCACGATCGATCGGGTTCTTCGATCGAAGTCGAACCGGGGGTTACCTCAGGCGATTTCCTCTCCGGTCTGCTTCAGGGGACAAGACAGGCACTCTACGAAAATCAGCGCGACTCTATTACCATCACTGTGCCTTATGTGGATGCCCGGATGGTGGGCGCACTGATCGCCCTTTATGAACGCACCGTCAGCTTCTACGGTTCGCTGGTCAACGTCAACGCTTATCACCAGCCTGGAGTCGAAGCCGGTAAGAAAGCCGCCGCTGCCATCCTCGATCTCCAGCGCAGCATGATGCAAACCCTGAGCGAAGCCGGACAGCCAATCGCCCTCACTACCCTGGCAGACAAGATTGGAGCCAGCGATCGCATCGAGTCCCTCTACAAAATCGCCCGCCACCTGTCGGTAAACAATCGGGGAGTTAGCCTGAGCGGGGACTTGAGCAAGCCATCGAGCCTGATGATCGGGCTGAAATAGTTTTGATCCGCCGATCGCGTAAAACAAGCGTAGAAAAAACGTTCTATCAGCGACAATGGACGATGGATAGTCGATCGATTGGCAGTTTCCCAAGAAACATTGCCCTGAAGAATGTTTGAGGAGTTGCAAATCTTCTACATCGCCCTCTCAATTCCCAATGAGGGACTTTGAGCAGCCTCAGGAGGACTCGGTTTTCCCCAGAGCTGGCTTGGAGGGCGGTTTGGATTACAGGCAGGACGATTCAAACATTTTCTTAGAGCCAATTTGATCCAATGTCCATCGTTTTTTAGGTGAAGTGGCAATGGCGATCGCAGATGAATGGTTAGAAATCGGCAAAATCGTCGCGGCTCAAGGGCTAAAAGGGGAGGTGCGCGTCTACCCCAACTCGGACTTCCCAGAGCGATTTGAGGAACCGGGAAAACGCTGGATGCTGCGCCCCGGTAAAACAGAGCCGGAAGTGATCGAGCTAATTTCAGGACGCTATCTCGCTGGAAAAGGCCTATATGTCCTCCAGCTCAAGGGCATTGTCGAGCGCGCTCAGGCAGAACAGCTCTACGACTGCCGCCTGCTGATTCCCAGCACCGATCGTCCTCATCTCGAAGAAGATGAATTTCATGTGCCGGATCTGCTGGATCTGGAAGTGATCGATCAGGCGACCCAGCAGGCGATCGGACGAATCAAGGATGTGATTCCGGCAGGCAATGATTTGCTGGAAGTTGAACTTTATCAGGCAGGAGCACATCAGGCAGGAGCAGACGGGACGATCAAGCAGCTTGCCAAGGCAAAGGAGTCAGCGAAAACAGTTTTGATCCCGTTTGTCAAAGAGATTGTGCCGATCGTCGATCTGGTTCAGCGTCGAGTGGAGATCGTTCCGCCTCCGGGTTTGCTTGATTTGAAGTAAAGCCTTTGAAGCTTGTCGTAAAGCTTGTCGTGAAGCTCAGGGCGAAGACTGCCGCGAAAAGACAAAAGCGGGTCTTGCCCGTCCGGTCGTAAGGCTTACCCATCCCAGTCCTTGGCGAGTTCCGACCCAAATCTTATTGCCTGCATCCGCTGCCAGCGACACAATGCGGCTAGAGGGCAGCCCTGCCACTTGAGTCACGATCGCCCCATTAAACGGATTCACTTGAAATAAGCCATTGTTTGTGCCGACCCACAGCCGCCCCAGTCGATCGAACTGAGCAACGGTGACTTCCTGTCCGCGAAAAGGCGTGACCGAACGTAAGACCGCTCGCTGCTTGGGATCAACCACCAGCAAGCCTTCTGGTGTGCCGACCCAGAGGTTATTGTCTGATCCCAGGGTCAGTGTCTGGACTGCCTGACCGGGAAGATCTCGAATGCGGGCGATCGGGGCTGCGCTAGCGGTGTTGATTTGCACCAAGCCCTCAGCCGTGCCGACCCAGAGCTGACCCTCAGCATCTAGACTCAGCACATTGCCGCTATTTCCCGGCAGTTCTCGATAAGTGGTCATCAACAGCCCTTCATCGGGACTGATCATTGCCAGTCCGTTGTCTGTACCCACCCATAAAAAACCGCGTCGATCGATCTGCAATGCCAGAATCCGATTTGAGGGCAGGGTAAAATTTTGCGCCGTAATCTCATTCGTACGTGGCTCAACCCGATGCAGCCCGCGATAGGTTCCGACCCACAGCCGCCCCACGCGATCGAGTGCCATTGCGCCGATCGTTTGATCCGGTAAACTCACCCGTGCCTGAACCCGTCCCGTATTGGGATTAATTCGAGCGAGTCCCTGCCATGACCCGATCCACAGGCTACCCGTTGCATCTAGCTGAAGTGCCGAAACGCGATCGTCTTGAGATGCAATGCTAGGAGGAGTAGGTTGAGCCTGGGCAAGGTTAGCGGCAGAAAAAGCAGGCGGCTGAGTTTCCAGATGGATTCCTGCTGCTGCACTCCATCCCAACACCAGAACACCAGCAGTCTGGGCGATGTGACGGCGACAAGCAAAAAAGGTCATGGCGACGATAACCCGATCGAGTGAAGGTCAAAACTACAGGGACGCTGAAGCTGAGCAATAGCATACCCTGTTTTTTTGAAACTGGTTCGTATAGACGATACTGGTCAGTTGGGACTTTGGGAAACGGCGAGGCGATCGAAGCTGATCGGGCAGAACCTTGAAACAGCTTCTCCCGTTGCCTGGATATCGGGAGGTGAAACCGCTTAATATACACTAAACATAGATGAACACAGGCAGCCGATCGCGGTAGCCATCCGTCAACAGCAAAGTAGCAAAGGTGGTTCAGCCAATTCCTCAACCCGAATTGAGTTAACCCGTCGTAAAAATCAGATTTATAGCGAGTTTAGCGATGGCAGACGAAACAACTCCCCCCGCTCCTGATGCACAGACGCCCGATGCGGCGGCAAAACCCGCAAAAGCCCCCAAAAAGGAAAAGCCTCCTGCCTTGGAGGACAAGCCCTTTCAAGAGCTCATCTCGCAGCATTTCTTACCGGGTTTGCAGCAGGCACTCGGTAAAATTGGCATTCAGGATGTAGACCTGAAATTTGAGCAGCGCAAACTGCCCATTAGAGGCTTCGAGGATACTCCCTTGTGGCAGGTAATCGGGCAATGGCAAAGCGATCGTCGTCAGTTCTTCTTTATCTTTTCCAAAGAAGACATTCAGGCTCCCAAGTATTTCTGCTGTTCTGATAGCAGTGCGCCGCCCAGTACTCTGGAATCGTTTATGATCGACGAACGCAGAGTCACGCTCGACTTGATGCTGCTCTACGCTATTCAGCGTCTCAATGGGCAGAAGTGGCTTGTCCGTAACTAAAAACTGAGACAAATTTGACAAAAAACAAGGGGGCTTTCGCCCCTTTTTGATATCTAGCCAATCTTGGCACGAAAATCTCTAGGCGCTCTTCAGGTCGTTCCAATATTTGTCGTAGAGGTCGAGTGCCTTTCCAACGGGGGCAATCCCATCAGAAATCGACAGGAGCTGCTGCGTAGGATATCGCTTCGCATCGCTCTTAATCTGTGTGGGAAGCTTATCAAAAGCAATCTTATTGGGGGTAATCACGTTCATTTGCTCAACCCCATAAATTGCATTTTCCGGTTCTAGCACGTAGTTGATCCAGGCGTAGGCAGCATCCAGATTTGGAGCAGAGGCAGGAATTGCAACCGTATCAGTCCACACAGAAGTGCCGCTGTCGGGAATGACGTATGCCAGTTGGGGGTTATCCTTGGGCAGCAGGTTGCCAAAGGTCGAGTAGGTCATGCAGGCAGCCAGATCACCACTAATCAGCTGGTCTTCCCAGCCAAAGGTGCGAAAGGCAGCGATCGACGGCTTCAGTTCCAGCAGTTTCTGGTAAGCGGCTTCGATTTGCTTTGGATTGGTGGCGTTGTAGGAGTAGCCGAGGGATTTGAGCGTCGCGCCCATCGTTTCCCGTACGTCGTCAAGCAGGGTGATTTTTCCTGCCAACGCCTCTTTGTTGTCCCAAAAGAAATTCCAGTCCTGCGGCGGGGTCTTCACAATTTCACTGTTGTAGAGAATCCCCGTTGTGCCCCAGCAATAGGGAATGCTATGCGCGTTGCCCGGATCATAGGGCGGACTCTGCCAGCGATCCATGAGTCCGTTCACCCCCTGAATTTTGCTTGGATCTAGCTTAGTGAGCAAATTCATCTCGATCATTTGCCGCACCATGTAATCAGACGGGTAAATAATGCTGTACTGCGCTCCGCCCCCTGCCTGAATTTTGGCAAGCATTGTTTCGTTTGAGTCATAAACATCGACAACGACTTCAATGCCCGTTTTGTCAGTAAATCGCTTGAAAAAATCAGGATTGCTGTAGTCGCCCCAGGTGTAAATGTAGAGCGTTTTAGCATCTCCTGAACCGCCACTGGCTGCCGGAGCCGCGTCAGAATCAGAGGCAGTTCCTCCGCCCTGGATCGATCGTGCACAGTTTGAAAGGGCGATCGTCGAGAGTGCTGTTGCTGAAAATTGCAAAAACCGCCGCCGGGTTGATCGTCCAACTATCGATCGCGGCTTGTCGCTAGTCATGGAGGTATTCCTATTTGTATTGATGAAAGCAGTGAGATTTTTAAAGTACAAAACTATTGCGGGAAGGATAGTTCATTCAGCACAATTATTGATTTCTCTTAGCAGGAAATAGAGCCAGTGAATTGAGATTCGTTAAAGTTTTTATTTCATAGAAAATGGAGCAGTAAATTGCTCCTGATCTCAAACCTGCCTTAGTTTCAATTTGAATTGATTTAACCGTTCTTTGGGTAATTTTAGGGATAAAAAAGCATTGAAACCGCAAAACTCTGCTCTCGCTTAGTCGATCGCAATCTCACGAGGCGTATCATCCGCAGTCGGCATCGGTTCTGCTTCGGTTTGCGACTCATTGTCCCTAAACCACTGCTTCACCTGCTGGCGGGCTTGGTTCTTCACGTCTGGCGTAATGCACATTGCCACTGCGCTCAGTGCCGCTGCCAGTGTACCTAAGTCATCTGCATATCCAGAGATGGGCAGAAAATCGGGAATTGCATCAGCAGGCAAAATAAGGTAGGCCAGTGCAGAATAAATCGTCATTTTCGCCCAAAGGGGAGTTTCAGGTCGCTGGGCTGCGTAAAACAGTGTCAACGCTTTTTCAACAACTTCTCGTCCAGCAACGATCGCCGCACCCTTGAGCTTGCTCCAAAAATTCTGCTCCGAATACTGATTGTTTTTGCCTGCCATCTTTCTTTTTTCTAGCAATGATTTTCTCAATTTAACGTGTCAAGTTCTGATTGTGTGAAGCGAATTCAGGCTAGTTTCCAACTGAAGCAGGACAACAGACGCTAAAAAAAACGCCGCCCCTGTGAAGAGACGACGAATGCACCTTGAGGAAATCCAATTTATCAGAATGCTGGGTGAACTTAGCCGAAGATGCTGCCGAAAAAGTCGATCGCCTCTTTCAGCGACTTGATAAAGGCATCTACTTCAGCTTTAGTGTTGTAGAAGTACAGGCTTGCCCGTGCGGTAGACTGTGCGCCAAGGTGACGGTGAAGCGGCTGTGTGCAGTGGTGCCCGGCACGAATTGCAATGCCTGCCTGATCAAGAATGGTAGACAGATCGTGCGGGTGAACCGAACCCGTAGTGAACGAAGCCAGCGCAGCGCGATTATTTGCCTGAGCATTTGGCTTAGGTCCATAGGTTGTTGCTTCGGGGATCTGACCGATCTGCTGCCACAGGTAGGCGGTCAACTCATGCTCGTAGGACGCAATTCTGTCCATGCCGATCGCCGTGAGGTAATCTACGGCTGCACCCAGCCCGATCGCTTCGGCAATGGCAGGCGTACCCGCCTCGAACTTGTGAGGCAGATCGGCATAGGTGGAATGATCGAGAAATACATCGGCAATCATCTCGCCGCCGCCCAGGAAGGGAGGCATCGATCGCAGAATGTCTAGCTTGCCGTAGAGAAAGCCAATTCCGGTCGGAGCACACATCTTATGCCCGGAAGCCACCAGCCAGTCGCAGCCGATGTCCTGCACATCCAGCCTCATGTGGGGCGCACTCTGGCAGGCATCGATCAGCACCTTGGCGCCGTACTGATGTGCCAACGCCACAATCTCCTTCACAGGAGCAATGCTGCCCAATGTGTTCGAGACGTGAACGACGGATACCAACTTGGTCTTGTCCGAAAGCAGTGATTTGTAGTGATCCAGGTCAAACTCCTGCGTCTCGGTCAGCTCTACAAACTTAAGAACCGCACCCGTCCGCTGTGCCAAAAGCTGCCAGGGAATCAAATTGCTGT
This sequence comes from Leptolyngbya sp. GB1-A1, assembly GCF_039962475.1. Taxonomy (NCBI): domain Bacteria; kingdom Bacillati; phylum Cyanobacteriota; class Cyanophyceae; order Leptolyngbyales; family Leptolyngbyaceae; genus Leptolyngbya; species Leptolyngbya sp. GB1-A1. The sequence continues at coordinate 50,798 of NZ_JAMPLI010000006.1, read as the reverse complement.
GGTGCTCCATCACAGTGAGGATAATCTCGTCGCCGCGCTGAAGATTTGCATTGCCCCAGGCATAAGCGACCAGGTTGATCGCTTCGCTCGCGTTGCGCGTATAGACAATCTCCTGACGCGAAGCTGCATTCACAAACGCCGCTACCTTGTCCCTTGCCCCCTCGTAAGCATCTGTCGCCCGTGCGCTTAAGGTATGCACACCGCGATGCACGTTGGCATTGTCGTTCTCGTAATAGGATCGCAGCGCATCCAGGACGGCGATCGGCTTCTGAGAGGTTGCCGCATTGTCAAGATAAACTAGAGGCTTGTCGTGAACTTTCTGCGACAGGATAGGAAAGTCCGATCGCACGCTAGCAGCTAGGGTTATCTCTTGTGCAAGGGTCATGGCTGGTTCGGGTAAGGATCTGGTGATAGGAAAAGAAGGAGAGAAAAGATAGATTAGCGAATGCCGCAGGGACGGCTGTGATAGTTTTTCGCAAACGCAATCAGGGATTGCTTGAGGGATTCAACGGGAACCCGATCGATCACTTCGTAGGCAAAGGCATAAACTAACAAACGCTCGGCACTTGCCGCATCAATGCCCCGACTCCGCAGATAGAAAATTTCGTCATCGTCAAGCTGGCTGACCGTCGCGCCGTGGGTACACTTCACATTGTCTGCCACGATCTCTAGCTGAGGTTTGGTATCAACTCGCGCTTTGGAAGAGAGCAATAAATTGCGGTTGAGCTGTCCGGCATCGGTCTGCTGTGCTGCCTGCGGTACGAATACCTTACCGTTAAAGACGGCATGTGCCCGGTCATCGACGATACATTTGTGAAGTTGTCGGGTTGTGCCGTAGGGCTGGGTGAGGGCAATCGTGCTGTGGGTATCGCTGAGCTGCTCGCCGCTGATAAAGGTCAGTCCATTCAAATTCGTCTCGGTTTGCTCGCCCGTCTGGTAAATCTCCAGATGATGCCGCGACAGCTTGCCGCCTAGGTCGATCGCATTACAGGTGTAGCGAGCAGTACGTGCCTGGGAAACAGCAGTCTTGCCGATGTGGAATGCGGCTAAACTTTCCCTCTGAATTCTAGTGTGACTGATCTGCGCGTTCTCTGCCAGGAAGATTTCCGTAACGCTATTGGTGAAGGATTGCTCCTCCCCGATCGACACATACTCTTCCACGATCGTCAACTCGCTATTTGGCTCTGCAATCACCAGGACACGAGGCTGAATGAAGGTAGGCGTACTGCGGGTCGTGGAAACAAAGAGTAAGTGAACGGGAGCGTCGATCGCCTGATTTTTCGCGGCTTTAATCACAGCAGCATCGCTGATCCCTGCCGTATTCAGAGCCGTAAACAGTTCTTCTGATCCAGGCTGCTGTCCCAGATAGTTCTGCAACGATTCACGCTGAGTCTCAGACAGTGCCGACAAATTGGTGACGGTCAATCCATTGGAGGGCAGGATTGTCGAAAGCTCCGGCGCATACATTCCGTTGACAAACACCAGCCGAGTGCTTTCTTCTACCAGCGCAAATTGGGTTACAGCATCGACATTGACGGCGGAACGGCGATCGATCTGCTCAAACCGCAGCTTCACCAGTTCCGACAAATCCGTAAACCGCCACTCTTCGTCCTTTGTCGTCGGGAAGGACTGCTCCTGGATAAGGGCTAAAGCACGAGCGCGCAACGATTGCAGCCAGCCGCCTGAAAGAGATTGCTTTGTCAGTTCAATCAAGTGATTGGCAAAATCGAGGCGCTGCTGAGCCGCATTGCTGACCCCAGTTTGTTCTGGCACAGAAGAAACTTGAATACTCATCGATTAAACTCCTGTTGCCGCTTCTTCCAGCACCCAGTCGTAGCCACGCGCTTCGACTTCCAGCGCCAGATCTTTGCCACCTGTGCGAAGAATTTTGCCGATCGCCATGATATGCACGTAGTCTGGCACGATGTAGTTGAGCAATCGCTGATAGTGGGTGATCACCAGCATTGAGTTATCGGGCTTCGAGAGCTGATTGACCCCATCTGCCACAATTCGCAGTGCATCCACGTCAAGACCGGAATCGGTTTCATCCAGAACTGCCAGCGTCGGCTCTAGCAGTGCCATTTGCAGAATTTCGTTGCGCTTCTTTTCACCGCCCGAAAAACCTTCGTTGACGCTGCGATTCAAGAAAGCAGCATCCATTTTTACCAGGCTCAGCCTTTCGCGCACCAGCTCATCAAAGTCAAATGCATCCAGTTCTTCGCCGCCTTCGTGTTTGCGCTTGGAGTTGTACGCCACTCTCAGGAAGTCAAGATTACTGACCCCCGGGATTTCGAGCGGATACTGGAACGCCAGAAATAAGCCCGATCGCGCCCTTTCTTCCGCTTCCACTTCCAGCAAATTCTCGCCCTTATAAAGCACCTCGCCGCCCGTCACTTCATAGGCGGGATGTCCAGCCAGAATCTTAGAAAGCGTACTCTTTCCAGAGCCATTCGGACCCATAATCGCATGGATTTCTCCCGCTCGAATCTCCAGATTCACCCCTTTCAAAATGGGAGTTCCGTCCACTTCTGCGGTCAAATCCCGGACGGTTAAAATGACTTCGCTGTTTTCACTGATCACCGATCGATTTCCTCTCTACGTGCCTATTAAAGATGTCCCTGTGTGGGCCAATAAATTTCCAATCCGCTTCATGATTCTGAATACGTCGTACAGCCCCTTCACTCGATTCGAAATGCCAAACTGATCAGCGATCGCATACTTCAGGCATTCTTCCTGCACAAGCTTGACAAAAGCAAAGGGGCTGCCAGTGGCAATCATGCCAAACAATGGGGTTTTCCGCTGAGGGTTTGCCAGCCTATACGCTAGCAGTTGAGCAAATCCCGCTTCCATCGAAAACGCAACCTTTTTAGACTCGATCGCCATCCCCCAAAAGCCTTCTCGCAGCAGCTGGACATCTAGCTGTTCTCGAATCTTTATTTCCTCAGCTTCAGCACTAATTTCAACCGATTGTTCTGTCCTAAATAGGAAAGGGGGACAGATGAAAATTCGCGAGAAATCGCATCGGACTAAGAATCGAAAGTAGAACAGTTTTTTCGAGCAAAGGCGGAAACTGTCGTAGCTTTCTGTAACCGTCTCACCCTCAGAATCCTTATTTCAAATTCCCCTACCTTCAAGGGATTTCGGGGACAAGCCAGCACCAGTGATACTAACCAATGCTGGCAACTTGACTTAACCCACGCTGTTCTCCAGCTTCAGTGCCAACAGACGATCAGCTTCCACCGCAAACTCCATCGGCAACTGATTAAACACATCTTTGCAGAAGCCGCTAATCATCATCGAGATCGCGTCCTCCAGGGAAATGCCGCGCTGCCGGAAGTAAAACAACTGGTCTTCCCCAATCTTCGAGGTCGAAGCTTCATGCTCTACCTTAGCAGTGTTGTTCTGCACCTGGATGTAGGGGAAGGTATTCGCACCTGCTCGATCGCCAATTAGCATTGAGTCGCACTGGGAGTAGTTACGTGCCCCTTCTGCTTTCGGGCCAATCTTGACTAAGCCGCGATAGCTGTTCTTGGAATAGCCTGCGGAGATGCCCTTAGAGACGATCGTGCTGCGGGTATTCTTGCCGATATGCACCATCTTCGTGCCCGTATCTGCCTGCTGCTTGTGGTTCGTCAGCGCAACGGAGTAGAACTCTCCCACCGAGTTATCGCCCACCAGCACACAGCTCGGATACTTCCAGGTAATGGCAGAACCCGTCTCTACCTGTGTCCAGGAGATTTTAGAGTTCTTGCCCTGGCAAAGACCGCGCTTCGTCACGAAGTTGTAGATACCGCCTTTGCCGTTCTCGTCTCCGGCGTACCAGTTCTGCACTGTGGAATATTTGATTTCGGCATTATCTAGCGCAACCAGTTCAACCACAGCCGCATGAAGCTGATTTGTGTCAAACATGGGAGCAGTGCAGCCTTCTAGATAGCTGACATGGCTGCCTTCTTCAGCGACGATCAGCGTCCGCTCGAACTGACCTGACTCACCGTTGTTGATGCGGAAGTAGGTCGAAAGCTCCATCGGGCAGCGAACACCCTTCGGAATATAGACGAACGAGCCATCGGTAAAGACTGCGGCGTTAAGCGCAGCAAAATAGTTGTCGGCAACCGGAACGACGCTGCCCAGGTACTTCTGCACTAGATCGGGGTAGTCGTGCATTGCCTCGGAAATTGAGCAGAAGATCACGCCCTCTTTGGCAAGCTTCTCGCGGAAGGTGGTGGCGACAGAAACGCTGTCAAAAATCGCGTCTACGGCGACGTTAGAAAGCCGCTTCTGCTCTGAAAGGGGGATACCCAGCTTCTCGAAAGTTTCCAGCAGGATGGGATCGACTTCTTCCAGGCTTTTCTTCTTCTCTTGCTGCTTAGGCGCAGAGTAGTAAATGATACTCTGGTAATCGATCGCCGGATAGCCGACTTCTGCCCAGTTCGGCTCCTTCATTTTGAGCCACTGCCGATACGCCTTGAGGCGAAACTCCAGCATGAACTCCGGCTCATTCTTTTTGGCAGAGATGAGACGAATCACGTCTTCGCTAAGCCCAGGCGGAATCGTGTCGGACTCAATCTCAGTGACGAAGCCGTACTTATAGGGTTGATTAACCAGGGATTGGACGGATGCTGTCATCGGTTGTTCTCTTTCTCTCAGGTTCTCAAGGTGGAGCGGCAATTCAAGATTGAAACTGAAACCGTAGTTCCAGCCGGCTGATTAATGCTGATTAATACTGATCAGTAACTTTGCGAATCTCGTCGATCGAGATCTCCTGCTGCTGTCCGGCGAAATCGTTATCCGGCGTGAGGAACAGCATACAGTGGCATTCTTTGCGTTCACGCATGGGCACACAGGGACAGTTCCAAAAAGCAGCGGCGGCTTCTGCCTCTTTGTCTTCGTAGTGGCGACAGGGACAGAGCGGCGCACCCAGCTCATCTTTGTGTTTGGCTAACCCTTCAATGACCACAGCAGTTACGCCTGGGTCAACACAGAAGTAAGTTCCAGTTCGCTTGGCGTAACTCTCGGAAAAACTCCTCATCAGCTCGAGGTTCTTGTCCGATGCCTGGTTGGGGTTCGCGGTTGTACTCATAGGAAGGGGCGACAGAACAACAGATAGCTTCTATAATTAAAACAACCTCTGAGTTGCTTATCTCTATTGTAAACTACTTTAGCAACAAGAAAGTTGTCAAAGTCAAGCAGGACTTTTTTTACATTTTGTTTCCTTGACATGTTGCTGCCACTCAGGATGTCTTTTGGCAGCTTTGTCTTTGACAATTTGTTTTCGGACAAAAAGTAAATCAGTCCTGACCGATCGCTGAGGATCACGGGGAAACCGATGACAGCCGCGCAGCAACCCTCGACCAAGCAGGATATCCTGCATCATCTATTAAAGCAGGGACAAGCCACTGCTCAAGAATTGGCTGAACATCTTAGCATTAGTCCCCAAGCAATCCGCAAACACCTGAAGGATCTGGAAGATGAAGGACTGATCGAGCATCAGGTAATCCCGGCAGGGATGGGTCGCCCCAACTATCAATATCAGCTCAGCCATAAGGGACGGGATCAGTTGCCCGAGCGCTACGGAGAATTTGCCGTCTCGCTGCTGGATACCCTGGCGGAAACAGTGGGCAAAGAGCAGGTCAGCAAAATTTTGCGGAAACAGTGGGAGCGCAAAGCACTGGAGTATCGCGATCGCGTGGGGCAAGGTTCGCTGCAAGAGCGAGTGGCAAAACTGGTGGAATTGCGGCAGGCAGAAGGCTATATGGCAGAGTGGCACTATGCTCAGCCTGACGAGAAGAATGCTGCTCCCCGCTATGTGATTACCGAGTACAACTGCGCGATTTCTCAAATCGCTGAGTCCTTCCCGAGCGTCTGCGGGCATGAGCTAGAAATGTTTCAGCTTGCGCTGGAGGGTAGCAAAGTCGAGCGAACCCACTGGATCGTCAACGGCGAGCATCGCTGCGGCTATTTAATCCAGGAGAAGTAATTTAAGGAAACGACTTCATGTTTAGTTCCCAGCCAGCCCCGATCGAATTCCTCACCGTCGAAGAAGTCACCGAGGTCGATCGCGCTTTGCTCACCACCCAGGACAAGTTTGTGACGCGGGTGGCACTCTACTCGCTGCGAACGCTGAAGAAAATTACCGAAAGCACAGGACAGTCGGTCGAATCCGTCACGCCTGAACAGATTGAAGACTGGATTGCTCAAGACGACGCGATCCAGGAGGCAGTTGATAGCGACGGCTCGTTTCTCACTTTCTTCTCGCGCATCATGCTATCTTCCCTGAAGCCGCTGCGGCAGATAGCCGCCGAAGCTGGAACGGCGATCGAATCCTTAACCGTTCCCCAGGTGGTGCAGTGGTTTGAGAAAGAGGCAAAGCTTCGCATGAGCCAGGGCAACAATCCTGCTTAGAAATAATTTCACCGTTCCTTTATTCCCCATCGTTTGAACTATAGCCCTCCTTCACCTGAATCGCAGGAGTCGATCGTTAGGATGGTCAAGTAGAGCGGCAAACGGTGTTTTGCTTATCTTCAGAGCTAGAGCTTTGAGGATAGTACTGCTGTTGCAAGTTGCCGTCGGATCGATCAGGATGTACTGCCGCAAGAAGTTGCGAGATGGTATGGGGCAAAAGTAGTGGCTGATTTTTACGGGACACCGGGAGACGACACGCTAGTCGGAACGGCTGAAACAAACAGAATCTTTGGCGAAGCCGGTAACGACAATCTTTCTGGTGCTGATGGGGATGACCAAATTTTCGGCGGACTGGACAACGATCGAATTCAGGGCGATGCGGGCAGGGATGAGCTGTTCGGCGATGCGGGCGATGACACCCTCTCTGGTGGTACAGAAGCCGATGAGCTGTTTGGTGGGGTAGGTAATGATTCGCTGAATGGCGGCGATGGGGATGATTTGCTCTATGGCGAGGTTGGGGACGATTCGCTTTTAGGGGGAGCAGGTAACGACAAGCTGTATGGCGGCAGTGATCAAGGAATCATGGGCGCAGGGGGCAATGATTTTCTCAGCGGCGGCACTGGAGATGATGAGCTGTACGGCGTAGACGGAAACGACACGCTGAACGGGGATGACGGCAATGATTTTCTCAGTGGTGGGTCAGGCGATGACGTGATCACAGGGGGGGCAGGAATCGACACTGCCTTTGGTGGTGAGGGCAATGACAGTATTTCTGGCGGCGATGGTGACGATGAACTGCAAGGCGAAAACGGTAATGATGTGCTTGCTGGCAGTGCAGGAATTGATAAGCTCTATGGCGGCGATGGCAATGATGAACTGAGCGGTGATGCGGGCGCAGACAAGCTCTATGGCGAGAAGGGAAACGATACCTTATCAGCAGGGACGGGCAATGATGAGCTGTACGGCGGCGACGGTCAAGATGTGCTCAATGGCAACGAAGACGACGACTTGCTTTATGGCGATAGCGATAACGACTCGATGTTTGGGCAGTTGGGCAACGATCGCCTGTTGGGTGGCGAGGGCGACGATCGGCTTTCTGGCGATGAAGGAAATGATTTCTTAAACGGCAACTCAGGCAACGATACGCTGGAGGGTGGTTCAGGTAACGATGAACTGTTTGGCAGTGCAGGAGACGACCAGATCCTCGGCGGGGCGGGGCAAGATATGCTGTTTGGTGAGGACGGCAACGATGAGCTGTCTGGGGGAGATGATGGCGACAAGCTGTTCGGCAGCCAGGGCAACGACACGCTCAACGGCGGAAATGGTGATGATGAGCTGTTTGGTGAGTTTGGCAGCGACCTGCTCAACGGGGATGCCGGAAACGACAAGCTGTTTGCAGGTAGTGAAGACGATCGCCTGCTGGGGGGAGAGGGCAACGACGAACTGTTTGGCGAAGGCGGGAACGATCAGCTCGACGGGGGCGCAGGCGACGATCAGCTCTTCGCAGCAGATGGCAATGACCTGCTAAACGCTGGTGCCGGAAACGATCGACTATTCGGCGAACTGGGCGACGATACGCTAAGTGGTGATACAGGCAACGACACAATCTATGCAGGCGAGGGAAACGATTGGCTTAATGGCAACTCTGATAGCGACACGCTTTATGGCGAGGGTAGCAATGATGTGCTGCTGGGAGACATGGGCGATGACCTTCTGTTCGGCGGCTTTGGTGACGATAGCTTAACCGGGGGGCAGGGAGCCGATCGCCTCTCTGGGGATGCGGGCAGCGACATTCTCAATGGCGGTAGGGGCAGAGATTCTTATCTGTTTAATACCGATGCAAAGTTCGATCGGGCAGTTGCAGGAGTGGATCAAATCCAGGGCTTCACGCACCGACAGGACAAAATTGTTCTTGATACCACAACTTTTACCGCACTGAGCAAAGTGTCCCGTCGCCAGTTTATCCAGAAGGGCTTTGAAGTTGTGAATACCGATCGCCAAGCAGCACGGAGTCGGGCGGCGATCGTTTATAACAGCCGCAGCGATCGACTGTTCTATAACGCAAATCGGGGAGCAGCCGGATTTGGCACAGGCGGACATTTTGCCAGGCTGACCGACGCAAATTCATTGAAGAAGGCTAATCACGGACTATTAACTGCTAGCGATTTCACGCTGATTTCCTGAGTGCTAATTCTAGAGGCACCGAGCCTGATCCCATGTTCAAAGTCCTCCTGAATTAGGGAATTTAGAAGGGCTGCAAACCCTAGAACGCTGATAGAACGCAGGCATACAAGGTAGACAGCTCTGGGAGAGGAATTTAGGGTGAGGGCAGCAATAAAAAAGTGGGCGATTAAACCCACTCGATCGTGTTTGAATCTGATTTGAAGGCAGGTTAGTAAGCGTCTTGCAGCTCGTAAAAGTCTGGCGAAATGTAGTCCTTGCGGAGCGGAAAGCCAACCCAGTCCTCTGGCATCAGCAGTCGCTTCAGGTCAGGGTGTCCTTCATAAACAATGCCGTACATGTCGTAGGTTTCCCGTTCCTGCCAGTCTGCGGCTTTCCAGACCCAGTACACTGAGGGCACGCGCGGATCTTCACGGGGGACGAATACCTTGACCCGAATTTCCTCAGGGCGATCGGCATTGTCGCTCAGCTTGGTTAGGTCGTAGACGCTCACCAGCTCACCGCCTGGTCCAGTATCATAGCCGCACTGACAGCGCAGATAGTTGAATCCGTAGGCATATAGCGCAGTGCAAAACGGCAGCAGGAATTCGCGATCGACCCTAACGACTTCAACGCCAGCCCGATCGGGTTCCATTACTTCATGATCGAATCCGTTTTCGGTCAACCAGCGCGAGATTTTCCCGGCTTCAACGATTTGCGTAGTTTGTTCGGTTTGTTCAGTTTGGTTTTCTTCAGCCACGGCTTACTTCCTCCGGTTGAGTTGCTGCTTCAAGCGCAGTCGGAATTGGCATTCCCATTGCTTCCATCAGTTCCTTAGGCGGAGCCTGACGAGTTTCAGCCTGGAGATATTTTCCGGTGTGGATTTCAGATGCAGGCTTCATTTTATGGGAAACGCTGTAAAAGCGGTGCGTTTGAGCAGCCTGCGTCCGATCGGCGAGTCCTTCATTTGCAATCTTTTTCCGCAATTTGACGATCGCATCAATAATTGCCTCAGGGCGGGGCGGGCAACCCGGAATATAAACATCCACCGGAATCAGCTTGTCAACTCCACGGACGGCAGAAGGCGAATCGGTGCTAAACATTCCACCCGTAATCGTGCAGGCTCCCATTGCGATTACATATTTCGGGTCAGGCATCTGCTCATACAGGCGCACCAGAGCCGGAGCCATTTTCATCGTGATTGTGCCTGCGGTGATGATCAAATCTGCCTGACGAGGGCTGGAACGCGGCACCAGACCAAAGCGATCGAAGTCGAAGCGGGAACCGATCAGCGCGGCAAATTCAATAAAGCAGCAAGCTGTGCCGTACAGCATAGGCCACAAACTGGAAAGACGTGCCCAGTTGTGCAGATCCTCAACGGTGGTGAGAATGACGTTTTCAGAAAGAGCTTGGGTGACTTCAGACTGTCCCACCGGGTTGAGCAGTTGGGCAGCCGAATTTTCTGGAGAAGGAATCATGACCATTCGAGGGCTCCTTTGCGCCAGGCATACACGAGAGCAACGACCAGAATTGCAATGAAGATCAGGGCTTCAACAAAGGCGAGGAGTCCGAGCTGACTGAAGGCGACTGCCCAGGGATACAGAAAAACCGTTTCAACATCGAAGATTACGAACACCAGCGCGAACATATAGTAGCGAATGTTGAACTGAATCCAGGCTGCACCGATCGGCTCCATGCCTGATTCGTACGTGGTGCGTCGTTCAACCCCTTTGCGCTTGGGTGCAACGATGTAGGAGGTGCCGATCGCCAGGACGGGTACAAGACCACAGATCAGCAGAAAGCCGAGGAAATATTCGTAGCCGTTGAGGACAAACACGATGATTCTCGCCGCTTTGTTAGGGTAACTCAATTAATGTTACCTGCTTTTTACATTGTAGAAAACGCCGCTAGCGGCGTGGGGCAATCGAAAGCCGTTATGACGTGGATTATGTTTTGTTTAGGGTTTTGTTTCGAACTAGGGATCTGCCCCTTGTTCTTTTTCTGCCTGCCACTTCTCCCAAAGGTCAGGGCGACGATCGCGGGTTCGCTCAATTTGCTGCTGTTTGCGCCACTGGTCGATCGCCTGATGATTCCCCGACAGCAGAACCTCAGGAACCTTCCAGCCGCGAAACTCTGCCGGACGGGTATATTGCGGATAATCGAGCAGCCCGGCTTCAAAGCTTTCCAGCTTTAGTGATTCTTCTTTGCCTACCGTTCCCGGCAATAGGCGAATTACGCCATTGAGTAAAGTGAGGGCAGGAATCTCGCCGCAAGTCAGCACAAAATCCCCGAGCGACACTTCCCGCGTCACTAGATGCAGCACTCGCTCATCCACGCCTTCGTAATGTCCGCAGACAAACACGAGCTGATCACAGTTCGCGGCAAACGACTGAAACATTTTCTGATTCATCGTTTCGCCCTGAGGCGTCAGCAAAATCACCTCTCGTCGGGGCAGCACGGGCAAAGACTCGATCGCCGCAAAAATTGGCTCTGGCTTCATCAGCATTCCCACGCCGCCACCGTAGGGTTCATCATCGACCTTGTGGTGCTTATCGGTCGTAAAATCACGCGGATTCGTTAAATGCACAGACGCAATTTGCTTCGCCAATGCCTTACCCAATAAGCCAGAGCAAAGCGGCGAAGCAAAAAAATCAGGAAAGAGAGTAATGATATCGAAGCGCACAGGGACGATCGAATGAACTGCCTTAAAAAGTGTAGCTTGGGCAACGAGCGGCGAACCGACTCAAAATTCAACTCATAGTTAAACAGTTAAATTGTGCCCTGAATATTGACTGTCTCCGATTTCAAATCGCGTTCCATCAGCGCGACGATCGCCTGCTGAGGTGTGATCTTGCCGTTCAGCAGCAAATACACTTGATAAGACACGGGAACAGCAATTCGTTCGCGATCGGCTAGATCTATCAACACGTTCGCCGTATTCACTCCTTCAGCAGTGCTGTGGATTTCATCCAGAATGTTCGCCAGCGATTTGCCCTGCGCCAGCCCATAGCCCACGCGATAGTTGCGGCTCAGCGCACTCGTACAGGTTGCCAGCAAGTCGCCTAATCCAGATAAACCAAAAAATGTTTCTGGTTTCGCTCCCAGATGTACGCCCACCCGAATTAGCTCTGCCAGTGCCCGCGTAATCAGTGCCGATCGCGCATTTGTGCCCAGCTTCAAACCATCACAAACCCCAGCCGCGATCGCAATGACATTTTTTAGCGTGCCACCCAGTTCAGTCCCTAGCGGATCATCATTGGTGTACACCCGAAAACGATCAGACGAAAAGATAATCTGCACCTGCTGCGCCGCCGATGCATTCTCGCTAGCAACCACTGTTGCGGCAGGCAATCCCTGTTGGATCTCTTCAGACAGATTGGGACCGGAAAGCACGACGATCGAATGATCTGGAAAAGCGGTTTGCCAGAGCTGAGAAGCAGTTTGCCGGGTTGCGGGATCCAAGCCTTTTGTCGCACTCACCAGGACTGCATCGGAAGGCAGGGTAAGAGACTTTAAACGAGCGATCGTCTCTGGAATTCCCTTCATCGAAACTGCGGAGATGATTACCTTTGCCTCTGAGACGGCTTCTGGCAAGCTGAGTTTTCCCTGGCGCGACCAGAGCTGAACCGGATACCCTTTTTGAGCCACCAGCGTTGATAGCGCCCTGCCCCAAACTCCCGCGCCCAGGATAGTGACCTTGACGGTGGAACGGATGCCCTCAGAACTTGAATCTAAGCCAGGGGCGACAACAGAAATGGCAGAAGAAGCAGCTTCATGCTCCATATGAAGTCATTGAAAAATTTACTGAAGTCTCTAAAGAAATGTCTGAAGGTTGGCACTCCATCGCCCTTTGCATCCTACCAGTCTCTTTCCCGAATTCCATCGGATGTCTGACAAAAGAATGGACAAAACGATAAGCCAACCCGAGTAAAGATATAAAACATTCCACAATCCGCCGCTAAAATTTTGTAGCATTGAATACAGAAGTTTTATTGCATGGTTGAATCGGGGGCAATTTTATGAATCCCAATCTGGAATGTGCGATCGCTGAAATTCCCCTTTCTCTCTATCATCAGCCTAATTTCCCCACAGATTTTGCGCCTTCAACCTGGGTGCGGCTGACGAAATCCTTGAGTCTGTTTAGCCACGATGAGGCAATGCTGCTTTGTCAGGCTTCAGCTGAGGAGTGGGTTGCCTGGGTTCCTGACTTTGGCGAAGTGGTACTGCATTTGAGCGAGTTTTATCTGCCCTCAGACTGCAATTAAGTCGGTAGACAAAATTAGAGCATGCGTGAGTGCTGTGGTTGGTTATTCGTCCCTGGCATCGGCTGCTTGTAGTGGACTGTTTATAGTCGGCTGCTTGGAAACGATGGGCTAATCGGCTACTTACAAAGGACGAACAGGAAATGACAAAAATGACAAATAACAGTCTGGAGTTAGCAACGCAGACATATCCAGCGGAGCCGGAACCATCTCGCCACGAAAATCGAGGAACTGCACCAGCAACAAATAGGCAATGCTGATCATTAGAGCAATTACGCCCGTAATAATGGCAACAAGCTTCGATCGATCCATACTGCCCTCACTGGATTCTCAATATTTCTTGACCTGGGTATGCTCTAGACTGACATAAAAGCGGGCAAAATAGGGGCAACCTCAGGAGAGATGCCGCAATAATCCCATGTCTGTTGTTTTTGAATCGACTGTTCAACCTACTGAATCTGCATTCAGCGAGATGGATCGTTCTGCTGTTGTCGAAACGATCGCCCTCAGAAAGGTTTATCGCACCGGGTTCTGGCTGAATCAAAAGGTGGTGACGCTGCAAGACTGTTCGCTACAGGTCTTTCGGGGCGAAACCTTTGGGCTGCTGGGGCAAAACGGCGCGGGCAAAACCACGCTGCTAAAAACGCTGCTGGGCATTATTCGTCCGACTTCGGGCACGGGGCAACTGCTGGGCAAACCGCTGGGCGATCGATCCGCCAAGCAGCGCGTTGGCTATTTGCCGGAAAACGCTTACTTTTATGACTATCTAACCGGATGGGAATTTCTGGAATATGCGGCGGGTCTGTTTCGCATTCCTAAATCCGTGCAGCGTCAGCGCATTCCACAACTGCTCGATCTAGTGGGCTTGGCGCAGTCCTCAGCGCGAAAAAAACAGTTGCGCCATTATTCCAAGGGAATGTTGCAGCGGGTCGGGATGGCGCAGGCGTTAATTAATGATCCAGAAGTGGTGTTTCTGGATGAGCCAATGTCAGGACTCGATCCGCTGGGACGCTATCAGATTCGTGAAATTATTCTTTCTCTCAAGTCGCAGGGAAAAACCATCTTCTTTAACAGTCATATTCTCTCGGATGTGGAGAAAATTTGCGATCGAGTTGCGATTCTGGCACGAGGGGAACTGCTCTGTATCGGTTCACTTCAGGAGCTGCTCGGAAACGCCGATCTATACCAGGTTCGGGTGCGCGACGGCAATCCAGAAATTCTGCGGCAGTGGTTGCCCGATGTCGAACTGGTCGAAGGCAATTGGCTGGGACACCTACGCGGCGACCCACAGGATTTTTTGGCGAGCCTGAAGCTGATGCAGGCAGATCTGATCAGCATGAATCTGGCGCGTCCTTCGCTGGAAGAATTCTTTGTGCAGCAGCTTCGCAAACGCGGAATTTACACCAGTCAGTAGAAATCGGGATGTATCTGTAGACACAAGTTTTTCGTGCTAGCGTATCTATAGATACCAATTACATACCAATTCTTCAGGTCAAATTCTCCTCCTATGACTGCGATCGAATCAGGATGGCAGCACGCTTTTGTCGAGACTAATAATATTCGCCTTCACTGTGTGACGCAGGGCGAAGGAGATCTGGTAATTCTGCTGCACGGGTTTCCAGAGTTCTGGTATTCCTGGCGGCATCAGATTCCGGCACTGGCAAAACACTTTAAGGTTGTCGTGCCTGATCTGCGCGGCTGCAATGACTCTGATAAGCCAGCGACCGGATACGATCTCGATACGCTGACGGCTGATATTCGTGGCTTGATTGAAAACCTTGGCTATCGCAGTGCTCATGTGGTCGGACATAGCTGGGGCGGCACGATCGCCTGGCATTTTGCCCATCGCTTTCCCAATTTGACGCAACGACTAGCGGTACTCAATGCACCTCATCCCCAGCGGTTTGTGCAGGAATTGGTTGGCAATGCCGATCAAATTCGCCGAAGCTGGTATCTGCTGGCACTGCAAATTCCCACGCTGCCCGAATGGTTTATTCGCTCTAATCTGAAGTCGATTGTCAAAAACCTGTTTCAGGGTCAGGCGGTGCGTAAGAGCGCGTTTACCAGCCAGGATACCGATCTCTACCAGGCTGCGCTGGAAAAACCCGGTGCGCTGACAGCCGTTTTGAATCACTATCGTCACCTGTTTTCGCCGCAAACCTGGTGGAATCAATGGAGCCATGCCCCAACCCCGATTTCTGCTCCAACCCTGATTTTGTGGGGTGAAGATGATTTCCTGTTTAGTGAAAAGCTGACCGAAGGCATTGAACGGCTGGTGACGGCTCCAATCAAGCTTAAGTTTCTCTCGCACTGTGGGCACTGGATTCAGCAGGAAGCCCCACAAACCGTAAACCGCGAACTGCTCGATTTTCTTCAGGAATGATTAACCCCTTCGGGGAACTGCGAAGCAACCGCTCCAGCTTCAGCAAGCTTGCCAGGATAAGGCGTTTGCCGGAAAGAATAAGGCTTGAGCGGTTCAGGCAGATTGGTGCAGCTTGCTCGCCCTGCGCCTGGATTTCTTCATAAATTCGTTACTATTATTAACGTCCAGTAATTTCGCGGTTCTGAATCGATCGCTGAAACTCCTAATCTAGAAAAATGGGTAATCTAAGGCAATGGGTGAATATCATCTGCTGCAATCTATCAGGTTTCAAGCTTTGCAGCACTTCTCACTGGAGTCAGTTTTTACTAGAGTTAAGTGAAGGCTGTCAGTGTGCTGCAATTGTGCTGAATCTAGTATTTTGCTGATCCGCGATTTGTCTTCGTCTGTTCCTTAAGGCAAAGCGACCAATCCGCAAATCGGCATTCTGTTTAGCTGCTGATTCTCTTAATTCGCAAAATCTCTGGCTTTTTTCCATTCTATTCATTCATATTACCTGTCACGCTATGGTCAGCTCACATCAATGGATGTCCTATAGCTCCGAGTTTATGGACACTTATGAGGATAGTGATTTACAGCAAAAGTTAGGGCTGTATCAGGTGTTTTGCAGGCTGTATGAATACCGCCGAGAACTGCTAGACGATATTCTTAGTCTTGAAACGAGCAGAGCTTTGGGAAGTGTAAAGCTGCCCTACGTTCAAGGAGTAGTGCTGGGTCAGCCGCATCTTGTGACCAATCTTCTGGGCAAAACCCAAGCCCTGCTTCAGCCCGAACATCAGTGGCGAATTGGTCGGAGTCCCCAGCAGTCGGCAATTCCAATTGCTGATCGGCAGCTTTCTCGTGCTCATGCGGCGATCGAGTATGTGGCGCAGAAGGGCTTTTACTTAACCGATCTAGGCAGCAGAAATGGAACATTTGTCAACGGTGAACCAATTCGTCAGCCTGTTCTTCTCAATGATGGCGATCGGGTCCGTTTAGGCAGTATTAGCTTTATCTTTTTTCTGTGTGCGTCTGCTGAAGTTCTCACGTCTGATATCTCTTCATCACAACAGCCTGCTTCGATCGCCCACAGCGCGTTTTCGGTTACAAATTCGACGCCGCTGGTAAGGGCAGTTCAAGCTGAATCGGAGTGTTCGCCAAGCAGTAATCCACTGGAGGAAACTTTTACTTTTAGGCGATCGTCGGGCTAACCAAAAAGCAAACCTGGCTGATTCAGGAGGCTGGTCTAAGCCTGTGGCTTTTGACTGGGTTTCTGTAGTTGTCCTAATTTTGAAAATTACTGACACCTGCTAGAATATCGAGGTTGTTTGTCAAGATACGTCTTTTGAGTCAATCTATCGATATTCCTAAAGTTGATGAATTCTTGCAGGAGCTAGCTGCGATTCAGCAAACTGGCTCAAAGCGGATTGCATTACTCGGCTCTCGCCACGTTCCGATTACCCATCAAAACCTGATTGAGTTAATGAGCTATGCTCTGGTGCTATCAGGGAATCATCTCCTCACCTCAGGGGCAACAGGAACAAACTCTGCTGCAATTCGGGGGGCAATGCGAGCCGACCCTAATCTGCTAACGGTTATTCTGCCGCAGAGCCTAGATAAGCAGCCGCGTGAATCGCGAGAACAGCTAGAGCAGGTGATTCATCTCGTCGCGAACCCTGTTAACGATCATCTCCCGCTTGGCGAGGCGAGTGCGATTTGTAATCAGGAAATTATTTCGCGCTGTCAGCAGTTAATTTGCTTTGCGTTTCACGACAGTCATACACTGCTAAAAACGTGCAGCGATGCGGAAGAACAGCGCAAACTGGTGACGCTTTTCTATTTTGACTAAGCCGCTTTGAGTGAAAGCAGTTCTGGTGAAAGTAGAACGAAGTCTCACTTCCCTCACTATAGAAAAAATAACTATCCTTTGATTCGAGCTTATGCCTGTGCTGCAAGCCCTGCCTGTGCGATATACGCTTTTGCTTTGCATTGCGATCACCGCTGTCCTCATCTATGTGCCGTTTTTGGTGGTTGCCTATGGGCGAGTGCAGGCAGGTTTCGATATGGCAAATCCGCGTGCCTTGTTTGATAAGCTGCCGAACTATGCGAAACGGGCGACTTGGGCACATGAGAATTCGTTTGAGTCATTTATGCTGTTTGCGGCGGGGGCACTGATGGCAGTCGTGACTCAGGTAGAATCGGTCTGGGCAACCGGGGCCGCAATCAGCTATGTGGTGGCTCGATCGCTCTACTCGCCGTTTTACATTTTAAATGTGCCGATTCTGCGATCGCTGATGTTTGGCGTCGGAACGCTGGCAATCGCAACGCTGATGGGGCTGAGCTTGCAGCAGGCTGCGCCTTAGGGCTGAGTTGGCAGAGCGATCGGTAGACTCAGCAAATTTATGAATTAGACTTAAGTTTTGGAATGGCTCGACCAAATCTCTGCTAAGCCAAAATTCGGCAAGAAGTCGTTGCCTAAATTATTTTGCTCAGATTGTGGTTTTTTATTGTTCTTTTGACTCATGGCTTCTACGTATTCCTTTGATGTAGTAAGTGATTTCGATCGCCAGGAACTCGTGAACGCGGTCGATCAAACCAAACGAGAAATCGATACTCGCTACGACTTAAAAGACACGAAAACGACGCTAGAGCTGGGTGCAGAGTCGATCGTGGTGAATACCGACAGCGACTTTACCCTGCAAGCCGTTCACACGATTCTGCATACGAAAGCAGCGAAGCGGAATTTGTCGCTGAAAATTTTTGACTACGGCAAGGTGGAATCTGCTGGAGGAAACCGGGTGAAGCAGGAAATCAAACTGCGGAAAGGCATTAGCTCTGAGCTGACCAAGCAGATTTCTAAGCTGATTCGAGATGAGTTTAAGAAAGTGCAGCCGTCGATTCAGGGCGATGCGGTGCGAGTCACCGCCAAAGCAAAAGACGATCTGCAAGAAGTAATTCAGCGGCTTAAGCAGGAAGATTATCCGGTAGCGCTACAGTTCACGAACTATCGCTAATCTGTCCTAATAGTAGGAATTTGTGAGTCAACCATTCCGCGTCGATCGTCAGCGTGAGCATCAGGCAAACGAGCGTACTTTTCTTGCCTGGGTTCGGACTTCGATCGCCTTGATTAGTTTTGGATTAGCGATCGCCCGCTTTGGGCTATTCTTGCGCGAGCTTCACGAGGGCGTAACTCAAACTACACTGCCGCGTAATCCCATTAGCTCCCAAACGATTGGACTAGTGCTGGTGCTGGCAGGCATGGTGATGATTGTGCTGGCAGCATGGAGCTATAACCGGACATTTCGCCAGATCGAGCGGGGTAACTATCAGCCCAATCGCTGGATTATCTGGATTACAACCCTGGTGATGCTGCTCATTGGCGGACTACAGCTTGCCCTTTGTGCTGTGGCAGCCCCCTGCAAGCGGAGGAGCCGGACAGGAATCTAAAACATCCTACGGAGTGCGATCGAAAAGCAACTCTATTTTTCGGAGGTAAATCTTCCAGCAGCAGATGGATGAAAGTCTATCGTCATCAGTCTTTGGGAAAGCGTCAAACAGTGGCATGATATTGAATGAGCTAGCTCAATCCTGATCGGTCGGCGCAGAGCAAGCGTTAGGGTTTGTGGCTTCCCGTGTATGGACTTGAAGCAGATTGAGTCTCGCTGTGTTGAACTTTTATCAAACCCGATAACGAAGGACGCACTCTTAAGGAGAACCATGTTTAAAAGATACATCTGGGTTGTTGCAGTGACGGTCTTCCTGGCTTTTCAACTGTTTGTCGGAGGCGCAACTGCGGCTGAACTGGATAAAGCAACCCGTACCATTTCCCTAAATGACCAGGGCGATACAAAGACCCTGAGCCTGGAGCAAGTCTCTGAAGGCAAGCGGTTGTTTAACTATGCCTGTGGTCAGTGCCATGTGGGTGGCGTAACCAAGACTGACCCCAACGTTGGACTTGACCCAGAATCCCTTGCGCTGGCGAATCCTCGTCGGGACAATCTAGAGGCACTGGTGGACTATATGCACAACCCCACGACCTACGATGGGCAGTCTGACATCTCTGAGATTCACCCCAGCACGAAGAGCACGGACATCTTTCCAAAGATGCGAAATCTGACCGAAGATGACCTGGTTGCGATCGCTGGACATATTCTGCTTCAGCCAAAAGTAGTTGGCGAGAAGTGGGGCGGCGGCAAAATCTATTACTAAACTGTTTTTTTAAGCACTCTCTGAATGAGAGGAGTTTTGGGGTCGGGCATTGCCTGCCCCTTGTTTTTTGGATTTTTGCCAGTGCGTTGCGCTGCACTTTATTAAAGAAAAGGGTTGAGGGCTAATTCCCAGGAGGACGTTCCGTGTTTTGTCAGGTTTTTGGTCGAGTGGCTCAAATCAGGCGAATTCTTCGCGGTTGGCAAACTTGCCTGAGTGCGTTTGGCATGACGATCGCTTTACTCCACATCGTATTTGCCATCGTATTCGCTGCTTTCCTGGGTTCTCCACCGGCAGAAGCGGCAGGAATTGATGCCTATGTGCTGCGCTATCTGGATGCCAAAGAACCGATCGCCCTCCCTAATAATGCTGAGGGAAATCGCCGCGAGTTTTCGGCAGAGCAGTTGTCAGCGGGCAAGCGTTTTTTTGAGGAGAACTGCAAAAACTGTCATGTGGGCGGTGCAACTTTGCCTGACCCGACCGTGCCGCTGACGCTGGAGGCGCTGAAGGGAGCAATGCCACCACGGGACAACATTGAGAGTCTGGTTGCTTTTCTGCGGCAGCCGATGACTTATGACGGCAGTGAGGAAAGCCTGTATTGTCGCGAGGTTCCAGAGTCGTGGCTTTCGACCAAGCAGACCGAGGATTTAGCAGCATTTTTGCTTCGAGCGGCTCAAAAAGCTCCAGGCTGGGGCAATTTATCGTTATGAACGGTGATCTTTCAAGATAAAATTTGAGTGATAAGACTGAGTTCAACTTAAACCTCCAGAGGTTACTCATGAAACTGTTTTCCTTTGTTTCGCGGAGTTTAAGTCTCACCCTTTGTTCGATCGCGTTGGTTGTTTGCACGTTTCTGCTGGCTGTCTCGCCTGCTTCTGCTGAAACCTACACGGTCAAAATGGGTGCTGACAATGGAATGCTGGCATTTCAGCCTTCTACCCTGACCATCAAAGCGGGTGACACCGTGAAATGGCAGAATAACAAGTTGCCTCCGCATAACGTGGTGTTTGAAGATAAGGCACAGGCGGCTAAGTCGCACGACCAGCTCATGTTCTCTCCGGGCGAATCCTATGAAGTCACCTTTGACGAGCCCGGAACCTACAAATACTATTGCGCTCCTCACCGGGGTGCAGGTATGGCTGGCACGGTCGTGGTTGAGTAAATAGCTGCCAGATTGAGTGATGCCCCTTGTTTGGGCTGCTTTATCTGCATTTTCTGCTTGATACTCTCCGATCGGCTTATCGTTTGGTTCTTT
This sequence comes from Leptolyngbya sp. GB1-A1, assembly GCF_039962475.1. Lineage (NCBI taxonomy): Bacteria > Bacillati > Cyanobacteriota > Cyanophyceae > Leptolyngbyales > Leptolyngbyaceae > Leptolyngbya > Leptolyngbya sp. GB1-A1. The sequence continues at coordinate 30,154 of NZ_JAMPLI010000006.1, read as the reverse complement.
GCTCTCTGAGTTTAGAAATCTGGACACCTGCGAAGACAAGGAATTTGGCTGCTACTGTCGGGGCATCTGTCTCACATCAGCTAGGTTCCTTGTCTTGTATTTTTTGGCTTTATTTTGATCTCTGTCGCCCGTTAAAGCTCATTATTGAAGCTTATTTATTTGAGAAATTTAAAGCTCATGCTTAGGATTCGCGGTAAGGAGAAGCCAGGAATTTCCTTTGGTGAAACCTATCGTGAGTCAGACGCAAGGGAGCGATCGATCGCGGTATGCTCTGCTTGCACAAAATATATCCTTACTAAGAGCAACTGCTGTGGTTCCCCTTCGTGATGAAAATCCGGTTCGCGTTACCCCATACGTGACCTATGGGCTGATTGCCCTCAATATTTTGATCTTTCTATACGAAATTAGTTTACCTGGACCTGTGTTGGAGGGCTTTTTCCGCACTTGGGCAGTGGTTCCGGTTCAGTTTTCGGCAGCGTTGCAGGGCAACCCCCAGATTTCGCTGCTGCAAGAGATTACGACCCTGTTTAGCTCCCAGTTTTTGCACGCGGGACTGCTGCATGTCGGCGGTAATATGCTTTACCTCTGGGTGTTTGGCAACAACGTCGAAGACCAGATGGGGCATACGCGGTTCCTGATCTTTTACTTGCTGTGTGGGGCACTGGCCGCTTTAGCGCAGTGGTATTTCTCAGCCGGATCGGATGTGCCGTCGCTGGGGGCGAGTGGGGCGATCGCCGGAGTCATGGGCGCCTATATTTTGCGGTTCCCGCAGGTGCGAATTCTGACGCTGGTGCCGATTTTCCTGTTTATTACCACCTTCCGCATTCCGGCAATTCTGTTCCTGGGTTTTTGGTTTGTGCAGCAGGCTCTTTATGGGGTAGCAAGTCTGGACGCTCCATCAATGGTCGGCATGCAAGGGGGCGGCGTGGCGTACTGGGCACACGCAGGCGGTTTTGTGTTTGGTGCAGTTCTGGGTCCGATTTTTGGACTGTTTTCTAGACCTGCGGCTCCTGGAGTCAATACGCCGAATGTTTAGGGTTGAAGAGTAACAAAGCTTTTTACATTGCTTCCTAAATCCCCAGATCCTGGGGGACTTTGAAACCAGTTCTGTAGGGTGGCAATTGAACTCAGAAACCTGTTGAACTCAGAGCTTCGATCGTCCCTTCTGTTTCATGGACCAGCGATCGAAGCTGTTCTAATGTTTTGGAATCAGCCTCCTGCCAGAGCCCGCGTTGGTTGGCTTCGAGTAACCGTTCTGCCATATCACGCAGTGCCCAGGGATTTTTTTGCTGAATAAAAGCCTGCACGGTCGGGTCAAATAAGTACGCCTCGGCAATGCCCTGATACATATAGTCCTGGACGCAATGCGCCGTTGCATCATAGGCAAACAAATAATCGACCGTGGCTGCCATTTCAAACGCGCCTTTATAGCCGTGCCGCATCACGCCCGCGATCCATTTGGGATTAACGACCCGCGATCGATAGACTCTGGCAATTTCGGCTTCCAGACGACGCACTTTCGGATTTTCGGGCAGGGCATGATCGCCAAAATAAACGGTCGGATTGCTGCCTGATAGGGTTCGCACTGCTGCCGTCAGGCCCCCCTGAAACTGATAATAGTCATCGGAATCGAGCAGATCGTGTTCGCGGTTGTCTTGGTTGTGCAGCACGATTTGCATCTGACGGAGTCGCTGCTCAAACGCTTCGGGCGCAAAGCTTTCAGTTTTTCCGGTGTAGGCGTAGCTGCTCCAGTTCAGGTAAGCCTGCGCCAGGTCACGATCGTCCGTCCAGTTTTGGGCATCGATTAAGCCTTGCAGTCCGGCTCCATAAGCTCCCGGTTTTGAGCCAAAGATGCGGTAGTGAGCGCGATCGATCGCCTGTTCCATCGAAAGTCCGGTTTGCAACCCGTTTTGAGCGTCCTGCTGAACCTGGGCAGCAAGCGGATTTTGCTCTGGGGATTCCTCCAGGGCTGCGACAGCAACGATCGCCTGCTGAAACAGATCAATTAGATTCGGGAAGGCATCGCGGAAAAAGCCAGAGATCCGCAGCGTTACATCCACTCTGGGACGACCTAGCACCGACAGCGGCAAAATCTCGAAATCAATCACACGCCCTGAAGCTCCTTCCCAGACCGGCTGTACGCCTAGCAACGCCAATGCTTCGGCAAAGTCATCGCCCCCGGTTCGCATTGTGGACGTGCCCCAGATCGAGAGAGCCAGCGTGCGCGGATATTCGCCCTGTTCCTGGGTGTATTGCTCGATTAGCGTTTCTGCTGCTTTGCGTCCCACATCCCAAGCCGTCATGGTGGGAATGGCGCGAATATCGACCGAGTAGAAATTGCGTCCGGTGGGCAACACTTCAGGACGCCCGCGTGTCGGTGCGCCCGATGCTCCGCTCGGCACATAGCCGCCCGATAGCCCATGGAGCAGATGCGTGATTTCGCGATCGGTTTGTTTCAGGGCAGGCAGCAGAGTTTTGGTAATCCAGTGCAGTTCTGTTTGCGTGGCGGGCAGATTGGCGGAAATGGGGACGGATTGTAATAGAGATTCGATCAACGCTGCCGCCGCTGTTTCCAGAGCTTCGATCGCATCGCCGATGGTGCGCCACTCGCAAGAATTTTGGCGTTGCTGAATCGGGGGATGAATCGTTGAGTTAGACAGCGTTGAGCATCCCCCTGAAGGGCTTAATGCTAGTGGACTTTGATGATTAAGAGATTCTATTAAAATTGCTGGATCTGCCGTGAGCGGATCAAAGGGTAGCTCCCAATCCTGAGCAATGGCACGAGTCAGTCCAATTCGATCGCGTCCGGGATGGCGGGCGATCGACACAATCAAATCCCGCAGCTGTCGCCCTTGAGGACAACTGCCGAAAATATGCAGCCCGTCGCGAATTTGCGCTTCTTTAAGTTCGCAGAGGTAGCCGTCGATTCGGGTGAGGAGTTCGGTGAAACGATCGTCAGCAGAGGGGGTTTGAGTGCCCAATCGCAGTGCGAGATCCCGGTCTAAATTTGTCTGGTCGATCAGCGTGAGAATTCGATCGCGGATCAGCGATAAACGGGACGGATCGAGGCTTTGCGCTTCGTAATATTCATCCATCAGCGTTTCAAGCTGTTGAAGCCCGCCATAAAGTTCAGCGCGGGTCAGGGGCGGGGTGAGGTGATCGAGAATGACAGCTTGCGATCGGCGTTTTGCTTGAGCACCTTCGCCCGGATCATTCACGATAAACGGATACAGGTGGGGCATCGCGCCAAACACTGCTTCAGGATAGCAGGAGGCAGAAAGAGCCGTTCCCTTGCCCGGAAGCCATTCGAGATTGCCGTGCTTACCTACATGAACGATCGCCTGTGCGCCAAACTGCTGACGCAGCCACTCATAAAAGGCGAGATAGGCGTGGGGCGGCTCTAGGTCGGGGGCGTGATAGTTGAGCGATGGCTCCAGATCATAGCCTCTGGCAGGCTGCACTCCGACAAAGACTTTACCCAACTGCACTCCAGCGATCGGAAAGGCGGTTTCGGGGGAATTCGGGGAATCTGTTAGACCCCGTTGAGACAGTTCCGCCGTAGGACAATTCCAGCGATCGGTGATGCCTTGCTGTACAGGATGCGGCAGCGATTGAAAAAAGCGATTGTATTGGGGCAGGGTTAGGGATTGGCGCACTGGACGCAGGAGTTGTCCCTCTGGGTCGTTCGTTACCGTTTGGGTCAACAGCGCGATCAGCTCGTCCCCAGATTGGGGTAGATTTTCAACCCAGTAGCCCTGCTGCTGGAGAGCTTTGAGGATTTCAACGCAGCTTTGAGGCGTGTCCAGCCCAACGCCATTGGCCAGTCTGCCATCGCGGGTGGGATAGTTTGCCAGGATTAACGCGATACGGCGATCGATTACAGGGGTTTGGCGTAAACGCACCCAATTCATTGCCAGGTCTGCCACAAACTGAATGCGATCGGCTAGCGGCTGATAGCCCACCACATCGGTTTCCAGGATGGGATGGCGTGCCTCAACCGCTTTAAATGACACGGCACGAGTAATAATCCGCCCATCGACTTCAGGCAGAGCCACATTCATCGCCATATCGCGAGGAGAGAGTCCGCGAGTTTGCTCGATCCACTGGGCCTGTGTGCCGCTGCTGAGAATTACCTGCAACACCGGGACATCAAGACACTGCCATAGCTCAACCTTAGGCGTTTCGGCTTCCAGACGAGCAAGGGAAAAGCTTGTTGCATTCAGCAAAACCTGAATCGGGCACTGGTCCTGAAACCAGTTCAGTAGCTCTGCCTGCACCTCGCCATCCCGCAGCGAAGAAACAAACAGGGGCACAGGTTCTAAACCTCGATCGCTTAACGCCTGACAAAGCGCATCGATCGGGGCAATGTTGCCTGCGAGATAATGGGCACGATAAAAGAGAATTCCGGCTTTTGGGGCATCCAGGGCAAGGGGCTGAGGCAGCGGAAAAGGATAGCGTCCGACTCGCGGAATCGATCGCGGCAGGTCGGGCTGATAATCGGTCTGGCAAGCAGTATCCGCCAGAAATTTGAGCGCGTTGACCATATTTTCTACGCCGCCTTCGGTGAAGTATCGCCAGAGTCGATCGACCGCCACCAGCGAAGCCGTTGAATGGCTGCACAGCTCTGGGTCGGGTTTATCATCCCCAGGCAGCACAAACAGCATGGCTCCTGTTTCCTGTACTGTTTGCTTGACCACCTCCAGCCCATAAGACCAGTACGATCGTCCCCCCAGCAAGCGCAGCACGATCGCCTTTGCCTGAGACAAGACCTGTTCTGCATAGGTGTCGATCGTCAAATGCTGCTGAAGCTGAAGCAGATTCACTGCCCGAATTGCCGGAAACCCTTCGGAAAGCTGAGAAGTTGCCGCAGCAAGCACCTGAATATCGGTATCAGCCGCGGTCAGGTACACGAGTGGCGCAGGCGACTGCTCGATAAAAATAACTCCTTCCGTCTCTGGAGTCCAGCCTCCTGGCTGAGTTGCCAAACGGTGCATACAAAGCCCTTCAACTTTTTTGTGAACAAACTTTTCTAATCTGCTTTTCTGAATTGCCCGATTGCTCGATCTATTCCTCGCCTACGTGCTGCTCGTAGCGGGATATGAAGTGGCATTACTATTTCTAAAAAGTCCCTATTCTTTTAGTTTGCAGATGAGTGTGGTTTTCAAGACGTTTTCAGGACCAATACTGTGACTTTTGATGCAGCAACCGGGTAAGTCGCTGTAAGCCAATCCACCGAAATTAAAATTTCATCGGTAGAAAATATAAAAAAGAGAACCAACATCTGCTGTCTTCATCTCAGCTTCACAAAACTCTAGGGATCATTCAGTATTTCTACAGAACTAAAAAGCTTTTGCAAAGAAGCGAATTTCCCTCGATGCTTGATATGCCGCGATTTTATACTTCAGGAATAAAATGGTAGTCGTTTTGTCCTAGACACTTCTCCTAGCCACTTCCCTCGTCACTCACCTAGACATTGTACGGGCTTCTAAGCATGACTGACTCCGTGATTCAGCAAGCAGGGCACTCTATTTCCCTTCCTATAGGGCTGCAAGTTCAGGCTCCTCACCCCTCTGCCTCTTCAGTCATTAAGCGCATGATCGATATTGTGGGGGCGATCGTCGGGCTACTCCTGCTCGCCTTGATGTTTATTCCGATCGCCGTGGTCATCAAGCTAGACAGCCCTGGACCAATTTTCTTTCGGCAGGAGCGATTTGGCTTACGGGGCAAGACGTTTACGCTGCTCAAGTTTCGATCGATGGTGCAAAACGCCGATCAACTCAAAGCCCTGGTTCAAAACGAAGCAAAGGGGCTTATCTTTAAGAACGAGCAAGACCCTCGGATTACTCGTGTTGGGCAATTTCTGCGAAAGACCAGCCTGGATGAGTTTCCCCAGTTCTGGAATGTACTGATGGGCGATATGAGCCTGGTTGGAACCCGTCCGCCGACCCGCGATGAAGTCAGCCGCTATGCTGATCGGCACTGGCTGAGGCTCAACGTTAAACCAGGGCTAACCGGAGAGTGGCAGGTCAGTGGACGTTCTGCCATTAAGGACTTTGAACAGATTGTTGAGCTGGATCTGCGCTATCAGCAACGCTGGCATCCGCTCTATGACTTGCAGTTAATTTTCCAGACGATCGCCGTCATTCTGAATCGATCGGGCGCATATTAGTCCAGATTCTTGATTTTGAGTTCTCACTACGTTTTCCAGGAAGTGATAGCCCTTGCCGTTTGGTAGGGGCTTTTTTTTAACCGTTTGTACCGAGTTTGAGTACATTAGAGCAGGTCTCAATTCGATTACCCCCAGCGGGGAACTCCCCACTCGATTCGCTCCACTTGGTTATGCTCTGCCGCGATAACAAAGCCCATGTTTGAACTGATTACGCAACTGCTGCTCCTGACTGCCATCTTTTTTATCGTTCGCTACGTTCTGCAAAATTTTATCGATCGTCGCTATCTCACCTGGTTGGGCGGGATTGTGCTGGTGCTGCTGCTGGTGCTGGCGTTTCTACAGCCGACCAATCGCACGGTTGGGATTTTGTGGTCGTTTATTGCCTTTTTCCTGCGACCGTTGGGGCTATCGCTGGTGCTGCTGGGTGCGGCAATGCGAAAGGGCTTAAAGTCGGTGGATGGAGGACAGGTGCTTGCCGCTTTCTTGATTTTGCTGATCTTTAGCTTGCCGCTGACGGCATACCTGCTCACGGCTCAAACCGAGCAGCGAACCGTGCTAGAGGCAGTGCAGCGTCAGGAGGCATCCAATCCTCAGGAAGGGCAGGCGATCGTCGTACTGGGCGATGGGGCATTGCCCTCTGACCCGTCTTCGCGAATTCGGACCCAGATCAGCAACACCACAGGCGGTTTGAGCGTTAATCTTCAGTCGCGGCTACTTTATGCGGCTCAGCTTTATGGAACTCGCGTGGCACGGGGCAACACCCCACTGGTGATCGTCAGCAGCATTGACGGCAATAACGAAGCGGTTAACAGCGATCAGAGCATCCGGGCACTGTTGACGGCGAATGGTGTGCCCAACGATCGGATTCAGATCGATCGCAATGGGGTTGATCCGCGCAGCAGTGCAGAAGCCGCTCGCAATATTTTGACCACAACTGCCGGGAATGGGAACTGTCGGCTATTTGCGGTTTGCGATAACAATGCCAGTCCGGTTCCGGCTCCTGCCACGGCAGGTCGGGTTCCGATCGTCCTGGTGGCTCCTACCCTCTCGATCCGGCGAACTGCCTCGACTTTTACCCGGCTCAACTTTAGCGTCATTCCTCGACCGACTGATTTTTATGTGTTTCAGATTCAGCGCGGACTTCAGTTTGCCGCCGTCACCGATATTATCCCTAGTGCAGAGGCGTTGGTGATTACGACGCGGGTGGTGGATGAATACCTGGCAACAATTTATTACTTCCTCAGAGGTTGGCTGGCTGACCCCCTGACCGTTTAAGCTGCGGAAAAAGGAATCAAAACGATAGACTGTGAGTGATGCTCGCTGCTCTGCTGGGTGCTGACTTATCTGGCTTCCGTAACTATGGCTGACTCCCGTTCCCGCTTCAAAAAACTGCTGTCCTACATGCGCCCCCACTGGAAAGGTGCGGCGATCGGGATTGCTTCGTTGGTCGTTGTGAACTGGCTGTCGGTGCAGATTCCGCTGCTGATTCGCGATGGGCTGGATGAGCTTCAGCAGAATTTTAATTTCGATCGCGTCATCTATTATTCGCTGCTGGTGCTGCTGCTTTCGTCAATTATGTGGCTGGCGCGGATGTCGTCGCGGATTTTGCTGTTTGGCGTGGGGCGACAGGTAGAGTTTGACCTGAAGCAGCAAATTTTTCGCCATTTGTTGGGACTGGAACCGAGCTATTTTGCCATCAATACCCCCGGAGATCTGATTAGCCGTGCGACGAGCGATGTTGATAATATTCGCCGTCTGGTGGGTTTTGCGGTGCTGAGTACGGTGAATATTATCCTGGCTTACGCGCTGACCCTGCCCGCGATGCTGTCGATCAACGTTCGGTTGACGCTGGTGGCAGTTGCCGTGTATCCGTTGATTCTGGCGTTGGTGCAGCTATTTAGCCAGCGACTGCGAAACTACCAAATGAACGTGCAGCAGGAAACCGCAAGCCTGAGTGACCTGATTCAGGAAGACATGAGCGGCATTGCCCTGATCAAGATCTATGCCCAAGAAGACAACGAGCGACGCGCTTTTCGTCAGCTAAACCATGAGCTGTTGCGGGCAAATCTACGGCTTTCCAAAACGCAAAACACCCTGTTTCCCCTGCTGCGAGGATTGGCAAGTGTGAGTCAGTTGGCACTGCTGTCGCTGGGCATTGGGGCGATCGGCAACAATACGCTGTCCGTCGGGGACTTTGTGGCGTTGTTACTGTTTGCAGAACGGCTCGTCTTTCCCACAGCTCTGCTGGGCTTTACGATTACGGCATTTCAGCGCGGGGAAGTCAGTATCGATCGTCTCGAAACCATCCTCTCCACCGCACCCCGAATCCATGATGTTCCTGATGCGATCGGGCTAAAACGATCGGAAGTCCGGGGAGAACTGCGGGCAGAAGAACTGAGCTACACCTATGGTGGGGCAAAACAGCCTGCGCTCGATCGCGTGAAGTTCCTGATTCGTCCGGGCGAGACGGTGGCGATCGTAGGGTCGATCGGTTCAGGTAAAAGTACCCTAGCCAACGCAATTCCGCGCCTGCTGGAGATTGAACCCGGTCAGCTTTTCCTCGACGGGCACGATATCACACAGATTCGTTTGCAGGATTTGCGATCGGCGATCGCCTATGTGCCGCAGGAAAGTTTCTTGTTCAGCACTACGATTCAAAACAACATTCGCTATGGTGATCCCGTGAGCGAACAGCCTGAGGTGGAATACGCGGCAAAACAGGCACAAATCCATACCGAAATTCTCAACTTTCCGCAGCAGTACGAGACGATCGTGGGCGAACGCGGCATTACCCTTTCTGGTGGTCAGCGACAACGAACTGCGTTAGCCAGAGCTCTACTCACCGACGCGCCCGTGCTGATTTTGGACGATGCCCTTTCCAGCGTAGACAACCAGACTGCCACTGCAATTCTGCACAACCTCTCCGAGGGAACTCGCCGCAAAACGGTGCTGTTTATCTCTCACCAGCTCTCTGCGGCTGCGACTGCCGATCGGATTCTAGTGATGGATCACGGGCGAATTGTGCAGGCAGGTAGCCATTCTGAGTTAATCGCTCATTCAGGACTTTATCGCCAGCTCTGGGATCAGCACGAATTGCGGGAAGTGCAGGCAAGCTAGCCGCTTAAACTGGGCGACAGACTTTACAAGAAGGAATATTGCAACCCTGTAGCCAAACTCTCATTCTTCTAGCACCTGTTTAGGCGGAACCGGATCGTAGCCGCCCGGATGAAACGGGTGACAACGCAAGATTCGCCGCACGGTGAGCCAGCTTCCCTTAATTGCGCCAAATCGCTGAATTGCCTCAATGCCATATTGTGAACAGGTCGGCTGAAAGCGGCAGGAGGGCGGAAACAGGGGTGAAATTAAAAGGCGATATGCCTGAATGAGCCAGATCAAAACTTGCTTCATATCTTTAGTTTATTTCAGTCAACTCTATACAGCTTTCCCCTCTATTAAGGTACGAGGGGGTGGGGACACAGCTCCTGCACCCCCCTTCTCTGTACTTCATCTGCCTGAAAAAGGCTATATCAGCGAGCAAGGCTGCTGGAGTGCCCGATTCAGCAAGTTTTTGTATTCTCGATCGCCAATTAAATACGCTCCAAATCGTTCTAAATGAGGGTTCGTCATCTGAGCATCAAATAAAGTGAACTGGCGCGATCGAAGCCGTTCCACTAATTTCACCATCGCTACTTTTGAGCCTTCGGGAATGCGGTAAAACATGGATTCGCCGATAAAGGCTCCGCCGATTACCAGTCCCAGGATTCCGCCTGCCAATTCGTTACCCTGCCAGGTTTCAAAGCTGTGTGCCCAGCCTGCCTGGTGCAGTTCCTCATAAATTTGCTGAAGTTCGCCAGAGATCCAGGTGGTTTCACGATCGGCGCAGCCTTCGACGACTTCTGCAAAGGCACGATCGACCGCAACGGTAAAGCGATTTTGGTTAAGGACGCGTTGAAGCGATCGGGGGTAGCGAAACTGTTCATCTAGGGGAATCAGTGCCCGCTTGCGGCTACTGTACCAGTCGAGATTGCCCTGCTCGTCTGCCATCAAGAAATAGCCCTGAGCATAGCCAGCCACAATTGAGTCAATGTCATAGCGAGTCATAACCCGACGCTTCGCTTTAGGATGATCTCAACGTACGATAACCCAGGAAGGTAGGATAAACATATCGATTTGCGAGTGAGGGAAGCGACGATGGCTGAACCAATCCCACCCGTGACACTGCCGCCCGCAAGCAATGCTGAGCAGGAGGGTGAATGGCTGAAAGCGTCTTTGCATCGCTGGCTGGATGAAGAATTTTTGCCGGAAGCGGTGAATCATCAAATTGCGGCGAGAGCAGCCCAGGTGTTTGTGCGCCAGCGCATGGAAGGGGAAAACGATGTGGGATCGCTGGTGATTGCGATCGTCACCGAAATGCAAGGATTTGACTTTTCCCGGAGTTTCTACAGTGAGTTTGCAGTTGCCAATGCGGTTAGCGATTTGCTGCTTGATAGTTTAGGAATCGATCGCTGCTGCGGGCAGGGCTAGGACGGGAATTCAAGGCTCACCCAGGAGTGGCTTGCTCTCGTTTAGATCTTCCTAAACCCCAAAAGGAGCTTTGAGTGGTTCAGTTTTCCTTCGTGAGCAGTTGAGTTTGGTTCTTTCCTTCTGGGAGGGGAACTGGGGAAGATCTCAGCTTCTACAATACTTACCAGGAATTTAGAACGATCGCTCTTTCAAATCCGCTCTTTTAAGTAAGGTCACAAGTAGGACTAAAGCTGCAATGGTAAACGTTGGATTTGGCTGGTTTGCGCTAATCCTGGTTTTGCTCCAGATTTTTCTGCTGCTGTGGTTCATCGATACGCTCAGGAGCATCAAACTCTATCTGCGCGACATTCGCGATCTTTTGCGGCAGTCCACCCGAAACTCAAACTGAGAAAGCGCAGCCTCAGGTCGCTGGGAAAGGCGATCGCTCCAGAAAAGGGAACTGCTCCGCATCGACCGGGAGAAACGATAGAGTAGATCAGCGATCTCTTCTGGTACGGCATGAGTGACTCTTTAGCAGGCAACCCGGCAGACCCCAAAGGCAATCAAATTTCCAGTGGGTCAAATTCTCCTCATTCGTCGGCAGACGACCTGGAACGGGAATTTGCCGAAGTCGAAGCCAGCCTGACGATCGATCGAGATTCGCCTGCTGCCAATGCCCCAACGCCAGATCAGCCGATCCGAGTCATGACCCCCACGCTGGTGATGGTCGAGACAGCATTTCTTGCCAGCACTGCGAGTTTAATGTGGCTAGTGAGCTATTACCTCAGCATCGGACCCTGGATGCGGATTTTGTTTCCGCTGCCGATCGCCCTTGCCTATCTGCGATGGGGATTCCGGGCTTCGTGGATGTCGGCGGTGGTTTCTGGGCTGCTGCTGTCGGTGCTGATGGGTCCATATCTCAGCATTTTGTTTTGTGTACCTTATGCGTTTCTGGGCGTGCAGCTTGGGGCAATGTGGCGACGCGGTTCTCCCTGGCTGCCCTCGATCGCGATCGGCACGATCATCGCCATGTTTGGCTTCTTTTTCCGGTTAGCAATTCTCTCGGTGTTTTTGGGCGAAGATCTGTGGACTTATCTCACCAATCGCATTACGGATTTAATCCAGATCGTGCTCACCCGCCTGGTCAATTGGGGCTTTGTGGGCATTGATGTGCTGAGCCAAACCAATGTAACCGTCGTGCAAATTGCCACGATCGCGATCGTGCTACTGAGCGATCTAGTCTATCTCTTCACCGTGCATCTGGCGGCATGGCTACTGCTGAAACGACTGAATAACCCGATTCCCGACCCGCCGCACTGGGTACAGGTGATTATGGACGAAGAGTAAGCATGCTCCGCCTCTACACCCAACTGAGTCAAACCCAAGCCTGGATCGATCGCCACAAAAGAAAACTTCCTCAGTTCGCCTGCGTGCTGGGCTTTACAGAGACGGGGCTAATTCCGGGGATCTCGGCGGCGGGAGCAACACCAGACGATCGGCAGTTTACAGCGATCGCTGATGCAGAATTTCTATATCACGGAGTGCAGGCTCAGCCCAAGTTTCCCTTGCCGCCGCTGGTTGCTGGGGCTTCGCCAACATTGATTACTCGTGCGATCGTGGCAAAGCTTCAGATTCCGACCCTGATCTTGAATGCGGGACTGCCCAAGCCGCCAACGGTTCCGGCAATCGATTTAGGGGGAATGCCTGCCCGGTGTTTGACAACTGGGAGGGCGATCGATCGGGCTGTCGTTCAGCATTTGTTTCAGCAAGGGCTGCGCTGGGGAGAGAAGCTGGCAGCACAAAATCCTGCAGGCTACCTGATTCTGGGCGAATGCGTGGTAGGCGGCACCACAACAGCTCTGGCAGTTCTAACAGGCTTGGGCTGGCAAGCCGAGGGAAAAATTAACAGTAGCCATTCCACCTGTAATCACCCACAAAAATGGGCGATCGTGCAGCAGGGACTCGATCGCTGGAAAACTTCGACTTCCTCAACTCCCTTAACTTCCCCGGCTCCCTTGATTCACCCGTTTGCGGTCATTGCTGGGTTGGGCGACCCGATGCAAATTGTCGTGGCGGGAATGACGATCGCAGCCAGCCGGACCTGTGGGGTGTTGCTCGCAGGGGGGACACAGATGCTTGCCGTGTACGCGCTAACCCAATCGATTGCCCTTGCCGAAAACCTCTTCTGGCAGCCAGAACAGGTGGTGGTGGGTACAACGCGCTGGGTGGCTGAAGATCCAACCGGAGATACAGTGGGGTTAGCTGCTTTGCTAGAAGCTCCTTTGCTGGCGACGAGTTTAAGCTTTGCCAATTCTCGCTATGCTCAACTGCGAATCTACGAGCAGGGATACGTCAAGGAAGGCGTGGGAGCCGGAGGCTGTGCCATTGCTGCCCATTTATTTGCAAACTGGAGCCAGCATCAACTGCTGGAAACGATCGAATTTTTGATGGATGAACAGCGATCGATAGAAAGTTTCGGCTAGAAATTCCACGGGTGAACTCGCCTTCGCCGCAATCTTCGTAAAAGCGAATGCTAGATAAGAGTTTCTCTAATGAAGAACTACTGCAACGTGACTGAAAAATAAGCTGAAATTTGTCGCTCCGGCCTAGTGAACTCGCTTGGATAAAAGCTGTTCTTCGAGGGCAGCAATGCGATTATAAGCGGCGGTCAGTTGGGCGGTCAGGCGCTGAATTTGCATCTCTGTCGAAAGGGTTCGATCGCTAGAACGCGCTTCAGAATCTGAATAGCTCACATCTTCCAAAACATCTTTGTGCTGTTCAATACTGTTCTCCAGCACCAATCGGTTGGAATAAAACGATCGTGAACCGTTTCCACTGCCTTGGAGAAACTGATTCCGATTTTCTAACACCCCTTTGAGCGTGGTTAAAATCTCAGCAGTCTGATGGCTTAACTGCTCAACAATGTCCTGGGTAGCGTCAATCTTGAGATGTAGTGTCGCTACCTGTTCCTGGAGTAAATCCATCTGACAATCTGCCTTATTTCTTAAACGTGCTTACATCTTAGGGAATGAATAGTTCAATTAAGCAAGATTCCTGAATCATTTAACGTTTTGACAACTTCTGATTTATTCTGGAGGGGAAGATTTTGCATTACAAACTAAAAGACTCTTGAGGAATATTATTTCCAGTGCAACTTGCAGGAAAATGGTCAACCTGATTTGATCTAAATATCTTTTCGCTTGATGCCTCAATGCTCAGCTTCCAAGACTTTTTTACTGCCTGTGCAGGTACTTGGCAGACTGAAAGAACGTATCACTCTGTCTTAACAGGTGAAGTTGAACGCTCTTATACTGAATTTCGCGCCGATACGCTTGATCAATCCGAAAAACAGCGAATTTTAATCAGATCACCGGCTCAGCCCGGTCAAGTTGCCGAACAAAGTTTTTCTGGAATTCAAATTGCGCTCGATCGCCTTCTGCAAAGTCCGCTGAGCTGGTTTGGCTTTGCGATTTCGTTTGCGACTCGCTCCGAAACGGGCGAAGAAGTTGCGATGAGTCTAAAAGCTTTGTTTATGCCCGACGAGTTCGTGCTGACCCAGCCCAAAGCCGTGAAGCCCATGCCTCTGCCTGTAGCTGCCCAGGTTCCGCTCGATCCGGCAGGAGAAATGATTCAGGGATTTTATCTGCGCGACCAGGGCTACTATCAGCCAGGAGCGATCGCCGGACGCTTCACTTATCAGCCCACCCGCCAAACGCTAGAAATGACGACCTACTACAAAAGCCGATCGCCGTTGATCTAAATGCGATTCATCCGCCCTGATCTGCGCCTGCGAACGATCGTCACCTACCAGCGACCCGAAGACGATCAAATCCCTGCGTCTGTGGTCAGCCTGGTTGGATTCGTTCGGTATGGAACACAAGCAGCCTTAAACCCACTTTCCATTGCTCAATCCATTCATTGCGATCGGCACAATAGACAATAGTAAAGAAGACAATAGAAGACAACAGTAAAGACAACCTCACCCCCTTATTCCTTTACCCCCTTTCATGAACCGCCGATCGCTCCTCATCGCCGCCGGAACCCTGGCAGTCAGCTATTCTCTCACCGGATGCAGCCCCGCAACCAACGCCGATCTGCGCGTCAGGCTCCTCGAAAACTCTATTCCGGCAGAACTGCTTAAAGCGTTTCAGCGGCAGGTTGCCCGCGACAAAAATCTCAAATTGCTGCCCACCAGTCAGCTTGCCGACCTGTTTAAGCTGCTGCAAACTTGGAAGCCGCAAGCCACATCGGAGCAACCTACTGCTGGACTCCCATTTGTGAATAGCCGCCGAACCGTCCCGGTTGCTGACCTGGTAACGCTGGGCGATGCGTGGCTAACGAGCGCAATTCAGCAAGGATTGATTCAACCCATTCAAACTGCCAATCTCACTGACTTTCAATCTTTACCAGACCCCTGGCAAGCCTTTGTCCGGCGCGATCGCCAGGGACAGCCTACCCCCAATGGCGAAATCTGGGCAGCTCCCTACCGAGCCGGAACCCTGATGATTGCTTACCGCCATCAGGAATTTGAACGACTGGGCTGGACTCCTCAAGACTGGCAGGACCTGTGGCGATCGGAGCTACGCAGAAAAATCTCTCTGCCCGACAGTGCCCGCGCCGTAATTGGACTGACGCTCAAGAAACTGGGGCAATCGATCAATCGCGACGACCTCAATGCCGTCCCCTCCCTTGAAGCAGAACTCAACGCTCTTCATCAGCAAGTCAAGTTCTACGGCTCCACTAATTATCTACAGCCGCTCCTGCTGGGCGATACCTGGGTTGCGATCGGCTGGTCCAGCGAAATTCTGCGAATGGCAAAGCGCGATCGACGAATTCGCGCAGTTGTTCCCCCCAGCGGCACGATTTTGACCGCAGACCTGTGGGTTCGTCCCGCAACCGCAGCCGCCGGCTCCAGCCGCCAAACCCTCGAAAACCAGTGGATTAGCTTTTTCTGGCAGCCCCAGGTTGCAGAGCAGCTTTCGCTCTTGAGTCTGGCAGCCTCGCCTGTATTGCTGAAAAGCGATCGATCTGCCCTGCCCGAAGCCCTGCGCCAAAATCAAACCCTGTTGCCGCCCCAGAACAGTCTGGACAAAAGCGAATTTCTGCTGCCCTTACCCGATCGGACGATCGAGCAGTATCGCCAGCTCTGGACTAAGGTGAGGTTGCAGGGGTGATCAGAGGCGCGAGCGGATTCAGAAACGCATTGGGAGTCGCAGGCGAAAGAAAAATTCGACAGGTCGGAGCATTGCTCGGACAGATATACGCCCCCAGCAATTCCCCCCGACCATTAAACACCCGCGTACTGTAGCCAAACTCTTCTGACACCCGCCCAAACCGCAACAAAAAACCATACTGTGCCAGGTAATCCGTATTGTTCCAAACCTGCTGATTCACCAGCAGATCCACCCTCGGCGGCACATCCTCCCTTCCCGGAAACGCAAACCAATATTCCAGTAAATTTCCCCCATACTGCTGCTGCGCCCACCACAGGCTCGGAACCGTCAGCCCGGTCTGGGAAATCGTTTCCGGCGTAACCACTCCCTGATTGATTAACTGCTGCCGTTCCTCCGGCAAGTTGAGAGACTGAATCTCCAGCGGATCGGTCAGCAGCAGCACGGTCTCATCATCCACCGCGATCGCCCTGCCACCTAGCAGCCCTGTGCCTAGCATCAAGCTAACGACCCCATAGAAGAAACTTGTCTTCCATTGCGGCCTGATACCCATTGCCCTATTCCTCAGCATTCCTTAAACCTCTTGCCCAGTACCTAAATTCGCCAATTTTCCAATTCCAAAGTAATCACTAATTAAAATTTCTTGGGTCTCTAATCCTGGGTCTCTAGTGACTTCACACCTCCCACAACCTCCAGCCTCTCGTCATGCAATCGGCTTCTGGAAGGGTTTGGGGGACACAGTCGTTTGCTGAATTCGGGGAGAGCGAACGAGCGCCTTTTCCTCCGGCTCCTGCAAGACCTTACTCCCACTGGCTAACCTCCAGTATTTTCTCACTCCAGCCTTGATCCAATGATCGCCCCCTAGAAAAATCGTTCCATCCCGACTACACTAAATTAAGTCTCGTAAGCCGACCGGTTTATCGTAGATTAAATTTTTCCTCAAATTAATCCTAAACCTCTGATCGCAACTCCTTTACCTTTCTGAAAAGCCATGACCTCACTCAAACCCTTCAGTTCTCCCCACGCTGTCTCTAGCCCCGACGATCGCCAAAACGCCCAGACTCGAATTCGGCTTCGCATTCCAAAACGCTATCAGCAAGAGCCAATCATCTCTAACCTGATTACCCAGCACGGCTTAACCATCAACATCCGGGCAGCCCTACTTGGCGCAAACGCCCGTGAGGACGGCTGGTTTGACCTGGAACTGCATGGACCCAGTATCCAGATTGAGAGTGCGCTGATGTATCTCAACGACCTCGATCTTGAGATCTGGCACGACAACAACGAGGATGGCTGGTAGCCTGATCGTTCCTGACAACAACTCGTGCCCCGCTGAGACAAAATAGAAACAGTCTCGATCGCGGAATCCCTATGGCTACCCAACTGGCTGATGCAAAAAATCTGCTCGCTGATCTCATGGCGCGCTATCGATCGCAGGTCGATTACCTGGCGATTCGGCTCGAAGAAGCAGAAGGAACCGACATTCTCCTGCGCGGCAACCGCATAGAAACGCTAAGTGAAGGCATCTCAATCGGTGGTCAGGTTCGTGCCTGCTACAAAGGCGGTTGGGGGTTTGCCAGCTTTAATCGCCTCTCTAGTCTTAAAGACCGAATCGAAGAAGCGATCGCCGCTGCTCGTCTGGTGGGCGACGAAGAAACCCTGCTGGCTCCGGTCGGGGCAATTCAAGACGTGCGCCAACTGCCGCTTACCGGAACCGACCCCCGCCAGATTCCCCTTGTGCAAAAGAAAGCTCTGTGTAGCCACTATGCTGACATTCTGAGAAGTGTGGACGCTCGCATCGCGACAACCTCAGTTCGATACGGGGACAGTGCTCAGCGCATTATTCTTGCCACCTCCGACGGCACGATGATCGAGCAATCCTGGGTTGATCTGGAAATGCGCTTTGCCGCCACTGCCCGCAACGGCGAAACTGTCCAAACCGGACGAGAAACCACTGGATCGCGTAAAGCTTATGAAGATCTAGAGCAACTCGACCAACAGGTGCAAAGTGCTGCCCAACGCGCTGTCGATGCGCTGGTCCTGCCTCCGGTCAAAGGCAACACCTATACAGTCGTGATTGATCCCATCCTGTCGGGCTTGTTTGTCCACGAAGCCTTTGGGCATTTGTCCGAGGCAGACATGATCTACGAAAATCCAGATCTGATGGAAGTCATGACTGTTGGGCGGCGATTTGGTCCGCGTGATCTGCAAATTTTTGACGGGGCAGCTCCAGAAGGGCATCGCGGCAGCTATTTCTACGACGACGAAGGCGTACCTGCCACTACTACCCAGCTTATTCAGGACGGCATCCTGTCTGGAAGGCTTCACTCCCGCGAGACCGCAGGCAAGCTCGGCGAAACCCCCACCGGAAACGCACGCTGCCTTAGCTACCACTTCCCGCCGATCGTCCGAATGACCAACACCTGGATCGCACGCGGGAGTACTCCGGTCGGTCGCTTGTTTGACGGCATCGAGGAAGGCGTTTATGCCCGCAACTGGCTCGGCGGCATGACCAACGGCGAAATGTTTACCTTTGCTGCTGGGGAAGCCTGGATGATCCGGAACGGCAAACTTGCAGAACCCGTGCGTGATGTCAATCTCTCCGGCAATGTGTTCACTACGCTGGCAGACATTGAGGCGATCGGCGATGACTTCTACTGGGATGAATCGGGCGGCTGCGGCAAGGGCGGACAAAGCGGCTTACCCGTCGGCTGTGGTGGTCCGAGCCTGCGAATTCGTGATGTCGTAGTGGGCGGCGAAGCTGAGTAAGCCTATTGCTTAGCCAGAAGGAGATTCAGTAGGGGCGGTTCGCGAACCGTCCTTATTTTCGAATCCCCACCTTATTTTCGAATCCCCACTTCAGTCCCACAGCTTTATCCCTTGAACCGACCCCGCCAACTCACTGCGAATCTACCTTAGAACCTTCTGCCGCATCAACGGGCTGAGAAAATGGGTAATAGCTTGCTACGATCGCCACCATTAGCCACCACAGCGTACTCACCTGCGGACGATACCAGACCGTATCCACCAGTCCGTGTGCCAGCATTCCCACCATCGTTGCCAGAGCCGCAATCAGCCAGAAGCCTTCCCGATTGGCAGACTGTCTAAGCTTTTGAAGCTGGAGCCATCCCTGATTCAACGTCACCAGCAGTAGCCACAGAAAACACCCCAGCCCTAGAAATCCGCCTTCCACTGCAAGTTCGAGGAACACCGAATAGGCACTGAGAGCTGTGAATCCAGTCTCCTGATAGCGCGGATACACTCGGTTAAACGCATCGTTGCCGGGACCGATCCCCAGCACCGGATAATCCTTGATCATGCGGATCACGGCAGTCCAGACGTTAATCCGAAAGTTATTGCTGCTGTCTTCTCGCCCAACAAATATACTCATCACCCGATCGCGCAGCGGATCAACCACGATTACGGCAAGCGTAACCAGAACGGCAAATGCCCCCAGGACGATCGGCAGTGCCCAACGTCGCCAAAAGCGCGGCAGGTAGACGCTAAACCAGTGAATCAGCAGCACCAGCAGCGCAAAGCTAGCAATCACAAAGCCAATCCATCCACCCCGGCTAAAGGTCAGCACCAGACAGGCAGAATGAATGCCCCACATCAGCAGTGCCAGCAATTTCGGTGTCCACCGCTTCCAGGCAAAAACGGCTGCCGCACTAAAAATTACCGCAGGAAGTAGGTAGGCAGCTAGCAGATTCGGATTTCCCAGATAGCTATAAACTCGCGTCGTACCCGCTAGAGTCGATTCCGGGTCAACCCAGGTTGCCAGTTCATCTGCGCCGAAAAACCACTGCCGCAAGCCAGCAATGCTCACAACCAGGGCAGTTAATAAATAAATGGCAATCAACGCCGATCGCACTCGCGCCGATCGCAGCACCCGTGCCAGCAGCGCAAACAAAACCAGGTACAGCGTTAGCTTTGTCCAGCCTTCGATCGCCGCAGTTCGCACTGGAGAGAGAGCCGTCGCGATGGTTACGACTGCCCAATACAGCAAAACCAGGAGGTGAATTGGCGTGAGTCCAGATCCTGATTCCGCATTGTCTGAAAGCGTCAGCAGCCCCCAGTAGCCCGCACAGGCAATCAGCAGCACGCCAATAATGCTGGTTGATAGAAAAGGAGCCAAACCATAGATCACGGCTGCTAGTAGCCCGCCGATCGGTTCTGCCCACTGCAACAGCCAGCTTCCATCGCGCCAGCGTCGCAAACTGCCGATCGGGGAATGGGCATAGCTCGATCGGCTCCACTGGGTTAAGGGTAGTCTGACCAGGGTGATCTGTTGCCAAACGGAATAGATGGGACTTGGAAGTTGCACGGCTACTTCTGGGTGATTTCCCCGATAAAACATCTCCCCGCCATTATCCTTAAAAGTCGCTCTTTTGCAAAAGCAACTGTAGGATTTCTCATTCCCTTGCGATCGAACACTCATTCCGATCGAGCACAATCAGACACAATCGAATACAAAGCGATTTGGCTCATCTCTGCCCGTTTTGCCGTCCTCCGTTCTGCCATCGATCGCTGTCCGACTGCCTTAAAATGCATCGCTTTGTTGAGTCGCGTGATAATTTTGCCTGTTGTGGGAATACTGAAAAATTTTCTTTTATCTCAAGCAGACCAAAGCAGAATTCAATCTTGTATAAAGTCGATCGAACTTTCCTGACCGATGGACATAGGGGACGTATTTGGGATTAGAAACGCTCATCTAAAGTCTCTCATGTTGACATCCTCGCTCCTTGTTTCGATTGGTTTTGTTGTAGCAGCCAGTTTTGTAGAATCCTCTTTGCTGCTTACCGGTCAACCTGGCATTCCTTACGCTGAAAAGGGCTTCATTCAAAGCAAGGATTTGCATCAAACAGAATTGATGGCAACATGCCTCGAAGGCGACCATCGAGGTAGCGGACGCTAAAACTATCTGTTCATCGTGCTGTTTAAGGCACTCTTGATTAGAGCAGTTGATTTGGAGCATTTGCTTTAATCGAAAGTGACAGATTGGTTTAAATTGTTTAGCGTGTTGCTTCATCAATTCCCTAGAAAAAGTAAAATTAATTGTAAATTTTTGAGCAAGACCATCAATTCGGGTATTGTGGCAGCAAATTTGCTGGCAAGATACATAGCATTCAGCTATTGCAGCGATAATTCCACAGATTTACAGAACAGTAAAAAGTACCAGTGTCTTCTAAAATGGTTTAGTCTTGCCCAAATAGACGCGTAAATTCGTTCTTGATAAATTAATAGCAGCAGAGCTGAAATAAAGTGTGCCAGATTACGGCTACACCGAGATGACCCCAGCGAAGCCTCTCGTTTTCCCTCTACGTATCCTCTTGCTCGATACCTTACCCAAAAGATGACGAACGATACCGATCTGATCAAACGTCTTAGTCCAAGTGCGATCGATCAGATCATGCTCTATTTAGCGTTTAGCGCAATGCGAACCGGAGGACACCGACACGGAGCCTTCCTGGATGCGGCAGCAACCGCTGCAAAGTGCGCGATTTATATGACCTATCTGGAGCAGGACGAAAACCTGCGAATGACAGGACACCTCCACCACATTGAGCCAAAGCGAGTCAAGGTCATTGTCGAAGAAGTCAGGCAAGCCCTGACCGAGGGGAAACTGCTCAAAATGCTGGGTTCTCAGGAGCCACGCTACCTCATCCAGTTTCCCTACATTTGGCTGGAACAATACCCCTGGCAACCGGGACGATCGCGAGTTCCCGGCGGTGGTCTTTCTAGCGAGGAGAAGCGACAGATCGAGGAAAAGCTGCCGCCAAACTTGCCAGATGCTCAGTTGGTCAACTCGTTCCAGCTTATGGAGATCATCGAATTTCTCCATCTGCGTTCCCAGGAAGACGTGCCGCCCCACGGACGAATGCCGCTTAGCGAAGCTCTGGCAGAACACATTAAGCGGCGATTGCTTTACTCTGGGACCGTCACACGCATTGACTCGCCCTGGGGAATGCCCTTTTACGCCCTGACCCGCTCTTCCTATACTCCCGCTGATGAGGAAGAACGCACTTACATCATGGTGGAAGACACTGCCCGCTTCTTCCAAATGATGCGAGACTGGGCAGACCGTCAGCCAGGGGTCGCCAGAATTTTAGAAGAGCTAGACATTCCGCCCGATCGCCTGGAGCAGGCACTGACTGAGCTAGACGAAGTCATTCGCCAGTGGGCAGATCGCTACCATCAGGCAGGCGGCGAGCCGTTTGTTCTGCAAATGATTGCCGGGGCAAAAGTCGAGTAGCCGCATTGAGCCGCATTAAAGCGGTAGACTCTGCTTCAGATCGTGTTGCGCATGCAGGAACAACTTGAGCTAGAAATGTTCTGAGATCCTTGTGATCGTCAGTTTGACCTTTGCTAAACTAGCGAGGAAGAATTTAGACCCTCCTTAGCTGGGG
Source organism: Leptolyngbya sp. GB1-A1 (assembly GCF_039962475.1). Classification (NCBI taxonomy): domain Bacteria; kingdom Bacillati; phylum Cyanobacteriota; class Cyanophyceae; order Leptolyngbyales; family Leptolyngbyaceae; genus Leptolyngbya; species Leptolyngbya sp. GB1-A1. Next base: position 7,904 of record NZ_JAMPLI010000006.1, on the reverse strand, counting down.
GTGAATCGACCTAACTGATTAACTGAATTGACTGAATGGTCTCAGGGGCATCAACTCGGTTCGTAATTTGGATGCATCATGATTGTGGTGTGCTGATCCGCTACTTCCAAGGCTGGTTGCTCTAAGGCTACGGAATGTGAGTGCTTAAGCTTTGCAACATTTGTAGGAAGGAATTTGCTTCTGCGGTCATGATGATTTGGAGCGATACGTTTCTGTATCTCCTCTACTCCCATCTGATCCCATTCGAAATTACTGTTAGACAATCTGATCTGACCCTTTCTTAACCCGACTGTCCCCAGTCTGAGCCGAGTGGGTTAGCTGCTGGTATCGTTTTCCGTCTTCTGGGTCTACATTTCTATGAATGATCTCCCTTGCCTTTCCCGCCTTCTGCAAGGTGTTTGCTTTGGAGGCACGCTTGCCGTAGTCACTGTTCTCTCTCCGCTTTACTCTACTGCCCAAGCCGCTTTTCAAAACAATCCCAAAGCCGTTTTAGATGAAGCCTGGCAAATCGTCGATCGCGAATATGTCGATACCACGTTTAACCGAGTGAACTGGCAGGCAGTCCGTCAGGATTTGCTCAGCCGCGACTATACCTCGCCCGAAGCTGCCTACGCTGCACTGCGAGAGGCATTAGAGCAGCTCAACGATCCCTACACTCGCTTTCTTGACCCAAAACAATATCAGACACTCACTAGCCAAACCTCCGGTGAACTGTCCGGCGTGGGTTTGCGCCTGCAACTGCACGAGGAAACGAAAGCCTTAACAGTGGTTGAACCCCTTGCCAACTCTCCTGCCAGTGCAGCCGGAATTCAGACAGGCGATCGAATCCTGGCGATCGATGGGCGATCGACCACGGGCATGAGCGTCGAAACTGCTTCAGAGCTCATCAAAGGAGAAGCGGGAACTCGCATCACTCTGCGAATTGAACGGGAGAGCCGGGCTGCCTTTGACCTGCCCCTGACCCGCGCCCGCATCGAGCTGCCCAACGTTGCCCACGAGCTGCGTCAGGAAGGCAATCAGCGCATTGGCTATATTCGCCTGACCGAGTTTAGCAGTCATGCACCCGATCAAATGAAAAAAGCGATCGAGGATTTGCTGTCAAAGAACGTCAACGGATTTGTGCTGGATCTGCGCGGCAACCCTGGTGGACTGCTGCATGCCAGCGTCGAAATCTCGCGGATGTGGCTCGATGGCGGCGCGATCGTGCGAACGGTCGATCGTCACGGCAACAGCGATCAGATTATGGCAAATCACACTGCTCTGACCCAGCTTCCGCTGGCAGTCCTGGTCGATGGCAACTCGGCAAGCTCTAGCGAAATCGTTACGGGCGCGCTGATGGACAACCAGAGAGCCGTTATTGTGGGTACGCGCACCTTTGGCAAAGCTCTGGTTCAAGCCGTGCATTCGCTGTCCGACGGCTCCGGTTTGGCGGTGACCGTGGCTCACTACTACACCCCGGGCGGCACGGATATCAGCCAGCGAGGAATCACGCCGAATGTTGAAGTTAGCCTCAATGAGCAGCAGCAGCAAACGCTTGCCCGTAATCTGTCGTTGGTCGGCACGAACGCTGATCCCCAGTATGCTCAGGCAGTGAATGTGCTGCGACCCACGATCGCTCAAACCCGGCTTCCGTCGCGTGTTGTGCAGCCGTCGGTGAGTTTAGGGCAAGAGCAAACGAGGCGTTTGAATTAGGACAATTGAATTAACGTCATGCGACCCATCCCAGCCTCAGCCTCGCTCTTTATTTCCTCCTGGAAGGGCGATCGCAGGTCGGGGTGGGTTTATCTGTGCAGTTTAGAACCGTGTCGCTCAGGACAAAGTCCGTAGGGCTGGCTTAATCGATCGGTCTCTGTTCTCGCGATCAAAGTCAGTCCTGATTTTGCTGTTTAACTCAACGACTCAAATAAATCGGACAAAATCACATTCGAGAACAGAAATCCTTCTGGATCAGAAAGCCGAATTCGCGATGTGCGATCACCATTGGTAATTTCAACCCAGCCGCGCTGCTGGTGAGGATTCAAACAGGCAAGAATCTGCTCGATTGCCTCCTGCCCAAATCGATCGCCTAATGCCGTTAAACTGATGCCCTCGGCTAGACGCAAGCCCACCATCAGGGTATCCAGCAAAATCTCGGTTGGCGGCGTGGTCAAGCAATCGATCGACCCACCGCTGGCAACATATTCTGAGACCCACTGATGGTATTGAGTGCGCTTCCGCGGTCGGGTAAACCGTTTCAGGTTAAGATAGCTAGCAGCTCCCATGCCAAAGCCGTAGTAGGGGCGATTTTCCCAATAGACGCGGTTATGCCGACACTGAAAGCCCGATCGCGCGTAGTTTGAGATTTCGTAGTGTTCGTAGCCTGCGTGGGTAAGCGTTTGCTGAGTCAAGCGATACATTTGTGCAGTGGCTTCATCGCTCGGCAGAGGCTTGCTGCCTGCTTCGTACCAACGATCGAAGGCAGTTCCCGGTTCAACGGTCAGGTCGTACACCGAGATATGGGCAGGATTGAAGTCGATCGCAGTCTGCAAAGTGTCCTGCCAGTGTTCCAGCGTTTGATGAGGCAGCCCAGAAATCAGATCGAGGCTAAAGTTTTGCACATTGAGCTGATGCAGCCATTCTACTGCCCGATCAATATCTTCTCGCGTGTGGGTGCGACCGCAGGCAGCAAGCAGTTCGGGTTGAAATGCCTGCACTCCCAGACTAAAGCGATTCATACCAGCGGCAAGATAGCCTTGCAGCTTTTCGCGATCGAAGGTGTCCGGGTCAATCTCCATCGAGATTTCGGCGTTTGGTACGATGCCAAACTGACGATCGATCGTGCTTAGAATTTGCTCAACTTGCTGAGCGGTCAATAGAGAAGGTGTGCCGCCGCCCAAGAAAACCGTTTGCAGTGGATTTCCTCTGGCAGGTGTAGCGCGAATTTCTTGCAGCAGCCCTTCGAGATAGGCAGTAATGGTGCCGTATTGGGAACTTGCTCCGCTTCGAGCCAGCGGTGGCTGATCGCCCACGATCGACACGGCAAAATCACAGTAGTAGCAGCGGCGGCGGCAGAACGGAATATGAAGATATGCGGCTGTTACCGTCTCAGTCAGAGGCGATGCCGCAATAGGAGAAATTGAACGATCGCAGCTCAGGCTCAAGGAATTCAAAAATGCTGACAAAGCGAAAAAGATATAATGAGGTCGTACGGAATTAAAGTTAGCTTCGCAATTGAATCATGTAATTGAATCACTGGAATTTTAGTGAGTTATTCTGCAACTGCCTGAAGCTTGCGTTTCTGCGCGATCGGGGCAACTGCGTCCAGCGAAAAATCCCTGCCGATGCTATTCTGATTCCTAACGAAGTCTGCACCTAATCCTACTTTGGATTATTGTCATGCTTGACGCAATTATCATTATATCTTTCATCATAGCAGGGGCAGGAATTGGCTTTTATAGCGTTGACTTCCTGCCAAACGATGCTTTGGCACAGGTGACGAGCCTAGAGGGGCTGAGTTCAGTCACGGGCGGATTTGGTGCGCTGATTGGTTTGGCGATCGGCATTGTGGCGCAAACTGCCTATCGACGGGTCGAACGGCAAATTCGCGAGATGCCCGTCGATCGCTTGCTGAGTCGATCGGTCGGCTTGGTGCTAGGGCTGCTGGTCGCGAACCTGATGCTGGCTCCCATTTTTCTGCTGCCGATTCCACGAGAGTTTGCCTTTATCAAGCCGCTTGCTGCCGTTTTGGGAAGCGTGCTGTTTGCCTTTTCTGGCATCAATCTGGCAGATATCCACGGTCGAACCCTGCTGCGGCTCATTAATCCTAATAGCGTCGAGTCGATGCTGGTTGCGGAGGGAACGCTCAAGCCGGCAACGAGCAAAATTCTTGATACAAGCTGCATTATCGACGGGAGAATCGAAGATATCCTGGCAACCGGATTTCTAGAAGGACAGTTGCTCGTACCGAGGTTTGTTCTGCAAGAACTTCAGCAAATTGCCGATGCCTCGAACGATCAAAAGCGGGTGCGGGGACGGCGAGGCTTAGATATTCTCAATCAGATTCAAGAAGCATACCCGGAACGCATTATCATTCACCCCGCTGACTACGATGATGTTTCTACCGTCGATGCAAAGCTGGTGCGTTTGGCACAGGACATTAATGGCACATTGCTGACGAACGACTACAACCTCAACAAAGTCGCGAGTCTGCAAAAAGTCAACGTGCTAAATATTAACGATCTGGCTCAGGCAATGCGCCCTGCCTACCTTCCCGGCGACCAGATTGACCTGAAGATTCTCAAGCAGGGCAAAGAACCCGCTCAGGGCGTCGGCTACCTGGATGACGGCACAATGGTGGTGGTCGAAGAAGGCGGCAGCTACATTGGCGGTGAATTAGCGGTCGTCGTCACAGGTTCACTGCAAACTTCCGCCGGACGCATGATTTTTGCCCGTCCTCAAAATTCGACCGTCATTTCCTGAAATAACCGCTCCTGAAATAACCGCAAAAAGTAATTTTATGGCACGGGTGCGAATTAAACCCTGCGATCGCTGTCAGGAGCCTGCCGAAGTCCTCTATCGCGTAAAGGTAGATGCCTCAGAGCAGTGGATTTTTGTCTGCGATCGATGCTATCCCTCCGTAAGCCAAAACAATCCCTACTATGCATATGGCGGAACCTGGAAAGCCCATAAACCCCGCTAACCACTCCTACAGCTCATTCAATGCCTCCAGCAAGAGCTAGCAGATTACTCCCCTTGCTCTCCTCATCTCCCTAGGCTTTCCCACCCCTTCCTGAAATTGTGATAAAGTCCTGTCAATTAAATTTAGAAGCATTTTAATCACAGGTTAGCTATGGGCGATCGTCAATTCAAACTGATCAGAAATTTCGCTCGGAAAGGGTCAGTGCAGCTTGTCATAGCAACTGCTTTGCTGCTTACACTCAGTAGAGCCAGCTTTGCTCAAACTGAAGTTCGGAGCGGGATTTTGCCTTTGTTTCGCTTGACCGATTGGGCTTCTCAGAGTGATTTGAATTTCTCGTCGGGGATGCTAGCAGATTTGCAAAACGATCCGAATTTTGACGGAGATTTTCAGGCAGTTTTCAATGCTGCCACCAATATTCTCAGCGGCTATCGCATTGTGGCGCGAGGTGGCTATTTCCCGGAGAATGCAGGGATTCCTAGAGAGCAGCAGCTTACTCCCGCGCAGGGCGTTTATCGACTTTATACGCTGAACAACGGCAACTTTCTGATGCTTTATCGCTCGCCCAATGAAGAAACTTCTCGCTACTTTATTCGCCGAGCCGGATCAGGCTTTTTGCTGCCCTAAAGCAAATCAGATTCTCTGATAATTAGATTTGTCACTGCGGATGAATTGGAGCGGCGATCGTGTTAAGATACCCAACAATTATGAAATTTGTGTTGGAGAGGTAGACTGATTCATGGAAGCGGCATTGCTCTTAGCAAAATTACCCGAAGCCTACGCGATCTTTGATCCGCTCGTAGACGTTCTGCCTGTGATTCCGGTGTTCTTCCTGCTGCTGGCGTTTGTATGGCAGGCAGCCGTCGGTTTTAGATAAGAATCTCGTTTCACAATTCAATAAAAACGAAATAAAAATTAGGACACTTCATTAAGAGGTGTCCTTTTTGATATTAAAGAGGCTGCTTGGGGCGGATGAAAGGTTCTGCCCCTCAATACGGTCAACTTTCGGAAACTTTGAGACTGAAAAGGGGCTTGGTTTTCCCCTCAGAAGCAGCAGAATAGGGACTGGAATTAACGCTAGACAAAATAGGAGCTCACCTTCAGAACCCCTGCGCTGGCATCTTGTCCGATCATTTGCAGTCCGGTCACGTTAATGATCATGTCCTGATTGGGAGCAAACCTGCGTTCGTTGTCATTCACTGTCAAGAAAGTCTGCTTGCGCCATTGGAACACCACCGCTTCATTTGCCCGTAGAGCTTGATTGCCCTTACGTTGGTGATTTTTGTCCTGAAAAGCTGCCTGCACGCCTGCGCGTAAATTTTCACCTCGCACTTTTCCGGCATTAAACGCGCTACGCGGACGATCGATCGTTGCCAGATTATTGTCATAGTCCAACTGAAGTCGATCGCCTTGAATCGCATTAAAATCCAGAATTCGATCGGGGTTTCGCAGCCGGGAGCCTGACAAAGCCTCGCGTCGGGTTGCGCCCGCATAAATAAAGCGATCGGCTCCGCCGCCACCCGTGAGCAGATCAGATCCCATTCCTCCTCTGAGCCAGTCATTAATACTGCTGCCCGTCAGAACATCGTTGTCTGTGCTGCCTGCGATCGGGGTTTCAGTTCCTGGAGGAGTTGCTGGAGCCGTTGCCCCAAACTCAAATGCGCCTGCATCGATCGAGCCATCGGCGCGGGTAAAGCCTCGCTGATCCAGGGTAGGTGTGCCTGTTCCCACTCCCTTGTTAATCGCAGGACTTCCGGGCAACAGCGCATAAGTCAGAATGCCGCCGCCGTTGTCTTGCAGGGTGCCCAGCATCGGATCGGCGATCGTGATTGCAGTGGTGGCGTTTTTGTTGTCTTTCTCGGGGGGGAATTGAATGTTACCGCCGTAATCAGTGAGTGTACCGCTGCTGTGCTGCTGAATGCCCCAAGGGTTGCCGCCGTTGGCTGCCGTGTTTTTGTACAGGATTGTGTCTTGCAATGAGACTTTGGAGCCGCCAGCAACACTGATGCCACCACCGACCCAGCCTGCCTGATTGTGGGCGATCGTGGTATTGATCAGCTTGGCATCGCTGTAGAGAGCCATCGCACCGCCGAGCGGATAGTAATCTGTACCCACGACTTTGCCGGGTACGGTTCCAGGGGCTTGATTGCCGGAAAAGGTGCTGTTGAGGATCGTTGCAGGTGCGCCCATCAGCCACATTCCGCCGCCCTGGCTCGATGCCGTGTTGTTCACAAATGCGGTTTGGGCGATCGTTAATCCCTGGTTGGGCGAATTGCTTATCACCGCCAGTCCACCGCCATTGCCGCTATTGCCCTGAGCGAGTGCCTGAACCTCGTTGTTTTTGAAAGTGCTGGATGAATCTCGATGCTGTCCTGTGTACCTGTATAGAGATAGGCTGCGCCGCCTTCTGCTTTGCCTTTGTTGCCCTCAAAGAGCGTGCCGCTAATGCGGATTCTTCCCGATGGCTCGTTTGTGCTGCTGGCGCGATCGGTGTAAATCGCACCGCCATAACCCCGCAGGGTTGGATTCTCTTTTCCGGCGTCGTACTGGGCTGCTAGTGTGCTGTTGTTGACAAAGCGGGAGTTTTCGATCGTCAGCTTACCATTCAAACTATTGATTGCCCCGCCGTTAATGCCCTGATTGTTGGTAAAGCTGCTGTTACGAACCGTGAAATTTCCCGAACTCACAAAAGCGATCGCCCCTGCACCGCGCTCATCATTTCCCGCAGTAGCTTTGTTGCCGTTGAATTGAGAGCTGTTGACCGTAAGCTGATTTTCCCAGGCACTATAAATTGCCCCACCCCCTTTGTCTGCCACGTTGTTTTGGAACTTGACACTCTCAACGGTGAGATTAGCTTTGTGCTCTCCCCGAATCGCGCCGCCGTTTTCGGCAGTATAGCCGTTGACCAGCGACAAGTTTTTAAACGTGATGGTTGTGGGAAAGTCCTGGTTGGATTTCACCCAAAAGATACGGGAGCTGTTGTTGCCGCTAATGGTCAATCCGGCAGCCGTGGAGCCGTCGATCGTGATATTTTTTCCGGCAGCAATTTCAATCTGTCCGCTCGTTAAGGTAATGGTTTGGTTCGCTAAATTTGCAGCAAACTGAATTGTATAGCCCTACGCAACAGAGATAGGACAGTAACATAGAGGCTAGAAGAGAGTTGGGAAATGCTCATGTCCGCCCCCTACAGCTACGACCTCCGCACTAAAGCAATCGAGGCAGTCAAACG
>NZ_JAMPLI010000059.1:0-23610 GCF_039962475.1 Leptolyngbya sp. GB1-A1 | reverse complement strand
ATTTAGGACATGGGTTTATGAGCCTAATTGACCAGATCAACCAGTTTCCAGGCTGGTTGCCTCACTTGGCTCCTCAGCGCTTTTCCTCTGCCTAGAGTGATGAAACAGGGATATAGCGATCGAGGGGTTGATTAGGACAGAATATAGAGGTATCTCTCCTCACTCAACACTCCTGTCATGCCGAGTCCCTACAGCGATGACCTGCGTCAAAAAGTGCTCGATGCCATTGATAACGGATACTGCAAAACTCACGTCAGCCGCTTGTTTAACATCAGTCGCAACACGATCGACTTATGGCTCAAACGACGGGAGGAAACGGGTTCGGTTAGTGCCATTCGCGCTTACCGACGGGGTCCTCAAGGGAAGATCGCCGATTTGGAGCAATTTCGAACCTTTGCCTCTGAGCATGGACATTTGACCCAGAAGGGGATGGCAGCGCAGTGGCATGAATCGATTAGTGACCACACCATCAGCAAGGCCCTCAGGCGGATTGGTTTCACTCGTAAAAAAAGAGCGATGGCTATCAAGAGCGGGATGAAGCGCAACAGCAAGCCTTCCTAGCTCATTTGCAAACGTATGCAGCAGAACAACTGGTTTACGTCGATGAAGCAGGGGGGGATGACACGGAAGACTATGCCTACGTTGGTATGCTCAATCTGAGCGGGTTGAGGCATTGAAGTTAGGGCACCGCACCCAGCGGGTCAGTATGATTGCTGCTTGGTGTCATCGTCAAGTGGTGGCACCGCTGACCTTCAAGGGTTACTGCGATACGGCTTTGGTGGAAACCTGGATACAGCAGTGTCTGGTCGGGCAGTTGAAGCCAGGGCGAGTCGTCGTGATGGATAATGCCTTTAGACACCTGTCCTAACCAACCCCTCGATTGCTATATGCTGTTGAAGGCGCAGTCATTATTTGAAGATTTGAATCATCCATGCACCCACTGCTGAGATTCCGTGACGAAACGCTTTTGCAGCAAGCCCTGACCCATGACTCCTATGCCAACGAACATCCCGGCGAGCAGGACAATGAGCGGCTGGAGTTTCTGGGCGATGCCGTTCTCAACTTTTTGAGTGGCGAGTATCTGTATGAGCGTTTTTCAAACTTGAAAGAGGGTGAACTGACTCGCTATCGGGCTGCCCTGGTGGATGAAGCACAGCTCGCCCAGTTTGCCATCACGATCGGTCTAGCTGACAGAATGCGATTAGGCGAAGGCGAAAGCGAAACAGGTCGGCAAAAGGCAAGATTACTGAGCAGCACTTTTGAAGCTGTTGTGGGAGCCTACTATCTCGATCGCCAAAAACAGCTCAGAATGCTACGTCCTCATATTCATAATCTGTTTGACGGAGTGCCGTTTAGAGTGCTTTCAAGTCGAGCAGATAAACATCCTAAGAGCCGCCTTCAGGAATTAGCCCAGCTCAAATTTGGAACGCTGCCTCAATATGTTCCGAAAAGAATTGGAGGAACCGATCATGAACCCCTGTATAGAGCGCGGGTGTATATCGGAGAGCAAGTTTTTGGTGAAGGCAGGGGAGGCAGTAAAGAGGCCGCAAATACACAGGCAGCAGAAGATGCACTGAAACGAATTGAAGATGGTTTGCCGTGAACAGCTTTAGCGAATCCGTATAGTCGGGTGAGATCCAGCAGGGGAATTCTAAAAAATAAATACCAGCTTAATCTGCCAATTGTTCTCTTCACGAATAATCTGAATCTCGCGAATAAACTCCCGGAAATAAAATCGGCGTTCGGCTTCGGATAGATCCAGCCAGAATTGGGGGATTGAAACCACTTGAGCGATCGTCTTCAGGTTCACTGGAGGCAATTGTGCCAGCTTTACCTGAAGATTTGCCATTTCGGTTCGCAGTTTGTAGGCGCGAAGGTCAGCGGTTTCTGAGTCCAAAATATCTTGCTGCACCAGAGACGGCAACTGTTCGAGGATGGCTTGTTTGGCACTGATCTGACCTGAGATGCCTTGCTGAATACCGTCAATATCGGGAAGGGGTGCGGTGTTTACTGCCTGAGGGAGATCCTGACAAACGCGATCGATCGTGTGTTCCAACACTTTCTGATAAGGAATGGCGCGGCATTTGGGCTGATGTTCACAGTTCACCGGACGCAAATACAGATATTCCGGGTGAGCGCGAGTTGCTTTGACACGGCTGATTTTCATCGCCGATCCGCAGTTAGCACAGGTGACGAGTCCCGACAGCGATCGCGGGGCACTGGCAGAGCGAGCAGGCATTCGCCGATTGCGCCGCAGCAGGCGATCGACCTGAGCCGCTTCGTCTCGTGACAAAATGGGCGCGTGGGTATCCTGCACCGTTTCTCCGTTGTGGTAGCGCAGATCGCCGCGATACACCGGACTGGTTAGCCAGCGTTTTGCCGTGGAAGCCGAAATTTTTTTGCCGTATTTCTTTTGCAGATAGCGCACGCTGCTTCGCAAAGAGCCATAAAGCAAAAAGTGCTCAAAGAAATCTTTCACCACGGGAGCCGTACTGCGATCGATCGTGTAGCGGTCTTTGCCACGCCGATAGCCGTAGGGAGCTTTGCCGGGAGGCGGCAGGGTTTTGATGCGATTTTGGGCATGACCCCGCTTCAGCTTGCGGCTAGCATGGCTTTGCTGAACCGTTTGCAGCAGATGCAGCACATCCGATCGACGTAGGGGCTGATCGACTGATCCAATGGGTTCTGCGATCGCAATCAGAGGAATGCCAAGCTGCTCAAATTCCCGTAGGCGCTCGCCCACCTCTTCTACACTGTCGCCCAGTTCTTCCAGATGACGCACCAGCACACAAGCGACCGTTTCAGTTTGACAATCGCGCACGAGCTGCTGAAGCTGCGGTCGATTGCTTTCAGCGGAAGCCTGTTTTGCGCCCCCCAAATCCTGATAGATGCGATCGATCGTTCTGCCCCAAATCGCTCGATCGGGCACTGCCTCAAAGAGTGGATCGGTGTAAGCGTAAGCCAGCACGATTCCAGAGTCGATGCTTGAATAAGCGGTCATTGTGGCTTTTTATCGACTAAAAAAAAGCTCTTTTAGCGTCTGTGTACAAGTCGTGTTGTGTACAGAGTCGTGTATAGAGTAGCCAAAATCGGGAGGAAAAAGAGCGATGCGAAGCAGTTTTTGCTTGGAGAAAATTAGGTACAGCACAGCGTTGTGAAGCTTCAACATAAAATTGTTCCTTCGAAGAATTGATTGAGCGTTAAGCGATCGAGCAGAAAACTTAAGAAAGTTAGAACTTCTTAACTTGAACTGCGTCTTACCCCGCCAACCTGCGAAAAATCTGGATTTGCAGGAATAAAACCCCTAGAATTATCAAATGATCTTGCGCGGATAGATTATGAGCTCCACCCTGCATCCTTCAGACGACGCTTTTCCTTCTAACACTCTGACCGAGGCAGAATTTGACGATATGACGGTTGATAGTGCCTCTGATTTATTTTTGCGTCATCGACTGCGGATCGTGGAGGATCTGTGGGAAGCAGTTTTACAGCAGGAATGTGGTCAGCAGTTGGTCGATTTGCTGCATCAGCTGCGATTGATTTACGCGAAAAAAGAAGGCGTTCAAGAAGCGATCGAATCCTCTGCGCTAAAGGTTATCGAAGCCCTGGATTTAAACGAAGCAATTCGGGCTGCCCGTGCGTTTGCGCTCTATTTTCAGCTGATTAATATCGTTGAGCAGCACTATGAGCAGCGCGGACAGCAGCAGCAATATCGAGCTGCCTACGAGCAAGCTGGGGGCAGATCCCTGGTGTTTAACGCAACTCCTTCAACGCTCGAAGATGCAGAGTCAAACGGCAGCAACCTCCACGCTGACCTGCTGGAAAGAACGCTCCATGATTCTTCAGAACGTCGCGAAGCCGTTACCCTGCAAGGACTGCTGCCCCGCCTGCGTGCCCTCAACGTGCCGCCCCGCTTGATTCAGCAAATTATTGACAACCTTGATGTGCGATTGGTCTTCACCGCACACCCCACGGAAATTGTGCGCCACACGATCCGTGACAAGCAGCGACGCATTGCCAACATTTTGCGGCAGCTCGATCGCGCTGAGGAAAATCTGAAGGTGGTTGGGTTGTCTTCTTCCTGGGAAACCGAGGATTTGCGCGATCGACTCACGGACGAAATTCGGCTCTGGTGGCGGACGGATGAGCTGCACCAGTTCAAGCCGACGGTGCTGGACGAGGTAGACTACGCGCTGCACTACTTCCAGGAAGTGCTGTTTGATGCGATTCCGCAGCTTTATCAACGCTTCAATCGATCGCTCAAAGCCACGTTTCCCGATCTGCGTCCGCCGAAGTACAACTTCTGCAAGTTTGGCTCCTGGGTCGGTTCCGATCGCGATGGCAACCCGTCTGTCACACCAGAGATTACCTGGAAAACGGCTTGCTATCAGCGAAACCTGGTGCTCTCGAAGTACATCAACTCCGTCAAAAACCTGATCAACTTGCTGAGTATGTCGCTGCACTGGAGTGATGTGCTGCCTGAACTGCTGGAATCGCTAGAGCAGGATCAGGTTCAGTTGCCAGAAGTGTATGAGCAGCACGCAATTAAGTTTCGCCAGGAACCCTATCGACTGAAGCTGGCATACATTCAAAAGCGGCTGGAAAACACGCTGGAGCGCAGTCAGCAGCTTTATAACAGCGATTATCTCCAGGCAAAAGCGATCGAGGAAACGCCAACCACTTTTTATCGATCGGGCACAGACTTTCTGGCAGAACTCCAGCTCATCCAGCGCAACCTGAAGGAAACCCGGCTAGACTGCCGCGAGATGGATCATCTGATTTGTCAGGTGGAAATCTACGGCTTTTTCCTGGCCCATCTCGACATCCGGCAGGAAAGCAATCGCCACTCGGATACGCTCACTGAAATTATTGACTACTTACAAATCCTGCCAACTGGCTATAGTGATTTGCCCGAAGACCAGCGGATTATTTTTCTTGCAACTGAGCTGCAAACCCGCCGTCCGCTAATTCCGAGCGAGCTGCCTTTTTCGGAGAAGACCAAGGAGACGATCGAAACGCTGCGGATGGTGCGGCGACTTCAGCAGGAGTTTGGCACTGATATTTGCCAGACCTACATCATCAGCATGAGCCATCACGTCAGCGATTTACTGGAAGTGCTGCTGCTGGCAAAAGAAGCCGGGCTCTACGATCCTGCAACGGGAACCGGAACGCTTCATGTTGTACCGCTGTTCGAAACGGTCGAGGATCTTCAGCGTGCCCCGGCAGTGATGCAGCGTTTGTTTGAGCTGCCGTTTTACCGGGCTTCTTTGTCAGGTGACTATGCCGGACGCGAGGCGGAATCGTCTAATCCGGTGAAGCCGCTTCAGGAAGTGATGCTAGGCTATTCCGACAGTAACAAAGATTCGGGTTTCCTCAGCAGCAATTGGGAAATTCACAAGGCGCAGCAGGCACTTCAAATGATTGCTGAACAGTATGGCGTTGCCCTACGAATCTTCCACGGTCGCGGCGGTTCTGTAGGTCGGGGTGGTGGTCCCGCTTATGACGCAATTCTGGCACAGCCCGGACGCAGCATTGACGGACGCATCAAGATTACTGAACAGGGCGAAGTGCTGGCATCAAAATACAATCTGCCGGAACTAGCACTCTACAACCTGGAAACCGTGACCACTGCCGTGCTGCAAGCCAGTCTGCTCAAGAGCGGCTTTGATGACATTGAGCCGTGGCGCGAAGTTGTGGAAGAGTTGGCGGATCGATCGCGCATCCACTACCGCAAGCTGATTTATGAACAGCCTGACTTTCTCGACTTCTTCCTGTCCGTGACGCCGATCGAAGAAATCAGCCAGCTTCAAATCAGCTCTCGTCCGGCGCGTCGGAGTGGTGGGCAAAAAGACCTGACGACGCTGCGAGCAATTCCCTGGGTGTTTAGCTGGACGCAAACCCGATTCCTGCTGCCCTCCTGGTACGGGGTGGGAACGGCAATTCAAAGCTTCCTGGAAGAAGAACCCGAAGAAAACCTGAAGCTGTTGCGCTACTTCTATTACAAGTGGCCCTTCTTTAAGATGGTGATTTCCAAGTGCGAAATGACCCTCTCCAAAGTTGATTTAACGATCGCCCATCAATACGTCCAGGAACTCTCGCCCCCGGAGGATTTAGAGCGATTTGAGCGCGTGTTTGAGCAGATTGCCAGTGAGTATCACCTTACCCGCGATCTAGTGCTGATCATCACTGGACATAAACGGCTGCTTGATGGTGATCCCGATTTGCAGCGATCGGTGCAGCTGCGAAACAGTACGATCGTGCCGCTGGGCTTTTTGCAGGTATCGCTGCTGAAACGGCTGCGTCAGCACAAGTCTAGTTCTTCGGGCGTGATTCGATCGCGCTACAGTCGGGGCGAACTGCTGCGCGGCGCACTGCTCACGATCAATGGCATCGCCGCTGGAATGCGAAATACGGGCTGATTAGTTTGGGGTAAAGGTTGGGCTAAAAGTTGGGCTGATTTGATTTTGCTCTGACTAGAATGGAACTAGTTTCACGATCGATTCAGCCCATTTCAATCCATCTCAGATTCAGCTATGAGCAAGTCAGAAGTTCGAGGGCTCGTCAACGAAGTCAAAGCGCAAGTGAGCATTCTGGCTGCTTTTGTTGCACTGATGTGGGGCTTAGAGATCATTGATACGGGGCTGAGTGGCTTGCTAAATCAGTTTGGGATTTTGCCGCGATCGATCGTTGGGCTGCGGGGCATTGTGTTCGCGCCTTTTCTGCACGGCAACTTTCCCCATCTCATCGCGAATACGGCTCCGTTTCTGGTGCTGGGCTGGTTGGTGATGCTGCGCCGCACAAACGAATTTTTTGTAGTCAGCGCGATCGTCATGCTGATCGGTGGGCTGGCAACTTGGCTGGTCGCTCCACCTTTTACGCTGCATATTGGCGCAAGTGGCGTGATTTTTGGCTATTTGGGGTTTCTGCTGTCGCGGGGCTATTTTGAGCGGCGAATTGGCTCGATTTTGTTTTCGATCGTCGTTGGGCTGATGTATGGCGGTTTAATCTGGGGCGTGTTACCGGGAATGCCCGGAATCTCGTGGCAGATGCACCTGTTTGGCTTTATTGGCGGCATTGTAGCGGCACGACTGCTGGCAGAACCGAGAGCAAAACGCCGATCGTCCAGGGATTTTTGAGGGGATTGCTGCAAGGTTTCCTTAAAGATTACCGGATCGCAGGTATCGCCTCTCAAGCCCCTTCTCAGCTGCCAAAGCGGAACTGCAAGCTCTTGACAAACAAATAAGAATTATGATGAGGAAGAGCAGTGGTTAAGCTGTTCGATCGATCGCGTCAGTTATTGTTGAGCCAGTTTTTGTGAATATTTCCACAACTCCCGATCTGCGTAGCCTGTTTCCGTTCAAACTCGATGACTTTCAAGAAGAGGCGATCGCCGCGCTGAATGCGGGAGAGTCTGTGGTCGTTTGTGCCCCAACCGGATCGGGAAAGACCCTGATCGGGGAGTATGCCATCCATCGAGCACTGGCAAAGGGCAAGCGGGTTTTCTACACCACCCCGCTCAAAGCCCTTTCTAACCAGAAATTGCGTGACTTCCGGGATGAGTTTGGAGCCGATCGCGTCGGTTTGTTGACAGGAGACTTATCGCTGAATCGGGACGCACCGATTATCGTGATGACGACCGAGATCTTCCGCAATATGCTCTACGGTACGCCGATTGGTCAGGTAGGAACTTCGGTCATTGATGTGGAAGCGGTGGTGCTGGACGAATGCCACTACATGAACGATCGCCAGCGCGGGACGGTGTGGGAAGAGTCAATTATCTACGCGCCACCTGGAATTCAGTTGGTTGCTTTGTCTGCCACGATCGCCAACAGTGATCAGTTGACCGACTGGATCGATCGGGTGCATGGTCCCACCAAGCTGATTTATTCGGACTTTCGCCCGGTTCCGCTTCAGTTTCATTTCTGCAATCCGAAGGGGCTATTTCCGCTGCTAAACGATAGCCAGAAGGCAATTAACCCACGACTGAAGCCTAAGGGGGGCAAACCTCGCGGACGGCAGGAGGCTCCCTACATCGAATTTGTGTTGGGTCAGCTTCAGCAACGCGATATGCTGCCTGCGATTTATTTCATCTTTAGTCGGCGAGGCTGCGATCGAGCGGTGGAAAACCTTAGCCATCTCACGCTGGTCAATGACCGAGAAGCGGCAACACTGAAAGAGCAGATCGACGCATTTTTAGAGCGAAATCCAGAAGCCGGACGGGTAGGACACATCGAATCCCTTTATCGCGGCATTGCTTCGCACCATGCGGGCGTTTTGCCTGCCTGGAAAGGACTGATTGAAGAGCTGTTTCAGCAGGGCTTAATCAAAGTCGTGTTTGCAACAGAAACGCTGGCAGCCGGAATCAATATGCCTGCCCGAACCACGGTGATTTCCAGCCTTTCTAAACGAACCGATCGCGGGCATCGCCTCTTGAATGCCTCCGAGTTTCTGCAAATGGCAGGACGGGCAGGGCGACGCGGCATGGATCTTCTGGGTCATGTGGTTACGGTACAAACTCCCTACGAAGGCGCGACCGAGGCGGCGTATCTGGCAACATCAAAAGCTGATCCGCTGGTGAGCCAGTTTACGCCCAGCTACGGCATGGTGCTGAACCTGCTGCAAACCCACTCGATCGAAGAAGCGCAGAATCTGGTCGAGCGCAGTTTTGGTCACTATTTAGCAACGCTGCATCTAAAGCCCCAGCAGCAGGGCATTAATGATCTGATTGCCGAAATTGAGCTTCAGCGATCACAAATTAAAGAACTTAATGCTGACCTGGTGGCGCAGTACGAAAAGCTGAGCGATCGGTTACGGGAAGAGCGGCGGCTCCTGAAAACTTTGCAGCATCAGGCAATGGAAATGCAGGCGGATCAGGTGGCAATGGCGGTTGCTTTTGCCGTATCGGGAACGCTGCTGACGCTGAAAACTAAGCAAATGTCTGTGCCTTTGCCTGCCACGCTGGTCATGAAAGTGCCGGGATCGGGACAGTTCCCCTATCTAGTTTGCTTAGGGCAGGATAATCGCTGGTATGTTGTCGCTGTTTCCGATGTCATCGGACTCCATGCCGAGTATCCGCGTCTGTCGCAGGTCGATCGCCTTACCCCGCCCGAAGATTTGCCGCCGAAAGTCGGTTCGATCAAGCGGAGCGACGAAAATACGCTGGCGATCGTCCGTCAAATCCCCGTGGTTGACTTAGAACAGGATGCCGCTCCAGAAGTGGAAGAACAGCAGGCACGGGTGACAGCGATCGAGGAGCAGATGCAAAATCATCCGTTGCGGAAGCTGGGCGATCCGGGCTATCTGATCAAGCGGCAAAAGCGCATCTGGAAGCTGGAAGAAGAGCTTGAAAGTCGGAAAAGCAAGTTTGCTCAATATTCTCAACGCTACTGGCAGGAATTCCTGAATTTGATGGAAGTTCTGGGACACTTCGGCTGCCTGGCAAACAACAAGCCAACGCCGCTCGGACAGGTTGCCGCCGCGATCCGGGGAGACAATGAGCTATGGCTGGGGCTAGCACTCGCATCGGGCGAACTGGACAGGCTGGAACCCCATCACCTTGCTGCCGTCTGCGCTGCCCTCGTCACCGAAGTGTCCCGTCCCGATAACTGGACTCGCTACGAGCCTTCCGGCGAAATCGGAGAGGCACTCAGCGAAGTCTGGAGCGTGCGGCGAGAACTGCTGAAGCTTCAGCGTCGCTACCAGATCGCCTTCCCCGCCTGGCTGGAGTCTGACTGGATCGGGCTAATCGAACAGTGGGCACTCGGCATCGAATGGCAGGAGCTTTGTAGCCACACTACCCTGGACGAAGGCGACGTGGTGCGAATTTTGCGGCGAACCGTAGACTTCCTTTCGCAGGTTCCTCACGTGCCGTATATCGCCGATGAGCTGAAGCAAAATGCGCGTCGCGCCATTCAGTTGATCGATCGCTTCCCCGTGAACGAAGCTACAGACTAAGCGGATGTGATGAATAAACCTCTTACAGGAAGGATTTAGGGAGCACTGCAGCTCCTCAACCAACCCCTAACGCTGCTGCTGCTGATACAGCACAATCAAAAAGCTCACGCCCAATAGTCCCAAAATCATAATCTGGGGCAGATACCGCTGAAACCAGAGCGAAAAAGACGCGGGACGAGCCGATCGAACGGGCTGAAACGGCTGGCGATCGTCATGGTAAAGGGTACATTCCCTGGCGTAGGGACGCTGAGGATAGTTGCAGGTGTCGTCGGCGTGATAGGTGCAGCTATCGCAAAGATACTCAGACCCAATTGCCTGATGCAAGGTAATTCCCGGATGTCCATGCGCTTTTAGCGTGGTTCGGCAAAAGGGACAGGCGATCGCCTGGGGATCAACAGGCTGATTACAACGAGGGCAAGTTGGCATCAGAGGCAAAGCGGCGAAAAGTTTAATCGAAACTTATATCGAAACAAAGCAAAGGCAGGGCGAAATTCTGAAACAGTCCAAAAGGGCAAACTCAGCTTTAGTTCATCTTCGCCTATCCTCAGCCCAATTGCCCAGGCGAGAAGCGATCGCCGTTGGGTTTTCAAAGTCTCCCCTCGCTCTTTGAGAGCGGTAGATGAAAAGCCTTTTAGAGCGGCAGGTCAAAAGCTGGGGAATTTAGGAGGCAATGCAGCTATCTTCTGCAACTCCAAAAACCGCTTTCAAGGATACCGCTTTCGCACCTGATACCGAGCCGCTCCCACAATTTCCTGATTGCCTGCTCCCATTGCTTCTGCAAAGCGGGTGTCGGTCTGCTCAAGGACATCCGCAGGAACGCTCTTCCAGGCTTCCATGCTCTCCCAGTGAATGACGGCAATCACTTCATCAAGCTGGTCAGGGCTGATCCAGACTTCCTTGCGTAAAAAACCTGGATACTGCGAGAGGATTGCCGTCCAGATTTCATCATCTTTTTGCACAAACTTTTCTCGAAGCTCCGGCATGACGCGAAACTTCAGCCATTCAATTACCATGCCTTTTTCATCCTGCATACGTCTCTGGATCTTTTCGTCATTCTACAGTTTGAGAGTTCGGGGAATACGGTAGCGTCAATGTTCGACCGGGTGGCAAATTTGCCAGAATAAAGCTACGGGCAAAAATGCTCTCATGGCTTCCTGCAAGCAGACGGTTTGCTTGTTGCGCTTCTGAGAGCCATCAGCCAGATTTCACGATGGGCAGCTTACTGTCTTCTAGCTAGCCTCTTCAGGCAGACACCAAGGAATCAGCATGGACAATAATCTTCTGAGAGAATTGATTGCGATGGGAATCAATACTACGTCCCAGGTTGCCGACAAACTGCGGGAGGTGAGCGACCAGCTTGTCAAGGACGGTCGAATTGACCCGGAGCAGGCAGCCCATCTGGCAAATGAAATTATGCAGCAGATCAAGTCTGAACAGACGAACTGGGAAGCCCAGATGCAGCGACAGCTCCGCAATATGCTCCAGGATCTGGGTGTGCCGCGCCAAAATGAAATGGATGAACTGCGCGGACGGCTCGATCGCCTGGAACGACAGGTGCGCGATCTCGAAAATCGGCTTTGGCGATAGAAATTTGCGATTTTGAGCGGGTTTGCCAGGGCATCAAGCAGTAAACTGAGGGATGAGGCTGAGGAATGTGCCTGATTGATTATTTCTGGTCATTCCGTTGAAAAAACCTGAGAAAAACAGGAGGACTGCTTTGCGAGAAATTTTGATTAGCTTCGGCGTGATGCTGGCGTGTCTGGTGATCATTGTTGCAGCTCAGTTGACAAACCGAGGTGCAGAGGCAATTGCCGTGCCCGCATCCAGCCCAGTGAACGCTCCGACGATCGCTCAAGTTTCAACCGCCCCTTCTGTAACTGCCCCTGATACGATAATTGCTATGGCTGACGAAAATCTGGCGAATGAAAATCAAAACGTTGTCACGACGCCTTCTGGCTTGAAATATATTGATGAAGTCGAGGGCAGCGGCGCGACTCCTGAAGCAGGGCAGACGGTGTACGTCCACTACACGGGCACACTGGAAAACGGCACGAAGTTTGATAGCTCCCGCGATCGCAACCGTCCTTTCTCGTTCCGGCTAGGTGCAGGGCAAGTGATCAAAGGCTGGGATGAAGGCATTAGCACGATGAAGGTGGGCGGTCAGCGTCGTTTGATTATTCCACCGGATCTGGGCTATGGCGCAAGAGGTGCAGGGGGTGTGATTCCGCCCAATGCAACGCTGATTTTTGATGTGGAACTGCTGAAGATCGGCTAATTGCCCTCACGATAAAATTTCCAGAAATCCTGATCAACTCAAAACCATTGAGAAAAAAGAGAGGCGTTCGATCGAGCGTCTTTTCTCTTTAAAGGGCTTCGTTTAATCGGCTTCGTTGAGTAGGATTAGTCGATTGATTGCTACGATCGCGTTGGAGCCGCCAGATTTCTAAAGCGAGTAAACTGAGGCTCAAACAGCAGCTTTACAGTGCCCACGGGACCATTTCGGTGTTTGGTGAGGATGACTTCGGCAATGCCGCGATCGGGCGTATCCGGGTTGTAATACTCTTCGCGGTACAGCATCATCACGAGGTCGGCGTCCTGCTCGATCGAACCACTTTCTCTGAGATCCGACATCATTGGGCGTTTGTTCGTTCGTGATTCAACCCCACGGCTGAGCTGCGACAGGGCAATAATGGGAACCTGCAATTCACGCGCCAGGCTTTTTAGCGATCGCGTCATCTTAGAAAGTTCCTGCACCCGGTTATCGCCAGAGCCTTCCATCAGCTGCAAATAGTCGATCAAAATTAAACCCATTGCTCCACCCTGTTCGGCTTGCAAGCGGCGGGCTTTCGATCGCATCTCAGTCACGGAGATATTCGGCGTGTCGTCAATGAAAATTGGCAGTTGAGACAGGGTGCTGATAGCGTGTCCCAAAGGCTCCCATTCAGTTTGGGCAATGCGACCCGATCGCAATCTGCCGCTCTCGACCTGTGCCTCGCTAGACAGCAGACGATAAACAAGCTGCTCTTTGGACATTTCCAGGCTGAAAACGGCGATCGGCAGCTTGTGAAAGGCGGCAATGTTGCGGGCAATATTGAGAACAAAGCTGGTTTTGCCCATCGAAGGACGACCCGCTGCGATGATCAGATCCGATCGCTGAAAACCTTGGGTCATGGCATCTAGATCGTAGAAGCCGCAGGAAATTCCGGGCAGTACCAGACCGAGCGATCGGCTTTCAATGTCAGAGAAAGTGGAGGTGAGGATGTCTGATGTGGCGATAAGTGCCTGAGTGGGGCGAACCTGGGTGATGTTAAACACTTTTTGCTCTGCCTGATCGAGGATCTTTTCGATCGGAGAAGCAATGTCGTAGCCCAACTGAGCCACTTCGGTTCCCACATAAATCAGCTTGCGGCGCAGATACTTATCCATCACAAGCTGGGCGTACTGATCGATATTGACCGCGCTGACCGTGCGATCGACCAGTTCGGCTAAGCGAGTCTGTCCGCCAATTTTTTCCAGCAGTCCGTGGTCATAGAGCCAGGTGGTGACGCTCATCAGGTCGGTGGGTTTGCCCTGGGCCTGGAGCGTGGTTGCCGCCCGATAGATTTCCTGATGGGCACTGATGTAGAACGCTTCGGGACGCAGGATTTCTAGCACTCGCCCGATCGCTTCCGGGTCAAGCAAAATTCCGCCCAGAATGGCTTCTTCGGCATCAATGTTTTGGGGCGGAACTCGATCGCTATAGCCTTGAAAGTTAAGTTCGTGCATCAGACCCGACATGGAAAGAACGCTTAGCAGGACAGGGAAAATCAGTACTTTCGTACTAAGTCAGCTTGGTACTCAGTATTCTATCCTTACTCGGCTCGCCTGAATGCGATCGATCCGCAAATTCATCAAATGTCTGTTTACTCCGTGTTAAACAGCAGAATATCAAACAGCACAAAACAAGGGGCTTTAGCCCCCCGTCTGCACCAGTCATGGCGAAACTTTGGAATCGCCCTACCGCAGGGGAACCACCTGAATGTCGATCGTTGCTGTGACTTCGGGGTGCAGCTTGATGTCGATCTTGTAGGAACCCAGCGTTGAGATGTCGGGAACACTGATGCTGCGGCGATCGATTTCCAGACCCAGATTGCTTTGCAGCAGATCGACAACTTCCTGTGCCGTCACCGTACCGAAAATTGCATCGCCTTCGCCCACCTGCTTTGAGATCGACAAACGGCTGGATTTTTCCAGGGTTGCCTTTTGGGTTTCTGCTTCTTGCCTGAGCTCGAGCAATCTTTGCCGCTCAGCTTCTCTGCGACGCTCGACCTGCTTGAGAATGCCGGGAGTCGTGCGGACTGCAAACCCCTGTGGCAGCAGATAGTTCCGGGCATAGCCGGGAGCGACCTCTACCACATCGCCTGCCCGACCTAACTTGCTTACGTCTTGATTCAAGACCAACTGAATACGCTTTGCCATAGCCTTTCCTGTACGCTTGCGGTACGCTCTATTCCGATTAAAAGATTGCCAGCATATCATCGTAGCGAACTGAGACAACCGATCGCAAGTTATTTTTGAGCAACTTTGAGCCACGCGCTCCTAATATTCTCCAATTTGTCGCCCTATAATGCTCTAGGTATCAACGATCGCGCCCAACAAGCTACACCCAAAAACTTGGCGTTTATCTGGCAGTGCCCGCAAAGATTCACTCAATTCGCAGGCAAAGACAATTCGCAGGCAAAGATATGAGTACAACCATTAAGCTGGATGCAAATCACCTAAATCGGCTGGATCTCTCGCCCGCTCAGACGGTGATTGAAAAATGGATTACAGACGGGTCGATCGGCACTCAGGGGCAGCAGATTTGCTTTGAGATTGACTTTCCGCGTGAGCCAGAAGATCCGCGAGAGCTGTCTGAGGTCCCAGAAGTGCGCCTCTGGTTTATCCGGCTGGATGCTCGCTATCCCTGGCTACCCTATCTACTGGACTGGGAAGCAGGCGAACTGGGACGCTACACGGCGATGCTGGTTCCGCATCAGTTCAGCCCCATTGAGGGAATTCAGTTTAACCCGGAGGCTCTGGAAATCTTTGTGATGGGAAAGGTTTTTGTGCTGATCGACTGGCTCCAGCAGCAGGGCAGCTTTAACCGCACCAAAGTAAAGTTTCTGACGCAGATGGTGGGCTATGAAATCGACGATGCCTTCTTTGACCTGATTGGCGCGTAGGCCAGAACCGATCGATCAGGAAATAATTTCAATCAGGAAAGAATTGTTTTGGAGACAATGCGCGTCTTCTTGCGGTCGGCCTCGGTCAATTCCTCCCCAGACTGAAGGCGGGTTGCGGTTTCTTGCAGAACGGTGGCTGCGCCCTGGTCGCCCATTTGCAGCGCGGTTTTTGCAGCGGACTGAAGCAGAGTTGCGGCTCCAGCTCGATCGCCCTGCTGGAGTTTGCTTTCAGCAATTTGGGTCTGGCGATATTTTGCCAGCGCCAGAATGTGCTGCTGCACCTGATCATTGAGCGCGGGCTGATAGTTTTGTTGGGTCATTACCTGGATCGGAATTCGTTCAGACCGCAGCCCTTCTGCCCCAATCAGTGGATCATCGTAGCGCACCTGAACCTCGGCGATTGTCTCTGTGCCTTCGGGCAGTGTACCGATGTAGAGGTTGGCAAGAACCACACGCGGCACGTCAATCATTAAATCGCCTAATCGAACAACATACTCTGCACCCTGCGGGGTCACGGGCAACTCGATCGTGTCGGGAATGACCTGGGCGATCGGTTTGAGTTCTGCCAATCGCACCTGGGGCTTGAGGGTTAGCAGCAAATGGGCATTGGTCAACCCGATAGACTGCATTCGGGTAAACAAACGGCTAAACTCGCTAACGGCGGCTTCGGGCTGCTGAATGTAAGAGAGCGTTCCGCCTGCTGCATCGGCAATTTGCTCCAGCACGTCTTGATTCCAGCGATCGCCAAAGCCAAGGGTATTCAGGGTCAGGTTATAGCTTGCAGCCAGGTTTGCCAGTTTCAAGCAGCGATCGTTATCACCGTGCTCGTTTTCCCCGTCGGTCAACAAAAATGCCTGGGAAATTGCGTCTTTCTTGCCTTTTGCAAGTTCTTCGATGCCGAGCCGCATTCCTTCGTCGATCGCCGTGCCGCCGCTGGCTTTGATGCGGTTAATCTCAACTTTGATATCAGCAGGATGATCGATCACCTGATTCGGAATTAGCACTTTGGCTTTGTGATCAAACACAATGACCGAAAGCCGATCGCCCGGAGACAGGCTATCCACAATGCGATGCGTCGCTTGCTTGACGGTTTCGAGGGGTCGCCCGTTCATTGAACCGCTGTGATCCAGGATCAGGCAAAGGTTAAGTGGAGCAGTTCTGCCGATCGATTCGGGCAGGGCAGACAAGGAAACGGCAAGCTGTCTTTGGTGGTTTGCCTGCGCCAGGTTGAGATGGGCATCGCTCAAGGCTGCCTGTAAACCCACTCGCATAACGATCGCTCCTGGAAATGAAGAGGTGAGGATAGCGGTGAAAAAAGGTACTTCAACGGGAGATTTCCATCTTACGGAATTTGGCTTGAAATTTTTGGGCGGGGTACGGGTGGATGGATAGGGAAATGGGGCGATGGAGGAGATTGGCGACTGCTCAAACATCCTTTATGACCCTGCTCAAACATTCTTTATGACGTAGAATCAACCACTCGATCGCCCAAACGAAATTGAACAATCTGGGTGATTTCTGTGAGGGCTTGCTGCGTTTCGGCAGCGATCGAGTTTTGCAGGCGGCGATCGAATTCCGCTAAAATGCTCGCTCTGCTATGGTTGCGGACGGCGATGATGAAGGGGAAGCCGAATTTGGTTTTGTAGGCGTAGTTGAGCGTTTGAAAGCGATTGAATGCTTCTGGGGAGAGGCGATCGAGTCCTGCGCCGGATTGCTCCTGGACGGAGTCGGCTGCCATTTTGACTTTGCTGCCTAGATCGGGGTGAGCGCGGATCAGGGCGAGTTTTTCTGCTGGGGTCATTTGCTGCATTGTGGCGATCAGCTTTTGGAAGAGATCTGCACGATCGGCAAAAGGGCGGCTGTGCCAGGTTTGAGCGGCGATCGAGGGAGTTTCTTCAAAAACTGTGCCCAGGGCGGCGACGAATTCTTCCCGAGAAAAGGCGTTCAGTTCAGCGATGGAGAAAGGCATAGGGTTCAGCAACTATCTCAACGGTCCACCCAGGATCGTGTTAGCGATCGAATCAGTTACGTCGGTCGGTTTTTCGGTAGCAAGCTGCCGATACCATTGACGCGTAATGTCCGGGTCTTTACCGTGAATTTGCTCGGCACGTTTACGAGCTTTTTGGACGATCGCGCAGGTGCGGGGATGGCGATCGGCTTCATAGCGGTGCAGAGCATCTTGAACGCTGAGGTTTGTCGTAAGGAGGAACTGTGTGAGCACATAAGCATCTTCCATTGCCTGACAGCCGCCCTGACCTAGATCCGGACAGGTAGCGTGGGCAGAGTCTCCCAGCAGCGCAACCCGACCGCGCACCATGCGATCGATCGGTCCCACATCGTGAATCAAGACGCGATTGGTGGTTTCAGGATTCAGTCGCTCGATCAGCCGCTGTACCGGATCTGCCCAGCCCAGGAAAAACTGCGATAAGTCCGAGCGAATCTCGCCCAGTTCCGAGGTTTTTTCTTTGGGCATGGGCACATCAAAAAAGAAATAAAAGCGATTTCCTGCCACAGGCATCATCGAAGCCCGCTTAAAGTCGCCTACATAAATTGCCCAGGTGTCTGACGGAGCCAGATCGGCACTGATGGGAACCAAGCCGTTCCAGTTGACATAGCCGCCGTAGATTGGCTCAACCGAATGCCCCAGCACAAATTCACGGAGAACCGATCGCACCCCGTCTGCCGCAATCACCAGATCGCCTGTGGCGCGATGTCCATCCTCAAACACTGCCGTCACGCCTGTCTCGGTTTCTTCTACACCAACGCAGCGAGCGTTCAGCTTCACTTCTCCCGGAAAGGCATTCAGCAGCATTGTTTGCAAATCGGTTCGAGCTACCGGATAGGGTCGCTGTCCGACCGTTTGCACCAGGGGAGCGAGATCGATCGCATTGAGCAGATCGCCGTTTTGAGTGCGGTACTCCATGCGCTCCATCAAGCCGCCGATTTGCGCCATGGGCTGACCCAAGCCGAGGGAATTCAGCACCTTCACCCCGTTTGACCAGACCGAAATCGCTGCCCCCGCCGGACGCAGTTCTCGGACGCGATCGTAGATTTCGACCTCAAATCCGGCTCGACTAAGGGCAACGCCTGCGGTTAACCCCCCAATTCCCGCCCCGATAATAACAATCTTTAGCTGCTGCATCGTTCCCCCGCTCGCTGCCCGTTTTGTGTCTTGAATCTGCGTCTGTAGATTGTATTAGCAGTTACAGCCGTTCTGTCTGTTTGATCGTACACACTATGCAGTGATGAGTGATGGGAAGGGTGAGGGGAACTTCGTCGGAGTGTCGATCGAGTTTGGGCGATAAGTTTCCGTTCTGTTTCGATTTCACTCCCAAGATTTCAAGATTTTCTAACCTGCTGGGCAACAGACGAGCGAAACCGCTACAGTCCAGATAGTAGTGTTGAGAGTACGGGGCGGGATGACAAACAAAATGCAGGAGTCGATCGCACCCAGGTTTGCAGACAGCTGGGAGGGGAAACGGTGACACAGCAAGAACAGCTCGAAACCAGTTTGTCGCTCACGATTAACGGTGATCGCGTTCGACTAAAGGGCATTTCGCCTACGACGACGCTCCTGGAATATCTGCGGATTAACGGATGGGTCGGCACAAAAGAAGGGTGCGGGGATGGAGACTGCGGAGCCTGCACAGTGGCGATCGTGGCAGAAGGGGCAGACAACCAGCCTCATTATCAAGCAGTCAATAGCTGTCTGATTCCGATCGGATCGCTAGCAGGGCGGCAAATTATTACCGTAGAGGGGATCGCAAACGGGGCACTGCATCCGGTGCAGCAGGCAATGGTGGAAACGGGCGGGTCGCAGTGCGGCTACTGTACGCCGGGATTTATCATGAGTCTGTTTGCGGCTTATTACGATGGCACGCTCGATGATGGTGCGTTAGAGGGCAATCTCTGTCGCTGTACGGGCTACCTGCCAATTCGTCGGGCGGCGCAGCAAGTCGCAAAGGCAACCCCGGTCGATCGCTTTTCCCAAACGCTGGTAGCGGCTACCACCAATCTGGAGCCAGTGCGCTACACCGATCATGAGCAGCAGTTCTTTCGTCCCACCCGGCTTCAGGAGGCGATCGATCTGTTGCAGCATAACCCACAGGCGGTTCTGGTGGCAGGCGCAACCGATCTGGGGCTAGAAATGAGTCACCATCGGCAATCTTTCCCCATCCTGATTTCCCTGGAGGCGGTCAGCGAACTCAAGCAGATTGGGGAAACGCCGGATTTTGTTGAAATTGGGGCAGCCGTGCCGTTGAGCCAGGTGGAAACTCAGCTGCGCGGCATCTTTCCCAGTCTGGACGAAATGCTGCACTGGTTTGCAGCGCGTCAGGTTCGCAATCGGGCAACGATCGGCGGCAACCTGGGTACGGCTTCCCCGATCGGCGATTTGCCCCCGGTGCTGCTGGCTCTAGATACACAAGTGCAAATTACAGGGATAGCGGGAGATCGATCGCTTCCCCTCGCGCAATTCTTTAAAGGCTATCGCCAAACTGAGCTACAGCCCGGAGAGATAATTCGATCCATCCAAATTCCCCGTCAGCCTACGCCCGGTGCAGCCCGTCGCCTCAGCCAGTCCTATAAAATCGGCAAGCGAGGCACAGACGATATCAGCATTGTGGCAGCATCGTTCACGATCGATCTGGATGCTGAAGATCGAATTCTTCAGGCTCGGCTGGCTTATGGGGGAGTGGCAGCAACTCCGGTGCGGGCGATCGAAGTGGAGCAGCGATTGATCGGTCAGTCCTGGACAAGGGAAACGGTGCAGCAGGTCAAGCCCGATTTGCGCGAAGCCTTTACGCCACTGACCGATCTGCGAGCCAGTGCGGACTATCGCAAGCTGCTCATTGCTAATTTGTTTGAGAAGTTTTTTGTGGAAATGGAGCGTCAAGCTGTTGCCCTTGGCGCTTAGTGGAATGCAAAGCAGTTCTCGCTTCAGGGTAATCGGCACAACATCATCAGGAAGGTCAGCAAATGCCCACCGGACAACGCAAAAGCCACGAAAGCGCAGTCTCCCATGTGAGCGGTAAGGCAGTCTATACCGACGATCAGCGATCGCTGATTGGCATGCTATCGCTCTCTCCGGTGCTGTCTCCCCATGCACGGGCACAGATTACTCGAATCGACGTGAGTGGGGCTTACGACATCGAGGGAGTGGTGACGGTGCTGACGGCAGAAGACGTACCGGGGGCAAACGATACCGGAGCGATCGTGCAGGATGAGGTTTTGCTGCCCGTGGCGGACGTGAGCTATTGGGGACAGGCGATCGTCTGGGTGGCCGGGGAAAGTGAAGAAGCTGCCCGTCTGGGAGCCGCCAGGGTGGTGGTGGAATACGAGCTGCTCCAGCCGATCTGCACAATTCAGGAGGCAATCAACGCCAATAGCTTTCACAATGCGCCGCAGGTTATCCGCCGAGGAGAGCCTGAAACCGCCCTTCAGCAAGCGGACATCGTGCTGGAAGGCGAAATTGAGATGAACGGGCAGGATCATTTTTACCTGGAAACCCAGGCGAGTTGGGTGATCCCGGACGGCGAAGGGCACTATCACGTCTATTCCTCAACGCAGCATCCCTCGGAAACGCAGATTATTGTGGCGCGAGTCCTGGGAATTGCCAGCAATCAAGTCACTGTTACCTGTCTGCGAATGGGCGGCGGCTTTGGGGGTAAAGAAACTCAGGCAAATCCATTTGCGGCGATCGCAGCAGTGGCAGCCCGAAAAACAGGTCGTCCGGTGCGGGTGCGGCTGCGGCGACACCAGGACATGATGTTGACCGGAAAACGGCACGGCTTTTTAGGGCAATACTGCGTTGGCTTTACCCCAGAAGGTCAGATCACCGCGCTGGATCTAGATCTCTACGCAGACGGAGGCTGGAGCCTGGATCTATCGCCGCCTGTGCTGCTAAGGGCAATGCTACACGTTGATAACGCCTACTATTTACCCCATGTGGAAGTGCGGGGACGAATTGCCAAAACCCACAAGGTCTCGAATACCGCATTTCGCGGCTTTGGGGGACCGCAAGGCATGATCGTGATCGAGGAAATCATCGATCGCATCGCCCGCAAGCTGAACCTATCCCCCGATCAAGTGCGCGAACGCAATTTTTACCGCGAAGACGATGCGGACGGCGATCGCAATACGACTCACTACGGTCAGGAAATTGTCGATAACCGAATTCTGCGCGTTTGGAACGAAGCCAAAGCGCGATCGAACTATGCAGAACGACAGGCAGTGATCAACGCTTTCAATCAAGCGAACCCCGACCTGAAACGTGGACTGGCAATCACACCCGTCAAGTTCGGCATCTCGTTTAACAAAACCCAATACAACCAGGCAGGCGCACTGCTGCTGATCTACACCGATGGCAGCATTCAGCTCAACCACGGTGGTACAGAAATGGGGCAGGGACTCCACACGAAAATGCTCCAGGTAGCAGCAAAATCTTTGGGGGTGCGGATCGATCGCTTCCGCGTCATGCCCACCAGCACTGATAAAGTCCCCAATACCTCAGCAACGGCGGCTTCTAGCGGCTCTGACCTGAACGGGCAAGCGGTGAAAGATGCCTGCGAAACCCTGAAATCTCGACTGGCGATCGTCGCTGCTCCGCTGCTGAACCTCGACGCGCCGGAGGATCTGGAATTTGCCGAAGACTGGATCTTCTGTCGCGGCTATCCCAGTTTGCGCGTGGGCTTTGATGAAGTTGTGCAGCGTGCCTATAACGATCGCATCAGCCTCTCTGCCACAGGCTATTACCGCACACCCAATATTTTCTGGGACGCAGTAAAAGGACACGGCAGACCCTTTTATTACTATGCCTACGGAGCAGCCGTTAGCGAAGTAGAAGTAGACGGTTTCACCGGGACGTTTAAGCTGCGGCAGGTCGATATTGTGCATGACGTGGGCGAATCGCTCAATCCCCTGATCGATCTCGGTCAGATCGAAGGCGGCTTTGTGCAGGGCATGGGCTGGCTCACCATGGAAGAACTCGTCTGGGACACTGAGGGACGACTGCGAACCTTTGCCCCCAGCACCTACAAAATTCCCACGATCAGCGAGATTCCCGAACATTTCCAGGTGCATTTGCTCCAACGGGCTGCTCAGGAAGGCGTGATTTACGGCAGCAAGGCCGTGGGTGAACCCCCGTTCATGCTGGCAATGTCCGTCCGAGAAGCGATTCGGGCAGCAGTAGCGGCATTTGGCAATACAGATGCAGTCCTTCTGGCGGCTCCGGCGACCCCTGAAGCAACGCTATGGGCGATCGAGCAAGTCAAAGCCAACTCCATCCTGGCATCAGAACGGCTTCCAGTCCTCAGCGCTGAATAGGGGCAAACCATGTCCCTGGAATGCTTTCGTCAACTCACGCAGCTTCTCCCCCACACCCCGGCAGTGCTAGCAACCGTTATCCATGTCAAAGGCTCTGTACCGCGAGAAGCAGGCGCAAAAATGATCCTTACCCTCGATCGCATCTTTTTCACGATCGGCGGCGGCGCAGGCGAGGGCAAAGTCATCCAGCAAGCCAAAACCGTCCTGGAAATCGGAGAACCTCAACTCGTTCAAATCGACCTTACAGGCTCTCCCAATCAACTGCAAGAAGGCATCTGCGGCGGCAAAATGCAAATCTGGCTCCAACGATGGCAAGGCAGCGAATCCCTCACCCTCGCCCAACAAATCGTCGATCTCCTCCAATCCGGTCACTCCCTCACCCTCACCACCCCCCTGTCTCCTCACCAATCCCCTTTCCTTACCTCCGCTCACCCTCTCATTCCCCCGTCGCCCCATCCTCTCACTCCTCCACCTACCTATACCGAAACTCTCCACCCCCCACCCACTCTCCTCATTATTGGCGCAGGCCATGTCGGCGAACAGCTTGCAAAAGTCGCTCACCTGGCAGGTTTCCAAATCTGGGTGCAGGACGATCGCCCCGACTGGGCAAACCCAGACCGCTATCCGCAGGCAAACCAAATTTTCCGAGAGCCGATCGCCCAAATCCTCGATTGCTTACAGCCACAGTCTCAGCTTTACGTGGCACTGGTCACACGCGGCTATCTGTTTGACTTGGAAGCCCTCACTGTTTTGCTGCAAAAACAAATCCCCTGCTGTTACCTGGGCATGATTGGCAGTAAAAAGCGGGTACGGCAAGTGTATCAAGCGATCGAACAAACGGGCATTGAAGCAGCAAAACTCAAAACCCTTTATGCCCCGATCGGCTTAGACATTGGCGCACTCACCCCCGAAGAAATCGCTGTCAGCATTGTGGCAGAACTGATCATGGTGAGACGAGGGGGATCAGGACGATCGCTCTCTTGCCGTTTGTAAGGAGGCACAATTAGGCACGATAGTTATTAACCTGGCAAGTATAGAGAGTGCATAAGGTCAGGCAGCATAAGCAATGGCAGGATGTTTAAAGTACCGCACGATGCGCCCCGGCAACTTCTGAAGCTTATGCAGATGA